>NZ_JAAIYB010000507.1 GCF_010894475.1 Myxococcus vastator
GAGTCTGTGGGTGTCCAGTCCCTGCGCGCGCCGCGAGAGGCGTCGCCGTCCGGTGGTGAGCCCCAGGGCATGCCGCCCGGGAGCGCGGAGTCACGCCCTGCCGTGGCGGAGCCTTCCTCCGTGGGCCGTGCGCCGCGTGCACTGTCCCGGGACCTGTGGGGGGCGGACCCGGCGGTGCCTCCTGGGCCGTGGGCGGCGCTCAGGGGGAACGACCCGCAGCACCGCGCCACGTTGCGCGAAGCGGAGCGGTTCGCGCCGACGAGCCTGCCGGTGCTCCTGCTGTCGGAGACAGGCACGGGCAAGGAGCTCCTCGCCCGCGCACTGCACGCGGCCAGCACGGTCGCCACGGGCCCCTTCGTGGCGGTGAACTGCGGCGCGCTGTCGCCCGCGTTGCTGGAGAGTGAGCTGTTCGGCCATGCGCCCGGCGCCTTCACCGGCGCGCGTGTCGGCGGCGCGGAGGGAAAGCTGGCGGCGGCGGACGGCGGAACGCTCTTCCTCGACGAGCTGGCGGAGATGCCGCCCGCGCTCCAGGTGTTGCTGCTGCGCGTGCTGGAGGACGGCGCCTATTCGCGCGTGGGCGAGTCCCGCGTGCGATGCTCGCGCTTCCGCCTGGTGGGCGCGACCTGCAGGGACCTGGACGCGGCCGTGCGCAGCGGCACGTTCCGCTCCGACCTCTACTTCCGCCTCCAGGGCGCGGTGCTGCGGCTGCCACCCCTGCGCGAGCGCACCGACCTGCCTGAGCTGGCCCACGCACTCCTCGAGCGTCTGTCAGCAGAAGAAGGCCTGTCCCCGCCAGGCCTCTCCGCCGCCGCGCTCACCCGGCTCGCCGCCCACCCCTGGCCCGGCAACGTGCGTGAGCTGAAGACGGTGCTGCGGCTGTCGTTGGTGCGTGCGGGCGGCGCCGCCGTGCTGGACGTGGATGCCCTGCCGCCAGGCCTGGGAAGCCCGCACTCGCCCGGGGGCCAGGGAGCGCCTCTGCCCACCACGCCGCTCGCTCCCAGTGCGCCGCGCCAGCCAGCCGCGGGTGCCGCCGCCGGCCCGCTGCGCGAGCTGGAGGCCCGCGCCATCCAAGAGGCACTGGCGCTCAGCGGCGGCAATGTGGCGCAGGCCGCCCGGCGCCTGGGCATCGCACGAAGCACGCTCTACCGGATGGCGGAGCGCTTCGGCATCACGCTGCCCTCGCGCGCCTGAGCGTTCACTGGAGGACGGTGTCCATCGCGCGACGGACCTGTCGCGCTCCGCGCCAGGCGTGTCCGGACAGGTGTCGCGGAGCGGGACACGACGCGCCGCGACGTCGACGGACGCGGGCACTGGCATGCGCGCTGCTCTGGGGTGTCCCGTCTACCAAACCACCCAAGGAGAGCGCAGTGATCTACGCCGCCCCCAATCAGCCCGGCTCCAAGGTGCAGTTCAAGCCCCGCTACCAGAACTTCATTGGCGGGCGTTGGGTCGAACCCACGCGCGGCCAGTACTTCGAGAACATCAGCCCCGTGACGGGCAAGCCCTTCTGTGAAGTGGCCCGCTCCACGGCCGAGGACATCGAAAAGGCGCTGGATGCGGCCCACGCGGCCCGGCGCTCCTGGGGCCGCACCTCGCCGACCGTCCGAGCGAACCTCCTCAACAAGATCGCCGACCGGATGGAGCAGAACCTGGAGCTGCTCGCCGTCGCGGAGACGTGGGACAACGGCAAGCCCGTGCGTGAGACGTTGGCGGCGGACCTCCCGCTGGCCATCGACCACTTCCGCTACTTCGCCGGATGTATCCGCGCGCAGGAAGGCGGCGTGAGCGAGCTGGACCACGACACCGTCGCCTACCACTTCCACGAGCCGCTGGGCGTCGTGGGGCAAATCATCCCCTGGAACTTCCCGCTGCTGATGGCGGCCTGGAAGCTGGCCCCGGCGCTGGCGGCGGGCAACTGCGTGGTCCTCAAGCCCGCGGAGCAGACGCCCTCCAGCATCCTGCTGTGGACCGAGCTCATCCAGGACCTGCTGCCCGAAGGGGTGCTCAACGTCGTCAACGGCTTCGGCGTGGAGGCGGGCAAGCCGCTGGCCAGCAGCCCGCGCATCGCCAAGGTGGCCTTCACCGGCGAGACGAGCACGGGCCGGCTCATCATGCAGTACGCCAGTGAGAACCTCATCCCCGTCACGCTGGAGCTGGGAGGCAAGAGCCCCAACATCTTCTTCGAGGATGTGATGGCGCGCGACGACGACTTCTTCGACAAGTCGTTGGAAGGCTTCGCAATGTTCGCGCTCAACCAGGGCGAGGTCTGCACCTGCCCGTCGCGCTCCCTCATCAGCGAGCGCATCTACAGTCAGTTCATGGAGAAGGCGCTCGACCGCGTCCGCAAGGTGTCGCCGGGCAACCCGCTGGACACCGACACCCAGGTCGGCGCCCAGGCGTCCAACGACCAGCTGGAGAAGATTCTCAGCTACATCGACATCGGCAAGAAGGAGGGCGCCAAGGTCCTCATCGGCGGCGAGCGCGTGGCGCTGCCGGGTGACCTGAAGGACGGCTACTACGTGGCGCCCACCGTGTTCCAGGGCCACAACCGCATGCGCGTCTTCCAGGAGGAGATCTTCGGCCCCGTGGTGAGCGTGGCGACCTTCAAGGACTTCGACGACGCCATCCGTCAGGCCAACGACACGCTGTACGGCCTGGGCGCTGGCGTGTGGACGCGTGACGGGAACACCGCCTACCGCGCGGGGCGCGCCATCGAGGCGGGCCGCGTGTGGACCAACTGCTACCACATCTACCCCGCGCACGCGGCGTTCGGCGGCTACAAGCAGTCCGGCATCGGGCGGGAGAATCACCGGAAGATGCTGGACCACTACCAGCAGACGAAGAACCTGCTGGTCAGCTACAGCCCCAAGGCCATGGGCTTCTTTTAATGAGTGACGCCGGTGCCGGCCCCGGCACGGGCGGACAGGACGGCGCCACGGCGGTGGCCCGGGTGGATGTGACGCCCGAGGCCGCCGCTGTCATCCGTCAGCTCCGCGCCACGCACGGGCCCTTGATGTTCCATCAGTCGGGCGGCTGCTGCGACGGCAGCGCGCCCATGTGCTACCCCGTGGGGGACTTCCGCGTGGGCCAGCGAGACGTCTTCCTGGGCGAGGTGGAGGGCTGCCCCGTCTACATCGGCGGCGCGCAGTTCGAGTACTGGCAGCACACGCACCTCACCCTGGACGTGGTGAAGGGGCGGGGCGCGGGCTTCAGCGTGGAGGCTCCGCTGGGCGTGCGCTTCCTCACCCGCAGCCGCGTCTTCACGGACGAGGAATACGAACGGATGAAGCAAACGCCGCCGCCCCGGCGCGGACCTCCGGAGTAGCGGCTTCCGCGGGCCTACGCCGCCTCGTCGAACACTTCCAGCGCGTCACGCACCCCGGGCAGCGCGGCGAGCAGCTCGAATTCGTCGGACTGGAGCATGGAGACGCGACGGCCGGAGAGGCGCTCCATGAGGAGCTCGATGCGGTGTTCGCCCTTGCCCGTCGCGTGGCGGAAGATGCGCGCGCGGAAGCCCTCCGCGTGGCACGCGAGAATGTCCTTCTGGAGGCTGCGCAGGCGCCGGACCACCTTCAGCGCCGCTCGCCCCTCGGGGGTCTCGAACGTGTGGAAGTGCCGGTTGCGCGACAGCGGCTTGCTGGGGTCATGGAGCCTCTCCACGAGGCGCCGAACGAATGGGTCCATCGACGAAGGAGGATAACATCCGGTACCCTGGGCCTCAGCGATGCACCGTCATTTTCGAATCAGACCGTGGACCCTGGCGCTCCTTCCACTGCTTGCTTGCAAAGAGCCGGAGGTTGCCGCCGCGGAGAACAAGGCCAGGCGGGCTCAGGTCGCATTGACTGAAGCCCGCGGCCACCTGTCCAGCGGACAGGCCAACGCCGCGCTTGCCGCACTGCGCAGGGCCGCCACCGCGGCGCCTGACAGTCCGGAGCCGCACCTGCTCATGGCGCAGGCCCACCGCCTGGCGGGCAACGAGGGCGCCGCCATCCTGGCGCTGAAGCAGGCCGCCGCCATGTCGCCGGGCTCGGACCCCACCATCCAGCGCCAGCTGGCCGACATCTACCTCCAGCAGGGCCTCACCCAGGACGCGCTCGCGGCGCTCATCACCATGCGCGACGCGGGCAACCTGCCGGACGCGGACGTCCTGCGGCTGGCCCGTCTCCAGGCGCGTGAGGGGCAGATTGATGCCGCCTTCAAGACGCTGGAGAACCTCCTGCGGGAGAACCCCGACGACGCCGAGGCCAAGTCCGTCGAGGCCGAGGTGCTCTGGCTCAAGGGCGACGAGCTCCTGGCCGCCAACCTCATGGACCGGCTCCTCAACCAGGACCCGGGGCTGGCCTCCGCGCGGCTCTTGCGCGCGCGCTACTTCCTGGTCAGCGGCTTCCCGGACCTGGCCGAGTCCGACCTGAACGCCGTGAAGGGGGCTGACGCGGAGCGGCCGGAGGTGGTGACGCTGCGCGCGCGGGTGCTGCTGGCCCAGAGCCGGGCCTCGGACGCGGAGGAGGCCCTGCGCAAGCTGGTGGAGGCGCAGCCGCAGAACGCCGACGCGCTGGCGTGGCTGGCGGAGACGGTGCGCATTCAGGGCCGCCGCGCGGATGCGCAGGCCCTGGTGGACCAGGCGCTCCAGCTCAACCCCCGGCTGGCCCGGGCGCAGTACGTGCGCGGGCGCTCCCTGGAGGAGCAGGGGGACTTTCGCGGCGCGGAGGAGGCCTACCGCTTCGCGCTGTCCGCGGAGCCCCGCTTCGCGCCCGTGCACGCCCGGATGTGGCGCATCCACCTGAAGGCGGACCGCGTCACGGACGCGGAGACGTCGCTGGAGCTGCTGCTGAGCATGAGCGAGGCCACCCTCGAGGAGAAGGCCCAGCTCGCCGCCCTCTATGCGCGGATGCAGACGAAGGTGACGCGGGGCCTCGAGCTCATCGACGAGGCCCTGAAGCGGGATCCGGAGAACCCGGGCTACCTCCGCACCCAGAAGGCGCTGAAGGCGCTGCTGCCGAAGCCCAAGAAGAAGTCCTCGGGCCCGGTCATCATCCGCGGCCGCCGCTGACCACCGCCAGCGGCGCGGCCTCCGGCGCGGGAAGGCCGGGGGCTTCCGCCACCACGCGCTCCAGGGCCTTGAGGCCCTTGCGCTGGCCCACCGCCACCACCGTGAGGTTCTCCCGGTTGAAGTAGCGCCGGGCCACCTCCCGCACGCGGGCGGCGGACTGCGAGTCCACCAGGTCGGCGCGGTGGCCAAACGACTCCGGCGTGCGGAACAGCTCCGTGCCGCCGAACCAGCCGGCCAGCTCTCCCGGCGAGTCCTGGGAGAACTCCAGCAGCATGCGGTGCCGGCGCTTGGCGCGCGTCAGCTCCTCTTCCCCCACCTCGTTCTCACAGAGCGTGGCCAGCACGCGGAAGGCCTCGGTGATGACTGTCGCGGCCTTCTCCGGGGCGCTGGCGGCTTCAATCTCGAGGAGCCCCGCGTCGTGGTAGCCGTCCAGCGACGCGCTCACGGAGTACGCCAGCCCGCGCTTCTCCACGATTTCGTAAGGCAGCCGCGAGGACAGGCCGTCATCCAACACGCGGCGGATGATTTGCAGCGCGGGGTAGTCCTCATGCTGCTCGGGGACGCCGCGGAAGTTGAGGCGGAACTCCGTCTGCGACTCGTCATGGCTGACGAAGTGCAGGCGGGGGCCCGCGGGCGTGAGGGGCGGCGGCGCCTCCACGCTGGAC
>NZ_JAAIYB010000508.1 GCF_010894475.1 Myxococcus vastator
GCGACTCCGGCGCCACCCCCAGGCTTCTCAAGTGGTGCGCCACCTGGTTGGCCCTCGCCTCCAGTTCCCGGTACGTCAGCCGCTCCGTCTCGAACGCCACCGCCACCGCGTCCGGCGTCCGCGCCACCTGCGCTTCGATGAGCTCCGTCAGCGTGCCGGACGGAGGCGCTTCGACGCGGGGATTCCAGCCGTGGAGCGCGTGTTGCCGCTCGGCATCGTTCATCAAAGGCAGGGTGGTCAGCGGCGCATCCGGCGCCTCCACCATGCCGCGAATCACGTGCTCCAAATGGCTCAGGAGCCGGTCCGCCGTCTCCGCGTCGAACAGGTCCGCGGAGTACTTGCAGCCAATCAGCAGGCCTTCGGGGCGGTGCGTCGCCTCGAAGATCATGTCCAGCTCGGCGGTGTGGTTGTCCACCAGGGACACGTCGAGCGTCAGCCCGCCCCGGACGGACAACGCTCGCGGCAGCTCGTAGTCGTCGAGGATGAAGCCCACGTTGTACAGCTCGCGGCGCTCCGCTCCAGGCTGTTGCACGGCCGCGAGGATCTGCTCGAACGGCACGTACCCATGCGCGAGCGCGCCCAGCATCCGAGACTTCACCTCGGAGAGCATGTCCGCGGCCGTCGCGGCTTCAGGCAGGCGGACCCGCAGCGGGATGAAGTTGGTGCAGTCTCCCATCAGCTCGCGAGTGCCCGCCGCGTCGCGACCGGAGATGACGGTCCCCACGACGAAGTCGGACTGACCGCTCCAGCGGTGCAGCACCGTGGCCAGCGCGGACATCACGCCCATGAATGGCGTGGCGCCCTGACGCCGTCCCAGGGCATGCAGCCGGGCCATGAGGGACGCGGGCAGCAGCCGCAGGCGACGGGCCCCGTGGACGGACAAACGCTGCGGCCGGGGCCGGTCGGTGGGCAGGGCCAGCAACTGGGGCGCGCCAGCCAGCGCCTCCTTCCACCACGCCAGCTCCGGGGTGAGCGCCTCCGGCGTGAAGTACGCGCGCTGCCACGCGGCGAAGTCGCCGTACTGGAACTCCGGCTCCGCCAACGGTGACGGCCGTCCCTCCACGAACGCGCCGTAGAGCGCCGCCAGCTCGCGCATGAACAGCGCGACGGACGTGCCGTCCACCACCAGGTGGTGCAGGACGGTCAGCAGGACGTGGTCCTCCGGCCCGAAGCGCAGCAGGGAGCACCGCACCAGCGGGCCCGCCTCCAGGTCCATGGGGCTTTGCGCGTCGAGCACCGCCTGGGCTTCGAGCGTCGCCTGCCGCGCGTCACCGCTCACGCCCGCGAAGTCCAGGCACGGCAGGGAGACAGGGCCCGGCGCCTGCACGCGCTGAAGCAGCGCGCCATCGCGCGAAGCGAAGTGGGTGCGCAGCACCTCGTGCCGGCGCAGCACCTCCGACAGGGCCCGCTCCAGCGCCGCCACGTCCAGCGTCCCACGCAGCGTCAGCGCCACCGGAATCTGGTTCGACGTCCAGGACGGATCCAACTGGAGCAGGTACCACAGCCGCTCCTGCGTGAACGACGCGGGCGTGGACGCCGCACCGTCAGGGCGCTGTTGGAGCGGCGGCAACCGGCGGCCCGTGCCCTCCGCGGACACGGACTCCGCCAGCGACCGCAGACTCAAATCCTGCAACAACGCGGCGATGGAGACGCGCACCCCCAGCCGCTTCTCCACGCGGCCCTGGAGATCCGCGGCCCCCAGCGAGTCCAGGCCCAGCAACGTCAGCGGCGTGCTGGCGTCCTGTCCAACGGCCTCGGCGCCGAGCACCGCCACCAGTTCCTCGCGCAGCGCCGTCTCCAGCGCCTCCTGGGAGAGCGCGGGCTGGATGGCTGGAGCCGGCGCGGGAGCGGGGAGGGAAGCGGGCCCCGAGATGACCCCCGTCCCGCTGCGCCACACGATGGGCAGCTCGCCGGACACCAGGGCGGCACGGCAGGCGAAGCGCTGGATCTTCCCGCTCGACGTCTTCATCACCGAGCCGGGCGGCAGCAGCGCCAGCGTGTGCGGCTGGACCTGGAGCTCCGCGACAATGGCCTTCCGCAGCGTGTCCGCCACGGCGCCCAGCGCGGCCGGGTCCGAGCCCTCCGCCAGGTCTCGCGACACCTCCGCGACCACCGCCAGGGCCTCGCCCTCCGGTGTCTCGATGGCGAACGCCGCGATGCAGCCCGGACGCACCTTGCGGTGGGCCCGCTCCACGATGCTCTCCACGTCCTGCGGATACAGGTTCCGGCCCCGCAGGATGATGAGGTCCTTGCGCCGGCCGGTGACGATGAGCTGCCCGTCCTCCAGCAGCAGCCCCAGGTCGCCCGTGCGCAGGTACTTCGGCCCGGCCTCCGCGCCCACCGGGACGGCCTGGAAGATGTCCACGCTGGCCTCGGGCTTGCGCCAGTAGCCCTGCGCGACGCTTCCACCGGAGACCCAGATTTCGCCCACCTGGCCCGGCGCCCGTGGCACGCGCGACTCCGGGTCCACGATGAGCAGCCGCTGCTCGGCCAGCGTGGCACCGCAGCCGATATGGGTCCTCGAGCCCTCGGAGCCGGGCTCGGCGCGGACCGCCTGCCCACGGCCCAGCGCGGCGTCCTGCAGGACGTGCACCCGCGGCACGCGGCCCTTCTCCTCACCCGTGACGATGAGCGTGCCTTCGGCCAGGCCGTAGCAGGGGTAGAAGGCCTCGCGGCGGAACCCGCTGGGCGCGAACACCTCCGCGAAGCGATCCAACGTCGCGGCGCGAATGGGCTCCGCGCCGCAGAAGGCCACGTCCCAGGCCCGCAGGTCGAGCGCCTGGATGTCCTCGGGCGTGGCCCGCCGCGCGCACAGCTCGAAGGCGAAGTTGGGTCCACCGCTGACGGTGCCGCCATACCGGGACACGGCTTCCAGCCAGCGCATGGGCCGCTGGAGGAAGGACATGGGGGACATGAGCGTCACGGGGAAGCCCGCGAACAGCGGCTGGAGGATGCCGCCGATGAGGCCCATGTCGTGGTACGGCGGCAGCCAGATGACGCCCGAGCTGCGCGGCCCCGTCTGGAAGGCGCCGGCGATCAGCCCCAGGTTGTGCAGCAGGTTCGCGTGGCTGAGCATCACCCCCTTGGGCGTGCCCGTGGAGCCGGACGTGTACTGCAGGAACGCCAGCGTCTCCGGGCCCACCCGCGGCTCGACCCACGACGACTCACCGCCCGCGGGCAGGTCATCCGTTGACAGCCACTTCAGCGCCCGGAAGTCCGGCGCCTGCTCGAAGACGAAGTCCGCCAGCGACAGGATGCCGGACGTGGTGAGCACCACCGTGGCCTCGGCGTCCTGGATGATGGCGCGCAGGCGGGGCAGGGTGCGCTCCAGCCGCACCGGATCCGGCGGATAGGCGGGCACCGCCACCGCGCCCGCATAGAGGCAGCCGAAGAAGCCCGCGACGTAGTCCAACCCCGGCGGATACAGCAGCAACACGCGCTGGCCCTGCGCGCCCTGGGCCTGCAACAACGCGCCGATGCGCGCCGCCTGCGCGTGAAGCTCCCTCGCGCTCAGCGAGGCTTCCTCCGCTTCGGAGTCGCCGAGGAAGGCGTACTGTTTCCGGTGCGCCGTCTCGCTCGAGGCGCGTTGGATCAGGACTTCGAGGAGGGTTCGCGGAGTCTCATGCATGGCAGCGCGCTCGTCTGTCCGGAAGGAAGCGAGGCGCTACATAGCAGGCAAATCCGACCCTCTAGCGGCTGGCCAGAATCACCGGAAATTTCCCGGAATCATGCATGACGCTGAGTGCGAACAGGGCACGCAGAGCGCGTCTTCAGGCTCTTCCAAACAGCCCCTTGAGCCACTCCATGAAGCCCTTCTGCTTGGGGGCAGCAGTCACGCTGACAGTGGGCATCGCGGACACCGGGGCCGACGAAGGTGGCCGGACGGGCACCGGGCGCGTGGCCGACGCGGCGTTGGCCGAGGACATGGGCACCTTCACGGGAGCGGACGGACCCGTGGCCGTGGCCCCCGCGTGTCCCACGCTCCGGGCCGCGGCTGCAGGGCTGGAAGCGGACGGCGGCTCCGGTTCGGTCTGCGCCAGCCGGGCCTTCACGGCCTCCGGGGTGTCGCGCGTGCTGAAGGTGCTCGTCACCTCGCGGCCCGAGGAGGCCTCGCGCGCGGTGACCTTCAACAGCGACTCGTTGCTGACCTCGAAGGTGACGCTCACCTGCACCGCGCCACGCGGGAGCTTCGGCAGGCCCTCCAGCTTCAACGTGCCCAGGTACTCGTTGTCCGCGGCCTTGTCGGAGTCGCCCTGGAACACCGTGAGCTCCAGCTCCGTCTGGCCGTCGCGGTGCGTGGCCAGGGTGTAGCTCTTGGTGGACGGCAGCGACGTGTTGCGCTCCATCACCGCCTTGAAGCGCCCACCGGGCAGGCCCACGCCAATGGCCATGGGCAGCACGTCGATGAGCACCACGCCTTCCAACTGCCCCAGGCTGTGCGCCAGCAGCGCCGCGCCCAGCGCCACGGCCTCGTCCGGGTGCACGCCCTTGCTGGGCGGCTTGCCGAAGAGCTTCGTGATCTTCTCGTGCACCAGCGGGAAGCGGCTCTGCCCACCCACGAGGATGACCTCGTCGATGTCCTGCGGCGCCACCTTCTTCGCCCGCAGGACCTCCTCGCAGACCTGGAGGGTGCGGTTCACCAGCCCCTCCGTCAGCTCCACCAGCTTCTGCCGCGAGAGCATGACGTCCAGATCGCACGGCTTGTCGTCGATCATCGTCACGAACGCGACGTGCACCCGCACCTCCGAGCGCTCCGACAGCGCGCACTTGGCGCGCTCGGCCGCGTCGTTGATGCGCTGCATGGCCACCCGGTCCCCTTGGAACGCGCGGCCGGTGGCCTTCTGGAACTCGTCCAGGAGGTACGTGACGATGGCGTTGTCGAAGTCGATGCCGCCCAGGAAGGTGTCGCCGCCGGTGGAGATGACCTCGTAGACGTTGTCGTTCAGCTCCAGCACCGACGCGTCGAAGGTGCCACCGCCCAGGTCGTACACCAGCACGCGCTGGTTCAGCGCGCGCCCGTAGCCATAGGCCAGCGCCGCCGAGGTGGGCTCGTTGAGGATGCGCTCGATGTACAGGCCCGCCAGCTTCCCGGCCTCGCGCACCGCCTGGCGCTGGTTGTCGTTGTAGTAGGCGGGGACGGTGACGACCGCGCGGGACACCGGGTGGCCCAGCTGGTTCTGCGCGACCTCGCGGACCTCCCGGAGGATGAGCGCGGAGATCTGCTGCAGCGTGTAGACGTGCTCGCCCAGCTTCACGCCCGCGTCGCCATTCTCACTGGCGGCGATCTCATAGTGGAAGCGGTCCTTGAGCTGCTCCACCACGGGCGACGCGAAGGGCCGGCCCACCATCCGCTTGGCGCCGTACACCGTCTGGCGCGGGTTGGTGAGCATCTGCCCCTTCGCGGGGTGGCCCACCACCAGCTTGCCCCGCGTGTTGACGGCGATGATGGAGGGCACCGTGTTGTGGCCCTCTCGGCTGGGCAGCACGCCCGGCTTGCCGTTGCGGACGTACGCCGCGCACGAGTTCGTCGTCCCCAGGTCAATGCCGATGACGACGCCCGCGCGCTTGGGCTCCTCCGAGCTGAGGTTCAGCGCCGCGTGGGTCATCATCTGTGGCGGCGCGGCGGCCGCGCTGCCCGCGACGGGCGCCGGTGCGACGGGCTCCGCGGAGAGGGCGACGGGCGCATGCTCCGTGGGGGGTGGGACCGTGTAGTCC
>NZ_JAAIYB010000509.1 GCF_010894475.1 Myxococcus vastator
CCCGCCGCCCGTGGACGCGCCGCCGCCGCCCAACGACACGCCGCCCCCGAAGCCGCAGGCGAAGCCGCCGCCGCTCATCGTCGGCATGACGATGTCCTCCACCACCAGCGCGGGCTCGTTCGCCGCGCCCGTGGGCAACACCGCCTACGGCAGGACGGGCCCCACCGCGAAGGACCCCCAGGACGTGAAGGGGTACAGAGCGCCGAAGTACGCGCCCATCTACCAAGTGGACTCCGAGCCCACGGTGGCCTCCGAGGTGAAGATTCCCTATCCGGAGGAGGCGCGCCGCGCGGGCGTGGAGGGCACCGTGACGCTCTCCATCACCATCGACCACGAGGGCAAGGTGACGGCGGTGAAGATTCTCAAGGGTCCCGGCCATGGCCTCAACGAGGCGGCGCGGGACGCCATCCGCCGCTTCCGTTTCAAGCCCGCCATCAAGGGCGGTGAGCCTGTCTCCACGGAGATGAAATACGCGTACACCTTCCTGCTCGATTGATGTCGCCACTCCCGCTGGGAGAGAGGCGGAGCGCGGGCGTGCCTGGCATGTCAGGGGTACCCCTCCCCAGAGGCGTCGCCGGGATTCCACCGCGCCTTCGCTCCGTCTCTCTTTCATCGGGAGCGGGAACCTCCTCACCCGTATGCTTGGACACGCCATGTCCTCCCTCCTGAAAGCCCGAGGCGCGCTCGTCGCGACCTCGCTCCTGCTGGCGGCGCCCGTGCTCGCGCAGGCACCCCAGGCCGGCGCGCCTCCCGCGGACGCGGCCACGCCACCCCCGGCGCAGGCCCAGCCCACCATCACCAGGCCGCCCGAGCTGGTGCAGCAGGTGGAGGCGCAGTACCCGCCCGAGGCGCTCGCGCAGGGGCTCACCGCGTCGGTGCGGCTCATCATCACCATCGCGGATGACGGCTCCGTCGCCGAGGTGCTGCCCACCGAGCCGGTGGGCAACGGCTTCGACGAGGCCGCCATGGCGGCGGTGGGCCAGTTCCGCTTCTCGCCCGCCGAGGTGGACGGCGTGCCCGCGCCGGTGCAGGTGGAGTACGTCTACCACTTCACCCTCACCGCGCCGGAGCCGGAGGCGGGCGCCGAGGTCGCGGAGGCCGAGCAGCCCAAGGCCACGCTCACCGGCCAGCTCATCTCCCGCGGCAGCCGCTCGCGCGTGCCCAACGCCACCGTGCGCTGCGGTGACGACCCGGACGCGCCCGAGGCGATGTCCGACGACGACGGCCGCTTCACGCTCGAGGTGCCCGCGGGCACCTGCGAGGTGCGCGTGGTGGCCACGGGCTTCCAGCTCTACCAGACGAAGGAGGAGCTGAAGCCGAACGAGACGACGGAGGTGAACTTCTACCTCGCGCCCTCGGGGAGCGGCCTGGAGACGGTGGTGCGCTCCGCGCGGCCGAAGAAGGAGGTGGTGCGCCGCACCATCACCCGCGAGGAGGCGCAGAAGACGCCGGGCTCCTTCGGCGACCCCATCCGCGTCATCCAGTCGCTGCCGGGCGTGGCGCGCGCGCCCTTCATCTCCGGTGAGCTGCTGGTCCGTGGCTCCAACCCGGGCCAGACGTCGACGATGATGGACGGGGTCGAAATCCCCCTCCTGTTCCACCTGCTCGGCGGGCCCTCGGTGGTCAACGCCGAGTTCATCGACCAGCTCGACTTCTACCCGGGCGGCTATGGCAGCCAGTACGGCCGCGCGGTGGGCGGCATCGTCGAGGTGGGCACGCGCAAGGGCGCCTCGGACACGCTGCACGGCTCGGTGAAGGTGGACCTGCTGGACGCGGGCTTCTTCCTGGAGAGCCCGATTACGGACGGCATCAGCGTGGCCGCCGCCGCGCGCCGCTCCTACATCGACACGATTCTGCCCGCCGTCCTGCCGGAGTCGGAGGGGGGCACGCTCTCCGTGGTGCCGCGCTACTGGGACTACCAGCTCCGCGTGGACTTCGGCGCCAAGCGGGGCACGGCCAATGACGACACGGCCGTGACGCCAGGGGGCGCGCGCAGCTCCGGCTACATCATGGCCTTCGGCAGTGACGACCAGCTCCGCGTGGTGTCCACCGGTCCCACGACGGAGCGGGACCTGGAGCTGGACACGCGCACGAACTTCCACCGCGTGAAGGGCGACTGGACCTACCGCAAGGGCGCGATGTGGTCCGTCTTCACGCCCTTCGTCGGCCTGGACCGCAGCAGCGTCGACTTCGGCCTCGCGCGGCAGGATGGCAGGACCTACACGCTGGGCGCCCGCGAGGTGCTCGGCATCGAGCTGTCCTCCGCGCTCACGCTCCGCACCGGTCTGGACATCGTCTTCGAGCACGAGCGCTACGACGTGTCGTTCCCCGCGCCGGGCGGCGTGGAGTACGTGCCCTTCCCCGGAGCCGAGCCGGTGGGCCAGCAGTTGGAGGAGCAGATTGCCCTGAGCGCCTTCGACGGCGCGCTCTTCCTCGAGGCCGACCTGCAGGTGGGGCGGTTCACCTTCACGCCGGGCGTGCGCGGCAACCTCCAGTCGGTGGGCAACACGCGGAACCTGGCGTTGGACCCCCGGCTGTGGGTCCGCTACGCGGCGACGTCGCGCACCAACCTCAAGGGCTCGCTGGGCCTCTACAGCCAGCCGCCGGAGACGTTCCGCTTCATCACCTTGCCCTACGGCAACCCGGACCTCGCCTACCAGCGTGCGTTCCAGAGCAGCCTCGGCGTGGAGCACCGCTTCAACGACGTGTTCAACGTGGACGTCACCGGCTTCTTCAACCGCCGCTTCAACAACGTGGTGTCCCCCGGCCAGCTCGTCACCAACGAGGGCGGCGGCGTCTTCACGCTGCCGTACTCCAACGACGGCATCGGCCGCGCCTACGGCGTGGAGGTGATGCTGAAGAAGGACCGCGCCTCAGCGATGGACAAGTGGTCCGGCTGGCTGTCGTACACCTTCAGCCGCGCCGAGGACGGCCGCGCGGGGCCTCGGCCTCAGGGCGGAGGACTCTTCGGTGGCGGGGGCGCCGTGCCGGACGACTCCACGTACGGCCTCAGCCCGTGGGACCAGACGCACATCCTCACGCTGGTGGCCAGCTACGTGCTGGGCAACGGCTGGGAGCTGGGAGGCCGCTTCCGCTACACGAGCGGCCGGCCCATGACGCCGCTGGCGAGCGGCTATGATGTCTACGATTCGGACCGCAACCGCTTCAACGCGACGTTCGGCCCGTACTTCTCCGACCGCACGGGCGGCTTCCACCAACTGGACGTGCGCGTGGACAAGAGCTGGCGGTTCCAGAGCTGGACGCTCACGGCCTACCTGGACGTGCAGAACCTCTACAACGCGCAGAACGTCGAGTTCGTCTTCAATGATTACCGGTTCCGTCGCGAGTACGAGGTGCCGGGCATCCCCATCCTCCCCGTGGTGGGTGTGAAAGGAAGCTTCTGAGATGAAGGCCCTGCTCGAGTCCTGCGCCCTGGCGCTGCTGCTGTTGGGCGCCGCCGCGTGTGTCGACGTGGAGGACCAGCCGTCGCGCGTGTTTGACTTCCGCGTGCTCGGTATCGCCACGGAGCCTCCGGAGCTGATGGCGTCCGCTTGTGAAATCACGCAGGAGACGCTGGATGAGCTCTCCTCGGACGTGACGTACCGGACCCTGCTGGTGGACCCGGCGGGGGAGGGACGGCCCATCCAGTACACGCTGTGGGCGTGCGCGGACACCGAGGACCGGACGTGCGCGAACGCGTCCAACCGCGTGCTGCTCTCCGAGGGCACCGCCGTGGCGGGCGAGCTGGCGCTCAGCGTCCGTCCGGGCGCGTCCACGCTGGCGGAGGACGTCCCGCTGCTCCAGCGCGTGCAGGAGCTGGACCCGTACCGGGGGCTGGGGGGCCTGCGCATGCCGCTGGTGCTGCGCGCGCAGGCGGGCGACGAGGTGGTGTACGCGCAGAAGCTGATGGTCTTCTGGTGCCCGGCGGTGGAGGGCATGCGGGTGAACGAACAGCCGGTGATTCCCGGGCTGCGCGTGGATGACGTGGCGTGGCCCGCAGAGGCGCCGCTGGAGCTGAGGGGCGCTGGGCCCTTCGTGGTGACGTCCGAGGACGTGGCGGCCTTGCAGGAGACGTACGTGGTGCCCGGGCTGCGGCTGGAGGCGGTGACGCTGCGGGAGAGCTGGGAGATTTCGTGGCACGCGACGCTGGGCGAGTTCGCGCCGCAGGAGACGGGCGGCTCGTCCTTCGGCGGGCAGGAAGGCCGGCACCGCACGGAGTGGGAGCCGGAGGAGGGCGCGCAGGCGCAAGAGGTGACGTTCTGGGCGGTGGTGCGGGACGGCCGGGGCGGCAGCTCCTGGGTGGTGCGGCGGGCGCTCTGGAGTCCGTGAGCCGGGCTCGCGCGCCGGCCGCCAGTCGAGATATGCCCAGGGGACTCGCTTGAGGCCGGGCCGGGCCTGACGCGTGGGGTGGAACGCGGATGATGAGACGCACCACTGCTGGGGGATGGGGCCGCCGGTGCGGTCTGCTGACCGCCGCCTGCCTGGGCGTGTGGGCCACCGTGTCCGCCGCGGCCACGCCGCCCCCAGCGGAAGCGCCCCCGGTGACGCTGCGCCGCTTCGCGCTGCTCGTGGGCTCCAGCGAGGGCGGCGAGGGGCGCGAGCGGCTGCGCTACGCGGGCTCGGATGCGCTGGCCATGTCCCGTGTGCTGGAGGAGCTGGGCGGCGTGGCGGTGGCGGACCGCGTGCTGCTGCTGGAGGCGGACCGCAAGGGCCTGCTGGCGGCGCTGGCCCGGATGCGGGTGCTGGTGGAGGCCGCGACCGCGGACGGCGTTCGCAGCGAGCTGGTGCTCTACTACTCGGGCCACTCGGACGCGGAGGGGCTGCTGCCGCGCGGTGAGCGGCTGACCTACGCGGCGCTGAAGCAGGAGCTGGGCGCGGTGCCCGTGGACGTGCGCATCGCGATTCTGGACTCGTGCGGCTCCGGCGCGCTGACGCGCTTCAAGGGCGGGGTGCACCGGCCGGGCTTCCTCATGGACGCGGCGTCGCAGGTGCGGGGCCACGCGTACCTCGCCTCCAGCTCCGCGGACGAAGTGGCGCAGGAGTCGGACACCATCGGCGCGTCCTTCTTCACGCACTTCCTGGTGACGGGCCTGCGCGGCGCGGCGGATGCCAGCGGCGACGGCCGCGTCACCTTGCACGAGGCCTACCAGTTCGCCTTCCACGAGACGCTGGCGCGCACGGAGCGCTCGCAGGGAGGGCCACAGCACGCGGCCTATGACATCCAGCTCGCGGGCAGCGGCGACCTGGTGCTGACGGACCTGCGCACCTCGCGCGTGCGGCTCACGGTGGCGGAGGACGTGCAGGGCCGCCTCTTCGTGCGCGACTGGGGCAACCAGCTGGTCGCGGAGCTGCAGAAGCCCGCGGGGCGGCGCCTGGCGCTGGGGCTGGAGGCGGGGCGCTACCACGTCGTGCTGGAGCGGCCGGCGCAGCGGCTCGAGGCGGAGCTGACGGTGTCGCCGAAGGGCGGCTCGGAGCTGCGCGCGGAGCACTTCGTGCCCATGACGCTCACGCGCACGGCGGCGCGAGGCGGGACGGACATGCGGGCCCTGGCCCTGTCCACCGGCGAGCCGGTGGTCCTCGGCGACATGCCCTCCGTGCCCTTCAACCTGTCACTGGTGCCGCCGCTGGCCACCACCGCGCTGTGGGGTGGCGGCGGGCGCAACCACCTGGCGCTGGGCGCGCTGGGCGTGCGCTCGGTGCAGCTCCAGGGGC
>NZ_JAAIYB010000050.1 GCF_010894475.1 Myxococcus vastator
CGCCTTTAGCGATGCCTTCTGCTAGGAGCGTGTAACAGTAATGGGGTTGGGCGCGGGTCCGAGCGAGAGACACTGGTCCGCCGCTGGGTGCGGCGGGCCGCTACGCTGCCGTCGCGCGGAAGAGCTTGAGGAGGTTGTGGGTGGCGCAGATGAGGGCCCACTCCTCCCGGGCGGCTTTCAGGCCTCGGCGCAGCAACGCTCGGATGCCGCGTGCCTCTTTGATTTGACCGAAGACGGGTTCCACAATCGCCTTGCGCATCCGGTACACCTCCTTGCCTCGCTTCGTCGCCAGCTTCCGGGCCATCCGCTCCTTCGGGGTGAGTCCCGCGGGCGGACGGCCTCGGACTTTCGGTGGCGCTTCTCCATGCTTCTGGCGGCCGGTGGCGAGGTAGGGCTCGACGCCCACCGACTCCAGCCAGTGAACGTTCTTCGCCGAGAAGTAGCCCGCGTCCGCGCTCAGCTTGCCTGGCACCTCTTCGAGGTGAGCGGCCACCCGGTCCACCAGTGCCGGCAGGTGCTCGGCGTCCGGAGGCTGGTTGGTGAGGGCCTGGGCGACAATCACCTGGAGGGCGGCCACGCGCGGGACGACCGCGTGGACGCCATGTGCTTGCCCATCTTCAAGTACGTGGTGAAGCGCCGTAAAAACGAAGGGGCAGATGAACGCACAAATGCCGCGCCGAGCCATGCTGGATATTCGGCAGATGACGAGCAGTAGAAGTACGCTACCTCCATGCAAATCGAGTCCCCCTCCGACGCCTTCGCGTCAAGAATCCGCAGCACTCTCGACAGCCTCACCATCGACCAGGTATGCGGGCCTGCGAGCACACGTCACGAACTAAGCATTCCTTACGAGCCAGTAGCAGCAACGCTCAAGCTCCTCAAAGCATTAAGCATCACCGACCTAAGTCAAACCCCCACGGCGCGCCTCGAAAACATACAATCACTGACATTTCAAACAATCGAAATTCTAAACCACGCCGCAAACTACAGCAACGGACAATCCAAAACACCAGACCTTCGCGACAACTTCATCAATCAAATACGCAGCGCACACAGGAACCTATACGACACCTCCGCCCCCGCAATTGCACTTGAACTACATAATCAACCGGCAATCATGGAGCAACTGGGAACCGCACAATCAACCCTGGAGAGACTAAAAAGCACAGAACTTCAGTGTGGCGACATACTAAATAAAATACAGAACTACGCAACAAACACCGTAGCCTCCAAGCAGTCTCAATATTTCTCAACTGAAGCCAAAGGGCATAGCAGTGCCGCCTGGGCATGGTTCGGTGGCATAGCCGCTGCGGCAGTCATCATATCGGCGACGGCGTGGTGGGCCAGTCAGAACCCCCCCACCAATCTCGTTGGCGACTCCCTGCCCTTGACAATACTTGCATACATACCCAGGTTCATAATTCTGTCGATTGCATTTTACTCGCTGTCACTATGTGCCCGCAACTACCGGGCAAGCAGACACAATTACATCATCAACAGACATCGCGCCATCGCGCTTGATACCTTCGGCGTCTTTGCGGCTTCAACCGCCGACTCCAAGGTCAAGGACGCAATTCTTGCCCAGGTATCGAGCACCATTTTCTCCTCTCAACCCAGCGGCTACTCCGTTGACCAGGCGGAGCCCTTACCGCAGGCGACAGCAGTGGAACTGCTTCAGCGAATCGGCCCCAAGTAAGGCTGACCGCCCCTTTTCGGGGCTATGGCCTCTCTCCTCCGCCGCACGATGAAAGCCCTGGGCATACTGCCCACCACCCGGGGTCCCCTCGTCCACGCCATCCCCGTCTTCAGCTTCGGCCCGCGCCGGGGCAGCCGGGAGGTTCTCATCGCCTACCGCGAAAACGGCTGGCTCCGCGCGGTGGTGGACACCGTGGCGGACGCGGTGGCGACGCCCACCTGGAAGGCCTACAAGCGCGTGGGCTTCGGGGGCATGATGCGCTACGACGCGCGCTGGAAGTCTGCCGCGCGGCACGAGCGGCGCAAGGCGCTGGAGGAGGCCACCCAGGCCGGTGAGCTGGTGGAGCTTCCCGAGCACGAAGTGCTGCGCCTGCTGGAGTCGCCCCACCCCGAGTACCCCGGCCGCGAGCTGCGGAAGCTGCTCCAGGTGCACCTGGACTTGGTGGGTGAGACGTTCCTCTGGCTGCGCCTGGGCCAGGACGGGCGCCCGGTGGGCTGGGAGTCGGTGCCCCCGCATTGCGTCCACATGACGCCCCAGCCCGGCCGCCCCTACTTCGCCCTCTCCTACGGCCAGTTCTCCGGGTACGTGCCCACCGAGCACATGCTGTGGCTCAAGCACCTGGACCCGGAGAATCCCCTCGGCCGCGGCGTCGGGCGCGGCACCGCCCTCGGGGACCAGCTCGACACCATGGAGGCCATCGACAAGGCCACCAAGGGCACCTTCGAGCGCGGGGGCCTGCCGCACGCCGTGGTGGGCCTCGACTCTAAGCACGAGGACTTCGAGCGGCAGGAGGCCGCTGATGACCTGGAGAAGCGCTTCAAGGAGGAGTTCCGCGGGCCGGAGAACGCGGGCAAGGTGTGGTTCACCCCCGGCGGGGTGACGCTGGCCCAGGTGGCCATCAACTACCGCGAGCTGCAGGCGGACGAGCTGGCGAAGTCCCTGCGCTCCTACGTGCGCCACGTCTACAACGTCCCGCCCGAGCTGCTCGGCGACACCACCAGCGCCAACCGGAGCACCTCAGAGGCGGCCAAGTACCACCTGGCCGAGTACGCGGTGGCGCCCCGCCTGGAGTTCCTGCTGGCGTGGCTCCAGCACCGGCTGGTGCCCCTCATCGATGCGGACGTCATCCTCGACTACGAGGACCCGCGCCCGCAGGAGTTCGAGCGGGTGTTCCGCGCGATGACGACGCCCATCACCGAGGCCTTCGAGTTCAACGAGGCGCGCGCCTTTGCCGGCTTCGAGCCGCTGCCGGAGCTGGAGGGCAAGCTGCCCGCGCCGCTTCCGGGCCAGGGCGGCGGGGGCAACAACGCCGCGAGCGTCGAGTGCCCATCCCCGAGATGCTGGTGCCCGCGCTCGCCGAGCAGCTCGCGACGCCGGGCCCCTACCTCTTCCCCCGGTCAGGCACCAGCAAGCCCTACGGCCCTAACTGGCGCGTCCATGATGTCATGGCACGCGCCTGCGTCCGGGCCGGACTCATCAAGGGCTGGCGCTCGTATTGCTTCAGGACAGCATGCGGATGGAAGGGGCAACTGGAACACGAGGCCACGGAGAGGGAGTGTCCGGAGTGCAAGCGCGGACTTCGCTGGAAGGCCGTCGCCCAGGACCTGCGCTTCAAGCACCTGCGCTCCACGTGGGGCACAGTCGCGTACTCGGTGACGAGGGACCTCCGGCTGGTGGCCGACGTCCTCGGGCACGCCGACATCGAGACGACGCGGATGCACTACGCCGCCACCATTCCCGAGCACGTCCAGGCCGGTGCCGAAGCCACTGCAACGGCCCTAAGCCCGTGGCGTCTGCGTGGCGTAACCACAGAGGAAGCCGGGGGACAGCAGCGCAAACCTACCCCCACCCAGGAGGGCCGCACCGTGAATGAAGTCAAAGACTTGGCACGCCAGGGGAAGGCCGGGGAAGCCGCGCCGCACCAAGCCTGCGGTTTCCTAAACCGCAGGCCACAGGTTCGATTCCTGTCGGGGTCATTGCCCAAGCCACTGTCTCTCCTGGGGATTTCGACGGGCACGCGCTCGCGCGACTTCGCCCGTCCAGGCCGACAGTCCAGGACAGAAGACGGTGACGCCTGTTCACCGCCCTCCGAATCAGAACGTAACGGTGGCAACGACGGTGTCGTTATAGGTGCCAGAGGGGACGTTCTGCCCGCGCGGAACCGTGCCGTACACCAGCACGGGGACGGGTAGGCCCGTGCCGAGGAACGCGAGGGCCGTGCCGGCGGTGTTGCCCCACACGAAGAGCCGGGTGACGTCCTGGTACAGGCTGTACGCGAGGTAGTCCGCTGAGGCCGTGTTGCGCATCCGGCGCAGCGGCGCCGCGTCGGTTGAGCCCCCGGCCGGGTGCAGCCCCTGCCCCAGGGTGATGATCGCGGGACGGAGCAAGGTACACTGCACGCTCAGCGTGCCCGTACCAAACAGGTCGATACCGAGCGCGGAGTTGGTGACGACGGGGTCGTACGTGCCGAAGTTCAGCGTACCGCCGCCGATGCCAGAGCCGATACTGCAAGCGCCTCCGACGTTGGCGGTGACGTTCAGGTTGGCGGTGGCGGTGGCGGCCTCCGCGGGCGAAAAGGCGACGAGGGACGCGGCGGCGGTGACGGCGGCAACGGCAGTCTTGATAGCGTTCATTGACGATGCTCAATCGAGCGGCCGGTTGATTCCGGCGGCGGCGACGGCGCAGTGCAACGCGCTCGCCAGCCCTCGCGCAGTCCGACGCGCCCCTCCCTTCTGCGCATGTCGCGCACGCGCCTGCCGTGCGCTTCAAGGCACTCCGTGCGAATAACTGCTTGTCTGTTTTTACAGCGAAACGCACACAACTCCCTGAAGGGAGCCCTTCAGTGAGGGACGGACAGGCGCCGGGGCCACGCGAATCCGTTGGCACGCGGATTCCTGGGGCGGCGCGTGTCCACCTGGGAGAACTCCGTTTCCCTGGCGAGGGAGAAGAATGCCCGCTGTGGGTCCCCTCGCGGTGGCGTCCAGGCGCTCGAGCTTCCGTTCAGTTCCTCCGGCACGGTGGGTTGCGGATTCCCGCGTGATGTGAGATCTGCCGGGCACGTCCAGCCCTTCAATGAGGGGCTGCCTGTCCTGCTGCTCCATGCGCCCCTCTCCTCAGACGCCCAGGTCCGACCTGGAACAGCCGAGCGAAGCTGACCGCCGGCACCTGAGGTGCGGAAGCGGCCAGACCGGGCCGATGACGCCACCCTGACCCCGCGTCCTTGAGCAGCCGCAACGGCCTGCCACGGCGGCGCTCTGCCGCTCGCGAGCCTGCCCGGCCGCCTCCGCTCTGACCTGTCACTTCGTCCCGACGGAGCGCGTGTGGCGTCGCCCACACAGCCTCCGTCGAGGCGCTGCTCGATTCATCCGCGTGCGCGGGGCCCCATGGGTCCACGGGCACTGCTTCCTCACGAGAACAGCTCGACCATGAACACCGTTTCTTCCCAGGCGGCCCCCAACGGCCGCTCGCGATTCCTCGACCTTCCTCGCTTGAAAGCGGAGTGGTTCTCCAATGTTCGCAGCGACCTGATGGCCGGTGCGGTGGTGGCGCTCGCGCTCATCCCAGAGGCCATCGCCTTCTCCATCATCGCGGGCGTGGACCCGAAGGTGGGCCTCTATGCCTCCTTCATCATCGCGGTGATGACGGCCTTCTTCGGAGGCCGTCCCGGGATGATTTCGGCGGCCACCGGCGCGATGGCGCTGCTGATGGTCACCCTCGTCAAGAACCACGGCCTCGAGTACCTCTTCGCGGCCACCATCCTCACCGGCGTGCTTCAGCTCACCTTCCGGCTGCTGCGACTCAGCCGCTACATGAAGTTCGTCCCACGCGCGGTGATGACCGGCTTCGTCAACGCGCTCGCCATCCTCATCTTCCTCGCCCAGTTGCCTCAGTTCGTCGGCGCGAACTGGCAGATGTACGCGATGGTCGCGGGAGGCCTGGCCATCATCTACGGGCTGCCACGCCTCACGAAGGCCGTTCCGTCTCCGCTGGTTGCCATCGTCGTCATCACCGCCATCTCGCTCCTCAGCGGCGCCTCCGTGCGCACCGTGGGGGACATGGGTGCGCTGCCCACCGCGCTGCCCTTCTTCCACATTCCCCAGGTGCCCTTCACCCTCGACACCCTGCGCATCATTTTTCCCTACGCGCTCACCCTCACCTTCGTGGGCCTGCTCGAATCACTGCTCACCGCCGCCGTCGTGGACGACATGACGGACTCACCCAGCTGCAAGCACAGCGAGGCCGCCGGCCAGGGGCTCGCGAACATCGCCGCGGGCTTCTTCGGCGCGATGGCGGGCTGCGCGATGATTGGCCAGTCCGTCATCAACGTGCGCTCGGGTGGCCGCGGCCGGCTTTCGACCTTCTCCGCGGGCGTGCTGCTCCTCTTCCTCATCCTGGTGCTGGGGAACTGGGTGGCACGCATCCCCATGGGCGTCCTCGTCGCGGTGATGATCATGGTCTCCATCGGCACCTTCGACTGGAAGTCGCTCGGGGCCATGCGGCGCATGCCGATGAGCGACTCCATCGTGATGGTGGCGACGGTGTTCACTGTCGTGCTCACGCATGACCTGGCGAAGGGCGTCGCGGTGGGCGTGGTGCTGAGCGCGCTGCTGTTCGCGCGCACCGTCGCCAAGCTCGTCAGCGTGGAGAGCTCGCTCACCTCCGACGGCCTGAAGCGGCACTACCGCGTCTCAGGCGAAATCTTCTTCGTCTCCGTGGAGGGCTTCGCCAGCGCCTTCGACTTCAGGGAGCCCGTCAAGGCGGTGGAGATCGACCTCACGCACGCCCACATCTGGGATGCCTCGGCCGTGGCGGCGGTGGACCGGGTGGTGCTCAAGTTCCGCGACCGGGGCGTGGGCGTGACGCTCATCGGACTCAACGAGGCGAGCGCCACGCTCCTCGGGCGCATCGGCATTCATGACAAGCCAGGGGCGTCACTCAGCGGCGGCAACTGACCAGAACCATGCACTCGCCTGCCCCCAGGTGCCATTGCCAGATTAACCGGCTATCCTGGCTGCGCATCATCTTCCTACAAAAGGAGAATTCATGCGTAAGGGCATCATGGTGGGTCTGCTGGCGGCAGGGTTGCTGACGGGCTGTGGCGGCATCGAGGAGGAGGCTGCCGCCGGGCTCGAAACGGAGGCCCAGGCGATCCCCTGTCGTGACATCACCGGCCGGGACTACGTCGTCACGTACTACGCGGAGCCCGCGAAGGTCACCAAGGTCGGTGAGCTGCTCTGCGGATGCAGCACACCGGAGACGGTCCTCAACGGCACGAAGACCTCCTACTACGAGAAGGTCTACGGCTGCGTCGCGATGTAGCGACACAGCCCTGCCCGCCCTGACACGGCGGTATGGCGCGCGAGCACGGAGTCCTGCACGACACTCCAAGCAGGCTCCAGGGAGGCGCTCCTTGCTCGAATCGCAAGATGACAAGGATGCGCCCGCCTGCGCCCCCTCGCCGGAAGACGCAACCCGCCGCGGCAACTGGCGGAACCGGTGGCCCCGTCCAACCGGTCAGCGCTTCGGGCGGACGGCCTTGCGCGACGGGGCTGGGGCTGGGTCATCCTCCCCTTCCACGAGCGCGATGAGCGACGCCACGCTGCGGTGCCGCTCCACCGGGTGGCGCAAGGGCAGGTCGGCGCGCACCGTGTAGTGGTTGCGCCGCCCCTCGCGCTCACGCTGAAGGTAGCCACCTTCCTCCAGGTCACTGACGATGCGCTGCACCGCGCGCTCGGTGATGCCCACACGCGACGCCACGTCCCGCAGGCGTACCTCCGGATCCGCCGCGATGCACAGCAGCACGTGCGCGTGGTTGGTGAGGAACGTCCACGAGGGAAATTCCAGGTTTGTCCCTTTCGAGGCGTCCATGAGGCTCCCGCCAGTGCTTGATTCAACGACGATTGACAAGCGACACAAAATTCGCATATTTCCTGTCGCGCATCAAGCGTCGCGAATTTATATTCCAGAAACGCGGGCCGTACCGGGACGGACGTCACCTCCTCCGCCCCCGGGTCCGGCGGGGGTTCAGGAGGAGCGCCCCAGGCCTTTCGAGGTTTCCCAGCAGGAATCCTTTCGACGGAGAGAAACGGTTCATGTCTCACTCAGTGACGGAGCCCCAGGCGCCAGGCGCCCTGCGGGAGCGCGAAGGGAATGAGGTGGCGGCGGCGCCCCATGCCCATGAGCCGAACGTGGCGGGGCCTGACGGCTTCTCATTGGAGGCGCTGCTGCCGGTCCTGGAGGCGCTGGGCGCGCCCGCGGGCGTCAGCGTGGAGGCGCAGGCCGTGCAGCGGTGGACGCGCGGCGAGAGCGCGGCGGCCGGACGGGCCTGGCCCGAGCGTCTGGCCTCCGCCTGCGAGGCGGTGGGCCTGCGCGCGGTGGCGCGGCGCGCGTCCGTGCGCGAGGTGATGGCGGGTGAGGTGCCCCTGCCGGTGGCCCTGCTCGGGCCGCAGGGCTGGCGCCTCGTCACCGCGCGCAGGCCCGGGCAGGTTCTGATCCACGCGCGGGGCATGGCGCACCCGGAATGGGTGGGCGGGCCCGCCCTGATGGCCGCGGCGGGCGCGGAGACTCCGGCGCAACCGCTGGACTGGACGGTGGCGGTGCCCGCCGCGCCGCTGGAGCGGCTTGGGGGCGGCGGCGACCCTCATGGCCACGGCGACCACCCCACGCCCATGCAGCGGCTGCGCTCGCTGCTGTGGCTGGAGCGGGACGACCTGAAGGTGGTGCTCGTCTACGCGGTGGCAGCGGGTCTGCTGTCGCTGGCCACGCCGGTGGCCGTGCAGGCGCTGGTGAACACCGTGACGTTCGGCACCCTGCTGCAGCCGCTGGTGGTGCTGTCCATCCTCGTCATGGCGGCGCTGGCCTTCGCCGCCACGCTGCGGGCGCTCAACACCCACGTCGTGGAGGTCATCCAGCAGCGCATGTTCGCGCGCGTCGCGCTGGATGCCTCGCACCGCATCCCCCGGGTGCGGCAGGAGACGTTCGACCGCAACTACGGCCCGGAGCTGGTCAACCGATTCTTCGACGTGCTCACCCTCCAGAAGACGCTGTCCATCTTCCTCCTGGAGGGCGTCAGCCTCGTGCTCCAGGCCCTCATCGGGATGGTGGTGCTCGCCTTCTACCACCCGGTGCTGCTGGCCTTCGACGTCGTGCTCATCGCGGCCACCGCCTTCATCATCCTGGTGCTCGGCCAGCGGGGCACGGCGACGGCCATCGAGGAGTCGAAGGCGAAGTACGCGGTGGCCGCATGGCTGGAGGAGCTGGCGCGGCACCCGCTCGCCTTCCGCTCGCGGGACGGGGCGGTGCTCGCGGAGGAGCAGGCGGACGTGCTGACGCGCCGCTATCTGGGCGCGCGGCGACGGCACTTCAGCGTCGTCTTCCGGCAGGTGGTGGGCTCGCTGGGTCTGCAGGTCGTGGCCAGCGCGCTGCTGCTGGGCCTGGGCGGCTGGCTCGTCATCCAGCGGCAGCTCACCCTGGGCCAGCTCGTGGCGGCCGAGCTCATCGTCACCACCGTGCTGAGCTCGTTCGTCAAGTTCGGCAAGCACGTGGAGGCCTTCTATGACTTGCAGGCCGCCCTGGACAAGCTGGGCCACCTGGTGGACCTGCCGCTGGAGGAGGACGGCCCCCACCGAGAGCCGCTGCCGGAGGAGCGGGACGGGCTGCCGGTGCGGATCGACGGCGTGCACTTCTCGCATGGCGAGGCGCGCGCGGCGCTGACGGGACTGAACCTGGAGCTGGCGCCCGGGGAGAAGGTGGCCCTCCTCGCGCCCAGCGGGGGCGGCAAGAGCACCCTGGCGGATCTGCTCTTCGGCCTGCGCCAGCCCACCCAGGGCCGGCTCGCGGTGGGCGGCGTGGACACGCGGCGCGTCTCCCTGGCCGCGCTGCGCTCGCAGGTGGCCCTGGTGCGGGGCGTGGAGGTCCTGGAGGGCTCGGTGCTGGACAACGTGCGCGCGGGGCGCGCCACGGTGGGCCCGAGCGAGGCGCGGCGGGCGCTGGCGGCGGTGGGGCTGCTGGAGGCCGTGCTGTCGCTGCCGCGCGGGCTGGACACGCCGCTGGGCCCCAGCGGGGCGCCGCTGTCGAGCGGCCAGGTGCGGCGGCTGATGGTGGCACGCGCGCTGGCGGGCGCCCCCCGGCTCATCGTCCTGGACGAGGTGCTGGAAGGCCTGAGCGAGCGCGGACGCCAGGAGGTCATGGACTCGTTGCTGGCACCCGAGGCGCAGTGGACGCTGGTGGTGCTGGCCAGCGAGGAGGACGCGGCCGTGCGGCGCATCACCCGGCGCCACACGCTGGCGGAGCTGATGGTGGGCTCGAGCCCGGAGGAGCGCTGAACATGGCCACGACACCCCTGACACAGTCCCTGGTGAGCGAGCGCGCCGAGCGCGCCGCCTTCACCCTGGTGCGCGCCCCCCGGGCCGCCCATGTCCTCACGCGCGTGCTGCTGGCGCTGGTGGGCGCCGCGGTGCTGCTCGCCTTCGCGCCCTGGCAGCAGACGGCGGTGGGCCACGGCCGCGTGGTGGCCTTCACCCCGGTGGAGCGGCAGCAGTTCGTGGAGGCCCCCATCGAGGGGCGCGTGGTGCGCTGGGAGGTGCGCGAGGGCAGCCGCGTGAAGAAGGGCGACCTGCTGGTGGAGCTGTCCGACAACGATCCGCAGCTGCTGTCGCGGCTGGAGCTGGAGCAGGAGGCGCTGCTGCAGCGGCTGGAGGCGGCGCGGGCGCGCGCGGAGGCGCTGGAGTCGCGCGCGGAGCAGCTCTCCGGGTCGCGCACCTTGGCCACGTCCGCGGCGGAGGCGCGGGTGGCCATGGCGAGGGACCGCGCGCTGGCGGCGCAGCGCGCGCTGGAGGCGACGGAGGCGGCGCACCGCACCTCGAGCCTCAATCTGGAGCGCCAGAAGCGGCTGGCGGAAGGCGGCCTCACCGCCACCCGCGCCCTGGAGCTGGCGGAGCTGGAGGCGTTGCGCGCCGGCACCGAGGTGGACCGGGCCCGGGTGGCGCTGAGCGCCGCGCGCAGCGAGGAGGCCGCGCTGCGCGCCGACCAGGGCCGGGTGGGCAACGACGTGGGCGCCTCCGTGGCGGACGCTCGCGCCTCGCGCGCGTCGGCCCTGTCCGAGGTGGCGTCCGTGCAGGCGGAGCTGGCCCGCATGGACGTGCGCCTGGCGCGCCAGCGCACCCAGGAGGTACGGGCCCCCATGGACGCCACCGTGTTGCGGCTGGTGGGCGGCCTGGGCGGGGAGATGCTCAAGGCGGGAGACCCGCTGGCGGTGCTGGTGCCGGACACCGAGTCGCGCGCGGTGGAGCTGTGGATGGAGGGCAACGACGTGCCGCTGCTGGCGGACGACCGGCGCGTGCGGCTCCAGTTCGAGGGCTGGCCCGCGGTGCAGTTCAGCGGCTGGCCGTCCGTGGCGGTGGGCACCTTCGGCGGCAAGGTGGCGCTCATCGACTCCACCGACGACGGCAAGGGGAAGTTCCGCATCCTCGTGGTACCGGACGAGGCGAGCGACGCGTGGCCCTCGGCGGCGTACCTGCGCCAGGGCGTCCGCGTCAACGGCTGGGTGTTCCTCAACGAGGTGACGGTGGGCTTCGAGGTGTGGCGCCGCTTCAACGGCTTCCCACCGGTGGTGGACAGCGCGGAGCCGGCACAGGCGAAGAAGGAGGCCAAGGGATGACGTGGGTGAGTCTGCGCGCCGTGCTCCTGGCGAGCCTGCTGGCCGCGCCGGGGCGGGCGTCGGAACAGGCGCGCGTGGAGAACGGGAACGACACGCTGCCCCTGGAGGCGGTCCTGGAGTCGGTGGAGCGTCACTACCCCGTCATCGAGGCCGCGCGGCGGGACGCGGAGGCGGCAGGTGCGGAGCTGCTGGCGGCCCAGGGCGGGTTCGATCCGGTCCTGCGGGGCCGGGCGGCGAGCACGCCGCTGGGTGGCTACCCGTACACCCGCGTGGAGGGCGTGGTGGAGCAGCCCACGCCCCTGTGGGGCGCCAACCTCTTCGCCGGCTGGCGACTGGGCACCGGCGAGTTCCCGACCTACGCGGAGCAGTACCAGACGAACGCGCTGGGCGAGGTGCGCGCGGGCGTCAGCGTGCCGCTGTGGCGCAACGGCCCCATCGACCGGCGGCGGGCCGCCGTGGCCCGCGCCGAGCTGGGCACGGACGCCGCCGCGCACGCCGTGGAGCAAGCGCGGCTGGAGTCGACTCGCGCCGCGACGTGGCGCTACTGGGAGTGGGTGGCCGCCGGGCGCCGGTACGCCGTCGCCGCGGAGCTGCTGCGCATGGCGCAGGCCCGGGACGGCCAGCTCATCGAGCGGGTGCGGAGCGGCGACCTGGCCGCCTTCGAGCAGGTGGACAACCAGCGGGCGGTGGTTCAGCGCGAGGGCCAGGTGGTGGCCGCCGGGCGGCTGCTCCAGCAGAGCGCCATGGAGCTGTCCCTCTTCCTGCGCGACGCGGAGGGCCAGCCCGTGCTGCCTCAGCCCGCGTGGCTGCCGCCGACCTTCCCCGTCCCCGTGGCCGCGGAGGAGGCCGTGGGCCCGCTGGCGATGGAGGACGTGCTGGGTCGCCGGCCGGACGTGCGGCGGCTGGAGCTGTCGCGTCAGCAGCAGCGCGTGGAGCACCGGCTGGCCCGCAACCAACGCGCCCCTGCCGTGGACGTGAGCGTGGCGGCCGCGAAGGACCTGGGCGCGGGCAGCCCGAAGCGAGACAAGCCGGAGCTGGAGGTGGGGCTCCTGCTGGACATCCCCACGTTCAACCGGGGCGCCACCGGCCGCGCATTGAAGGTGGAGGCCGGGCTGGCCCGGCTGGAGGCCCAGCTGCGCCTGCAGAAGGACCGGGCACGGGTGGAGGTCCGCGACGCGCTCCTGGCCTTGGAGGCGGCTCGGGAGCGCGTCACCGTGGCGCGTCGGGAGCTGACGCTTGCTCGCGAAATCGAGCGGTCCGAGCGCACGCGCTTCGAGCTGGGCGAGAGCACGCTCCTCTTCGTCAACCTGCGAGAGCAGACAGCCGCCGAGGCCGCCGTGCGCGAGGTGGACGCCCTCACCGACTACCACAAGGCCGTGGCCAGCCTGCGGGCCGCCGCCGCCCTCCCGGTGGCCGTGCGCTGAAGGCGCCCCCCGTGCATCCCCCTCCGAATCCGTGTATCTACGGGCTCCAAGTTTGCCACGTTCCCGACGTTTTCCGGACCTCGCTCGGAGGAGACCGCCATGCTGGACCGACCCATGTACCTCAAGCCGAACGTCGCCATCGAGCCGCTGTACAACCAGTGGTACGCGTGGTGGTACCTGCTGTCGCCGGCGACGGCCCCGTTGTTCGTGACGAACCTGCACCAGAAGCTGATGCAGTCCTTCGTGGCGAACCCGGACGTGCACGTGGCGGCCCTGAAGAACCCCATGCTGATGGGCGGCCCGTTCATCAACCACCCGGCGGCGAAGGCCCCGCGCGTGAAGGAGCTGTTGGAGCGGACGCAGAAGGAGCAGGCCAACATGCTCGCGTACACCAAGGCGGTGGCGGAGCTGGAGCAGCTCATGGCGCCCAACAACGGCGGCTCCCTGGAGGGCCTCTACGCCAAGGTGCCCGACATCCTCCGCGGCTACGTGGAGCTGACGTACGATTTGAGCAACCGCGCCAGCGCGCGGTACATCGAGCCGCTCCTGTACCGCAGCCCCTTCCACAAGGAGTCCTCGCAGAGCGTGACGCTCATGCAGGTGGACGGCGACTGGCGGCCCTACATCTTCAGCACGCCCCGCCTGGAGGAGGACACGCCCCTGTGGCTGCGCGTCCCCTACAAGCACGAAGGCCTGGACGCCCTCTTCCGCATGCGTCACACGCCGGGCTCACCCGGGCAGGTCGCGGAGATGCTCGGCGTGCCCGCCTCCGCCGCGGACGCCTTCGCCGCGCTCTTCACCGACGTCGAGCCCCGCCGCACGGAGCGCTACACCGGTGAAGGCGTGCGCGTGCGCTACTTCGGTCACGCCTGCGTGCTGCTGGAGACGAAGGACGTCAGCATCCTCACCGACCCCGTCATCAGCTACGAGTTCCCCACGGACCTCCCCCGCTTCACCCACTCGGATCTGCCCGAGCGCATCGACTACGTGGTCCTCACGCACGGCCACGCCGACCACCTGATGATGGAGACGCTCATCCAGCTGCGGCACCGGGTGGGCTGCATCATCGTCCCGCGCAACAACGGCAACTCGCTGGCGGACCCGTCGCTGCGGCTGATGCTCCACCACAACGGCTTCAAGAACGTGGTGGAGATTGACGACCTCCAGGAGATTCCCGTGCCGGGCGGCTCCATCACCGGCCTGCCCTTCCTGGGCGAGCACAGCGACCTGGCCATCCAGGCCAAGACGGCGCACCTGGTGCGCCTGGGCGGCAAGTCCATGCTGATGGCCGCGGACTCCAACGCCATCGAGCCGCGCATGTACCAGCACCTGCGCGACATCGTCGGCACCATCGACGTGCTGTTCCTCGGCATGGAGTGCGAGGGCGGCCCGATGAGCTGGATGTACGGCCCGCTGCTGTGCAATCCCCTGCCCCGGAAGATGGACCAGGCCCGCCGGCTCAACGGCTCGGACAGCGCGCGCGCCATCGAAATCACCAACTACCTGTCGCCCAAGGAGGTCTACGTCTACGCCATGGGCCAGGAGCCGTGGCTGCGCCACGTGATGATCCTCGTCTACGACGACAAGGCCCCGCAGATTGTCGAGTCGAACAAGTTCCTGGAGCACTGCCGCGCCCACGGCATCCAGGCCGAGCGCCCCTACGTGAAGATGGAGCGCATCCTCGCTTGAGTCCACGGCGCCCCTGGGGTGCGCGGCCCCTCCGCCACCTCGGGGACGCGCGTCACGCCGCCGCGGCGTCGTCGAGCAGGCCCCGCTTTCGCAGCGCCTCCAGCACGCGCCGCAGGCCCGCGTCCACGGTGTCCACATCCGAGCGGACGGTGACGTCGGGCGCGTCAGGCGCCTCATAGGGGTCCGACACACCGGTGAAGTGCGCCAGCTCGCCGGCCAGGGCCTTCTTGTAGAGCCCCTTCACGTCCCGGGCGATGAGCACGTCCAGCGGGGCCTGGACGAAGACCTCCATGAAGGGGATGCCCGCCTCCTCAGCCAGCCGGCGCACCTGGGCGCGCGAGCCCGCGTAGGGAGAAATGGCCGCGGCGATGACACCCACCCCGTGCTTCGCGAGCAGCCGGGCCACATGACCGATGCGGCGCACGTTCTCCTCGCGGTCCTCGCGGGTGAAGCCCAGGCCGCGGGACAGCCAGGTGCGCACCTCATCGCCGTCCAGCACCTCCGCGGGCATCCACGGGGCCAGGTGCGCATGCAGGGCGCGGGACAAGGTGCTCTTGCCCGCGCCTGACAGACCCGTCAGCCAGAGTATGAAGCCCGCCGAACGCCCCATGGTGACTCCAGAACGACGCCCCTGAGCGTCCCCGAAACGCTAACACGCCACGCGGCCTCCGGGACTTGACCCGTTTTCCGTGGCCATGCGACAGAGCCTTCACGTCATGCAAAGCGCGTCCAACTCAAGCCCTCACGCCCCCGACCGCTGGTTCCCCACTCGCAAGCCGTTGACGGACCCGCGGCTGCGGCTGTTCTGCCTGCCGTACGCCGGTGGCAGCGTGGCCATCTACAACCCGTGGAGCCAGGGTCTGCCGGCGGGCGTGGAGCTGTGCCCCGTCCAGCTCCCCGGGCGCGAGCGCCGCCTGTCGGAGAAGCCCATTGGCAGCCTGCCTGCCCTGGTGGACGCGCTGCTGCCCGCCATCGCGCCGCTGCTGGACCGGCCCTTCGCCTTCTTCGGCTACAGCATGGGCGCGCGCATCTCCCTGGAGCTCGCGCGGCGCCTCCAGGCCCGCAACGGCCCGCGCCCCGTGGGCCTGTTCCTGGGAGCCGCCGGGCCGCCGTCCGTCAACGCCCGCGAGCCCATCCACCACCTGCCCGAACCGGAGTTCATCGCGCAGCTGCGGCGCTACGACGGCACGCCCGAGGAGATCTTCCAGCACCGCGAGCTGCTGGAGCTGGTGCTGCCCATGCTGCGCGCCGACTTCGGCATCGCCTTCACGGAGGACGGCCCCCAGCCCGCGAAGCTGGAGGTCCCCCTCTCCATCGTCGGCTCGCCCGAGGACAAGCACGTGCCCACCGCGAACCTGGAGCGCTGGCGCGACGAGACGCGGAGCGAGGACTTCCGCGTCCGCCTCTTCCCCGGCGGCCACTTCTTCATCAAGTCGCAGCGGGACGCCCTCCTCGCGCACGTCAGCGAGGACCTGAACCGGTGGATGGGCCGCGCGCCCTGAGCCCGCGGGCTACGCCGCCTGGAACCGGGGCGGCGTGTCCCCGGCCAGCGGCACGGTGAACTGCCAGCGCACCGTCAGCGGCTGCCCACGGGGCCGGTTCACCGCCACCGCCGCCTGGTGCCGCTCCGACGGGCGCAGCTGAACGAACTGCCACGCCTCCGGCACGTCTTGCATCCGCGGGTCGAAGGAGATGCGCGGCGCCTGTCCCGGCTCCAGGTGGAAGGCGAACTGATCCAACGGCAGGGACAGCCCCGCGCCGCGCGCCTTGATGTAGGACTCCTTCAGCGTCCAGTACTCGAAGAAGCGCTCCCGGTGCCGCTCCGGCGGCAGGGCCTTCAGCGCCGCCACTTCCGAGGCGGCGAAGTAATGGTCCGCGATCTCCACCGTCTCACCGGGCCGCTGCGCGTCCTCCACGTCCGCGCCCAGCTCCGCGTCCCAGCCCACCGCCACCAGCGCCATGCCGTCCGTATGGGACAGGTTGAAGCGCAGCTTCGGGCCCCACTCCCCCCGCACCGTCGGCCGGCCGTACGTGTTGGTGTCGAAGGCCCAGGCCTCCGGCGCCACCGGCGCGTAGCGCGACAGCGTCAGCCGCACCAGCGCATGGCTCACCAGGTACTGGCGCTGGTGCCGCTCGAAGCGGAAGCGCTGCTGCTTGTCGCGCTCCTTCGCGTCCAGCAGCGCCCAGTAGGCGTCCAAGAGGCGCCGGTCGTCGATGCGCTCGGGCTCGACAATCCATACATGGACCTCATCCGGACGCAGCGCGAGAGGCTGGAAGTCGGTCGGCATGCCTCCTTTCTATCACCGCCCCGTGCTCGCTCCTGGGTGCTTCTGCGTGGCATGGCCACTGATGGCCACTGTCGCTGACCCCCGAGGCAGTTTGCACACACCGTTGTCCCCGCCAACCTTTCGCTCGCTCGTGTTGGGGTTCGCGGTGGTGGCGTGATGGGGGGCAGGGACGGATGGAGCTCTTTCCAATTCAGTTACTCTTCATGGTGGTTCTGATGAACCGCTATGTCCTCGGGCCATTGCTACGGCGCCTGAAGGGGCGGCAGTTCGACCGGGTCGACGACACCTACCTGCCGCGAGTCGCCATCGTCATCCCGCTGTTCAACGAAGGCGAAGGCATCTACCACGGCGTCCGCAGTCTCCTGGAGCAGGACTACCCCAGCCACCTGCTGCAAATCGTGGTGGTGGATGACTGCTCCAAGGATGACAGCTACGCCTGGGCCTTGAAGGCGGCGGAGGGAAACCCCAACGTCATCGTCATGCGCAACCCGGAGAACATGGGCAAGCGCAAGGGCATCAACCGCGCGGTGAAGGCCGCCACGGACGCGGAGATCATCGTGTCGGTGGACTCGGACGTCATCGTCGACAAGGCCGCCGTCCGCCAGCTGGTGCGCCGCTTCGTCGGCCCGCGCATCGCCGCGGTGGGCGGCCGCACCTACGTGACGAACCGTCATCAGAACTGGATGACGCGGATGATTGAAATCAAGTTCCACTTCGCCCAGGAGTGGCTCAAGGACCTGGAGCGCAGCTTCCGCCAGGTGATGTGCCTGTCGGGCTGCCTCACCGCGTACCGCCGCCACGTGCTGCTGGAGCTGGAGCCCATCCTGGAGGCGCGCGCCATCGCGGGCATCCCCATCAAGTACGGCGAGGACCGGTTCCTCACGCGGCAGATCGTCAAGCACGACTACGAGACGGTCTACACGCTGGACGCCTTCTGCTTCACCGCCGCGCCGTCGACGCTGGCCGGGTACTTCTCCCAGCAGCTCCGGTGGCGCCGCTCCAACCTGGTGGACCTGCTGGGCGGCCTGTCGCACGCCTGGCGGCTCCATCCGGTGGTGACGGTCCACTACGTGTCACAGCTCGCGCTGCTCCTCTCCTACCCGCTGGTCATCGTGCACAACGTCCTGACCGGCGAGTTCTGGGACATCCTCGCCTTCCACTTCCTGGTCATCGGACTGCTGGGGGTCATCTACCGAATCGAAACGCGGCACCTTCCAGCGGACCGCCGGGTCCACGGCGCCAGCTTCCTGCCCATGGCCATGCTGATGCCGGTGACGTACGCGCTCTTCACACCGCTGGCCCTGCTGACGCTGGACTCGGGGAGCTGGGAGACACGGGGCAGCGCCAACGCCGCTCCCGAGACGTCACCGCTCGACTCCGGGGGCCGCTTTCCTCCCACCCATGCTGGTGAAGGCACCACGCCATGAACCAACGCGTCGCCAATCGCGTCAACAGCATCGCCGTCTCGGCCTACAAGCTCATCGGTTCCCTGCTGCTCACGCTCATCATGCTCGGGCTGGTGTCCTTCCTGTCCGTCCAGGGCTTCTTCCTGGTGAGCCGCAGCTGGGTGACGCCCACGGTCATCTCGCCGACGGACCCACAGATTCTCACGCTCAATACCCAGGTGGCCGCGCAGACGTCCGCGCGCGACCACGTGTTGTCGGACCGGCGGTCGGTGGAGAACCGCATCTCCGACGCGGAGCGCACCATCGGCGCGGAGCGCGCGTTCCAGCAGCGCTTCCTCGTCGCCCTGCGCGGCGAGCGCGACGCCAGGGACCGGGTGGCGCGGCGCCTGTCATCCCTGCGCCGTGAGTACAGCAGCGCCCGGGCGGAGATCGTGCAGTCCAACCGCGCCTACGCCGGCCTGGCGCGCACGCGCACCGACGCGCTGTACAACGCCCGCCTGCTGGAGCAGGAGGAGAAGCTCACCATCAACCACCACCTGGCGCAGCTGGCGCAGAGCAACCTGTCGCTGGCGCAGTCCTCGGTGGACCTGGAGACGCGGCTGGAGTCGCTCCAGCGGGAGATCGCCGGCCTCTCGGCGGTGCAGTCCGGCATGGGCAAGGACGAGACGCCGCAAGGCATGACGTCCGACGTGCTGCTGCTGGAGCGCGAGTACACGCACTCCGTCCTGGAGCAGGCCCGCGCGGAGGCGACGCTGAAGAGCCTCCAGACGGACCTGGCCGCCCTGGACGAGGTGGCCCTGCGCTACGACACGTTGATTGCGTCGCTGCGTGCGTCGCCGTACCTCAAGGCCATCGAGAAGGACCTCACGGTCGCCTTCGTCCCGTACGAGAACATCCCGAACGCCGAGCAGGGCACGCCGCTGTACTCGTGCGCGGCCAAGGTCTTCTGGTGCCACGAGGTGGGGGTCATCGGGCGCGTGCTCGAGGGCGAGGTGTCCCTCAAGCACCCCATCCGCCAGTACATGCTCCGCGGCGTCATGGTGGAGGTCCAGCTGACGGACGCGCCCTCCGCCCGGGAAGACCTGCTCCACCTGGGCCGGCCGCCGCTGCTGCTGTGAGCCCCAACACCCTTTGCCTGGAGACGGCCTCGGAGCCGGAGACACTCGACCATGCGGATGACCGTCACTTGTGGCGCATTGCTTTCAATCGCCGCGCGGCTGGCGCTGGCCCAGCCGGCGCCTCCTCCCGCGGGGGAGCTCACGTCGCCGTCCAGCGAGGACCGGGCCGCCGGCTACTGCGACTTCGTGCGCGGCGTGGGCAGCGCGGAGGCCGCGCTGGAGCTGGCGCCCGAGGTGTTCGGGGCCTTCGGCGTGGTCAACGCGGGCGAAGCCACCGGCGGCGCCGGCACCACGCCGTTGGGTGAGCCCACCCCCCGAATCACAGCGGGTTTGATGTACGACTTCGTGGGCCTCTACCGCGGCCGTGCCCTCCACAAGCGCGCGGAGGCGGACTGCCGCCGGCAGCGCGCCATGGTGGTGCTGGAGGCCGCCATCCGCCAGGGCAGCGGCCTGGGTGAACAGGCCGCGCTGGAGGCTCGGGCGCGCGTGCTGGAGGAGGCGCTGCCCAACGCCGAGGCGCTGCTCACGTCACTGCGCAACGACATGAAGCAGGGCCAGGTGACGCTGGAGGAGCTGAACGCGGTGCAGGTCCGGCTGGATGGGCTGCGACAGCTCGCCACCAGCACGCAGGTCGCTCGCGCGCGGCTGGCGGCACGGCCCCCGTTTCAACAAGGTCAGCGGCTGGAGAGCGTGCTCAACGAGCTGCGCGCCGCGGATGACCAGCTCGAATCGTATAACGGGGCGCTGCGCCGCTCGCGCGCCTGGCGCGTCAGCTTGCGCGGCGGGTACGACGAGCTCATCGACGCCGACCAGGACCTGCCCCTCTTCGGGCAGCTCACGCTGTCCTTCAACCTGGGCCACCTGTGGCAGGGCTCGGCCAACGCACGCGCGCGGGAGGGCCGCCGTCGCGCGACGCTCGACGACGTGTCGGGCGTGCCCCAGCGGGTCAACGAGCTGATCGCCGAGCTGCGCGCCGTCCACCGCACCGAAGAGGGCCGCCTGCGCGAGTTGAGCACCCTGGTGTCGGACCTGGAGGCCCAGCTCAAGTCCATGGATGCGCTCCAGACGCGGGAGATTCGCCGCTTCCGCGGCTACCTGATGATGGAGCTCACCCGCCTGCGCGCGGAGCAGGCCTATCTGCGCGCGCACGTGGAGTCGCTTCAGTCCTTCCTGGGTGCCCGGTCGCCGTGACACCGCGCCGGCTGCTCGTGGGCTGCGGCGCCCTGGCCGCGCTGCTGGGCGCCGGAGCCCGTCCGGCGGAGGGTGGCCAGGATGACGGGGTGGCGCCACGGCTCGCGCCGAGTGAACGGAGAGAGCCACGCCACCCCGGGGCCTCCCGGAAGAAAGGCAGGCGCATGCTGACGCGCGTCCCGTTGTCCCGCCTGAAGGTCACCGAAGGAAACCTGGAGCCCGGCCCCGGCGAGCAGCTCCTCGTCGACGGGCCCCGCATGCGCGCGGTCGTCCATGGAAGCACGACACGCGAGGTGGCGCTGCGCTTCACCCTCCTGGGCCCCACGGAGCGCCAGGTGGCCCTGGCCTCGGGGGAGCAGCGTCAGCAGGTGGGCCTCAAGCTCTTCGCGGTGGACGCGTGCAACGTGCTGTACGCGATGTGGCGGCTGGCGCCCAAGCCGGGCATCGTCGTCAACGTCAAGCGCAACCCGGGCCAGCACACCAGCCGCGAGTGCGGAAACCGGGGCTACGCCATCCTGCGCCCCGCGCGGCACGTCCGGCTGGAAGCGCCCTCGCCAGGCGAGCCCCACACGCTGCGGGCCCAGCTCGACGGCAACGTCCTCCGCGTCTGGGCGGACGACACGCTCGCGTGGACGGGCGAGGTGCCCCAGGAGGCGCTCGCACCGGAGGCACCGGTGGGCCTGCGCTCGGACAACGTGCGGCTGAGTCTTCAGCTCTCCACGCAGCAGCCCTGAAGCCCGCGAACGGCACCCCAGTCGCGGTGAGCGCACGGCCTCCCCTGCGCGCCACGTCGACCGCGCGTGGCGCTCAGGGGGACCTGGCGTTACAGCTGAGGCTGCGGGTCCGCCGCCGGCGTCTGGGGCTTCTCCTGCTCACGCTCGGGCAGCAGCTCCGCGCAGAGCGAGGACGTGTTCTGCGTGCACGCGCCCCCGGCCTCCAGGTCGAACTGCCAGCGGTGGCGAGGGCACACCAGGTAGCGCCCCTCCTCCACCCAGCCCTCGGACAGGTCGGCGCCCTGGTGGGGGCAGAAGCGCTGGATGGAGAAGCGCCGCCCACCGGCCTCCACCACCGTGCGCTCGCGCTGCGACTCGGTGGAGCGGATGCCCTCGCAGAACTCGCGCATGTCTTCGATCTCCACCCCCAGGAAGCCGTGCAGCACCGGCTCGTACACGTCCGGGTTGCGGCTCAGGCGCAGGCGGAACGACAGCAGGAAGTCCTCCCACGTGAGCTTGCGGTCCAACACGCGCCCCACGTCGGCCGCGCTCGTCTTCAGCGTGTAGCGGACCTCTTCCTGGATGTTCGCCACCACGTGGACACGGCGCGCCTTGAAGTCCACGCGCAAGAGCTGCTCCGGGAGCTCCGTCAGCTCCACGTAGAGCGGCATGCCCACGCGCTCGTGCAGGTCCAGGAGGTCCAGCTTGCGCTGCAGCTCCACGCGCAGCCGCTCGTGAATCTCCGCCACCTCCGCGACGAGCAGGTTGCGCCGCCGCTCGCGGAACACGGACTCCTGCCGCTTCGCGTAGTCGTGCAGGTACGCCTTCATGTTCTCCGGCGTCACCCGCTCGGCCACCTGCGAGACGAACGCCAGCGACTTCGCGTCCAGCACGTCCCCGGGCATCGGCTCCAGGTAGCGCGTCTTCCCCTGAGGCAGGCGCTGCCGCAGGAAGGCGAAGAGCTGCGTCGCGTTCGGGAAGATGTTCACCTTCTCGAAGTTGAGGTGGAACTGCGCCGGGTCCAGGAAGGCCGCGGGCCCGGCCGCCGCGATGTACGCCCGCGGATGAAGCACCTCGAGCGTGCGCGCCACCGCCTCGAACTTGCTCTCCCGCTTCTTCAGCGCGATGGCCGCGTACGTCTCCGTCGGGTACTCGTAGCAGGTGGGGTGCCAGATGGCCCCGGAGAACTGCGCGGAGAACACGTCGATGGGCCCCTCCTCCGCGGCGATGCGCCCCATCCGGTCATGGAGCTTGCAGTCATTGAGGTTGAGGAAGCACTGCCCGTCACCGCGCACCATCACCGCGGAGTCGCGGTTGGTCCCCTGCTCCGACACGAACAGCTTCACGTAGCCGCCCTTGATGGGGACCTCGTGGCCGTCCTCGCAGGCGATGACCTGCTTGCAGCCATACCGGGCGAACACGTCCTGCAGCTCGGAGCGGTGGAAGCGCGGCACCAGCACGGTGAAGTCCCGCTGCCGGAGGGTGGCCAGGAACTCCGGGTCGAAGTGGTCCTTGTGTTCGTGGCTGACGTAGAGGAAGCGCTCCTTGCCGGGCGTCTCCAGCTTCTCCCGCACGAGCGGCGCCAGGTGGTGGTTGCACGGCAGCTGCATCCACGCCGAGTCGAATGCCCCGCGGGACGACAGCCACGGGTCCATGACGACAAGGGCCCCCGCCGTCTCCACGATGAACCCGGCGTGGCCCAGGAAAGTAATGTGCATGGGAAGTCTTCCTCTCTGACAGCCAGTGGGCCGGCCTGAACGCCGAGCCCCGACGGACGACACAGGGCTGCCGGCGGCTGGCTGGCGCGTCGGCGCCCGCAAGGTGGGGAGGCCGAAGCCACACGCGCCACCCGCCCGGGAGGTGGACCTTCCCGTCCATGGACGCACGAAGGGCGCGGAGGACCTCGTCGGGTCCCCCACGCCCTCGTGGGATTGCGGACTTGCGCTCAGGCGCGCCCCCGGTCAGCGGGCGCGCCAGGCGTCAGCGGCTCACTGCTCCGGCGCGATTTCGCGCACGGACAGCCACTTGAAGTCCACGTCTTCGGTGCTGTCCCAACGGAACGTGGCGATGGGGCCGCCCCACGTGAGGGGAACCGCGCCATCCGCGCCGCCACAGTGCTCGGCGTCACCGCCCCAGTCACCGGCGTCCACGAAGTCGTAGATCTTCTCCCAGGAGACCTTGTCCGCGTTCTCGTTGAGGTACATCTCCAGGTGCACGGCCTCCTTGCCGTTCACCTGCGTGTTCCGCATCACCGTCTTGAAGCCCACCCAGCGGCCCGTCAGCGGCTCCGTCACCTGCTCGTAAGGCGCCTGCTCGTAGGAGACGTGCCACGACTCCTTCTGGAAGCGGGCCTGGCCATCGAAGTGCAGCGCGCCCTTGTAGCTGCTGCCCTCGCAGCCCTCGTTGTCGTCGTTGTGCTTCCCGCCACGCGCGTACATGTCGAAGTTGTCGGACTCATCGGACGCGGCGTTGAGCTTCACGAAGCCCGTCATCTCGATGTTCTTCCAGTCGTTCGGCGACTGCATGTAGCCACGGCTGGTGAGCACGTCGCGGTCATACGTGGCGATCTCATTCGGCTTGTAGCCGGTGGACGTGAAGACGTTCATGCGCACCTTGTCGCTCTTGAGATTCCAAGAGCCGTCCGAGTTGCGCGTGAGGTCGTCCTGCGGGTCGAACCGGCTGTCGGACATCGCGTCGTCGGCCAGGAACCACTGCTCACCACCGGAGACGGACGGGTGGATCATCGTCACGCCGAACTTGTCCGCGCCCGACTCGCCTGGCTGCTCGGGCTCGGTGGACGGGTCGCCGGGGTTCGTCGAAGGCTCCTCGTCGGGCGGCACGGTGGCCACCGGCTCATCCGGCGACGTGTCAGAGTCCCCAGGCGCCGGCGTGCCGGGGGTCTGCTCGGACGGAGAGGGAGCAGGCACCCGCGGAGACTGACCAGGGGTCTCGGTCCGCCCTGGCGTGTTCGAATCCTCGTTGCCAGCTTCATTCCCGCAGCCCGTGACAGCGGCCAGAGCGAAGAGCGCACCACACGTCGAGGACAGAAAACGATTCCGAGTCAAAATAGCGTCCTTACTGCTTGAGGCATGAGGGTGACGAGCCCCCAGGCGCCTATCGCCTGGAGTGCGCTCGACGCGTCCTTCCGTCGGGAGGAGTAGCTGCCCTCAGGGACGGTGACGCCTGGCTGGTCTCATAGCCCCGTGTTTGATTTTTCCAACCGGGACGGTTCCAAACCCATCGCCGTCAAAACCACTTCCCAAACATTTGGGATGTTTTTGACCGCTCGTCTGCTCCCTGTCCGGCTAATTCTTTTGTTTTCTCGATGGAGTGCGGGCAGAATTCCTATTTGTGGAAGGCTCGGATGACTCTTATCTGACGCCACCATATGGAAACCTTCCCAAGCGTCGGCAGTCCGGGCCTGTGGGCCGGCTTTGTCGCCTTCGTCATCGCGATGCTGGCGCTCGATCTGGGCGTCTTCCACCGCAAAGCCCATGTCGTGAAGTTCAAGGAGGCCCTGGGCTGGAGCGCGGTGTGGGTCAGCCTGGCGCTCGTCTTCGGAGCGGGGGTCTGGTGGAAGTTCGGGCCCGAGCCCGGCCTCCAGTTCATCACCGGCTACCTCATCGAGAAGTCGCTCTCCGTCGACAACATCTTCGTCTTCGTCGTCATCTTCTCGGCGCTGCGCATCCCCGCGCTGTACCAGCACCGGGTCCTCTTCTGGGGCATCCTCAGCGCGCTGGTGCTGCGAGCCATCATGATCTTCGCGGGCGTGGCGATGCTGGCCCGCTTCCACTGGCTCATCTACGTCTTCGGCGGCTTCCTCATCCTCACGGGCGTGAAGCTCTTCCTGCAGCGCAACAAGGAGGACCACCCGGAGGACGGCGCGCTGATGCGCCTGGCCCGGCGGACCATCCCCTCCACCCCCAACTTCGACGGGCACCACTTCTTCACCGTGGAGAACGGCCGCAAGCTGGCCACGCCGCTGCTGATGGCGCTCCTGCTGGTGGAGGCGTCGGACATCCTCTTCGCGCTCGACTCCATCCCCGCCATCTTCGCCGTGACGACGGACCCCTTCATCGTCTTCACGTCCAACATCTTCGCCATCCTCGGCCTGCGCTCCATGTTCTTCATGCTGGCCGGCGCGGTGGAGAAGTTCAGCTACCTGAAGGTGGGCCTCTCCGCGGTGCTCGTCTTCGTGGGCGCGAAGATGGCCGTCATCGACTTCGTGAAGGTGCCGCCCGCGGTGTCCCTGGTCGTCATCGCCGGCCTGCTGGGCGCGAGCATCGCCGCGTCGCTCATCAAGGCCCGGCACACGCCCGCCGTCGACGTGCCGGACGTGCCCAAGCTCTGAGCCGCGCCCCGGCCTCACGCCGCAATCTCAAGACGCCCACTCCGCTTCGCAGGCGGGGTGGGCTTTCTTGCGTCCGGCGCAGCGGCGGAGATGGAGCCCGCAAAGCAGAAAGGCCGTGAGTCCCGATTCGGACTCACGGCCTTTCTTGAGTGGGCGCAGCAGGGTTTGAACCTGCGACCCCTGCCGTGTGAAGGCAGTGCTCTACCGCTGAGCTATACGCCCTTCTGCTGACCGCCGCCGGTGTTGCCAGCCGCGAACGCGGGTGTAGATGCCATTGGCCCGCTCAGGTGTCAACGCATTTTCGACTACAGCGCGTCGAGCTTCTCATCGAGTTCGCGCAGCCGGCGCTTGAGGCCGGAGAGCTGCTTGCCCAGGATCTTGAACTCGCTGCGGGGCGCGAAGTTCAGCGCCTTCATCAGCTCCTCCTGCCCCCGGTCGAGCGCCTGTTTGCCGCGCTGGGCCTTCCCAATGGCGTTGGCAATGGCCATGGCGCGGCGGTCGTCGGCCATGAGCTTCTCCATGGCCTTGCCCGACACGTTGAGGGCCTGCTTCTTCAGGTCGTCCTTGATTCCCATGGCGTCTCCGGCTCAGGGCTCGTCGATGAACTGCGTCTGCAGCTGCGCGAAGACGCGATCGGCGATGCCCTTGTACTTCATGCGCTCAATCAGCGGCTGCAGGTCGCCCTTCATGGAGATGCGGCGCTTGAGCACCGCCTCCACCGGGTCCAGCGTCCCCTTGAGGAGCTGCTTCCAGACGCTGTAGGGCGCGCGCGCCAGGTACACCGGCTCCAGCTCCTCCAGGTCGTCCGGATCCGCCAGGACGCGCGCCTTTTCGATGCGGCAGTCACCGGGGACGACGTGCACCACGAAAGCCTTCGCCAGCAAGCCGGGCTCGGCTTCCACCACCGCCCCGAAGTCGCCCTTCCAGCCCCTGCCGGCCATGGCGCACTCGGGATCCTCATTGGTGAGGCGGACCGCCTCGTCCACCCACTCCTTCGACGGGAACTTCGCCATCTGGACTCCTAGCCCCTCCGGAAGATGCTCTTGATGCTGGAGAAGAGCCCCCGGTCGTCGCTCCCGCTGTTGCTGGAGCTGGGCACCTGCTGTGAGTGTCGCGACGCGACTTCCTGGAGCGCCCGCTTGAGCTGCTCCGGCGTGTCGCGGGTGGCGAGGTCCACCTTGCGCATGCCGCTCGCTTCCTCCACCGTCACCTGGAGCAGACACTCCTCGGTGAGGCGGAAGTCGATCTTCCGGCCAGCCGCGGCCGAGGGCACGCGCACCGTGCCCAGATATTCGTTGTCCACCAGCAGGTCGCTGTCCCCCTGGTAGATGTCCAGCTCGATGAAGGGCGAGCCCGGCTCCTTCGGCGGAGGCAGGCGGAAGCTCTTCACCATTGGAATCAGCGAGTTCTTCTCGATGATGCGCTTCACGCGCCCGTTGGGCATCGCGTAGCCAATGGGCATGGACAGCGCGTCCAGCAGCGTCACCGCGTCGATGCTGCCCAGCGAGTCGCCCAGCAGCGCCGCGCCCAGGGCCACGCACTCGTCCGGATGGACGCCCTTGCGCGGCGCCTTGCCGAAGTGCGCTTGAATCTTCTGCTGCACCAGCGGCATGCGGCTCTGGCCGCCCACCAGGATGATTTCGTCGATCTCCGCGCGGGAGATGCCCTTCTCCTCCAGCACGCGGTCGCAGATCTCGAAGGTGCGGTCCACCAGGTCGCCGGTGAGGCTGTTGAGGAACTCGCGCGTCAGGGGGATGCGCAAATCCAGCGGCTTGCCCTTGCGCTCGTCGATGAAGGGCAGGTCGATGACGACGTTGGGGATCAGCGTGAGGTCGATCTTCGCCGCCTCCGCCGCGTTCTTGATGCGCTGGAGCGCGATGGGGTTCTCCGTGCCGAGGTCGACCTTGGTCTCCTCCCGGAAGCGCTCCAGCACGTACTCCATGATGCGGTTGTCGAAGTCCGCGCCGCCCAGGAAGGTGTCGCCGCCCGTGGCCAGGACCTCGAAGACGTTGCCGGCCAGGTGCAGCACGGACACGTCGAAGGTGCCGCCGCCCAGGTCATAGACGAGGACCTTCTGATCCAGCCCCCGGTTGAAGCCGTAGGCCAGCGCCGCGGCGGTGGGCTCGTTGACGATGCGCTTCACGTCGAAGCCCGCCAGCCGGCCGGCCTCCTTCACCGCGTTGCGCTGGTTGTCGTTGTAGTAGGCCGGGACGGAGATGACCGCCCCTTCGATGGGGCCGCCCAGGAACTGCTCCGCGATGGTCTTCACCTGGCCCAGCACGAAGCTGGACACCTGGGGCAGCGAATACAGCTTGCCGCCCATCATCACCGCGGCGTCCCCGTTGGGGCCTTCGACGATGTCGTAGGGGAAGTACCCCTTGAGGTCGTCCACCGCCTTGGAGTTGTACTTCCGCCCGATGAGCCGCTTGGTCCCCCAGAGCGTGTTCTTGGGGTTGGTGACCATCTGATCCTTGGCCACCCCGCCCACCAACAGGTCGCCGCGCGCCGACAGCGCCACGACGGAGGGCAGCGTGAGGTTGCCGCGATCGGTGGGGACGATCTTCGGGATGCGGTTGCGGACGGACGCCACCAGCGTGTTGGTGGTGCCGAGGTCAATCCCGATGATGCGAGGTCTGTCCGCCATGAAGTGAGGGGGCTCGTGCCGGAAGACGCCGCCCCTGATTCCACTGTCTATCACGTCGCGCACGGGAGTGCGCGTTTCTGGGCGACGGTGTCAGTCCGCCGGGTCCGATCCACCCGGAGGGGGACCCACTTGCCCCATGGCCCCCTCGGGCTCCGCCTCCAGGGTGGACAGGATGCACCGGTCAAACGGAGCGTCCTCCCCGCCGGGCAGCTCCTGGAGGAACCGGGACGGCCGCAGGAGGATGCGCTCCCCGTCCCGGGGCAGCACCGACTGGGGGTACACCAGCGCCAGGGTGTCCCGCGCCCGGGTCAGGGCCACGTAGAACAGCCGCCGCTCCTCTTCCTCCTCCTCAGGCAGGCGCGTGGCCAGTGACAGCGGAAACCGCCCGTCCGCCAGCCAGAGGACGAAGACGGCCCGCCACTCCAGCCCCTTGGCCTGATGGACGGTGGACAGCGTCAGGCACGCCTCGGGCGCCCCCTCCCTCAAGGCCTCCTCCGCCGCGAACTCCGACACCAGGGCGATCTCCGACAGGAAGCGCGCCACGTCCTCGAAGCGGCCGGCGAACTCCGCCAGCTGGCGGACGTCGTCCTCCCGGTGCTCCTCCTCGGAGAACTCCGCCCGGAGGAAGTCCGCGTAGCCCCCGGCGAGGACGTCCTCGATGAGCCGCCCCGGTGAGGGGGACGCCTCCGGCCGGGTCAGCCGCCCCATCAGGTCACCGAAGGCCTGGAAGCCCTGCCGCGCCTTGCGTGGCAGGTGCGCGCGGACGTCCGCATGGGCCAGCCCCTCCGCCAGGGGTGTCCCCTCCGGCTGGGCGCGCAGGGCGGTCCAGAGGTGCTCGGCCGTCGCCGGTCCCACGCCTGGGACGCGCCGGATGACGCGCTTGAAGGCCAGCTCATCCCCCGGGTTGTTCACCAGCCGGAGGTGGGCCAGCACGTCCTTGATGTGGGACTGCTCGAAGAAGCGGACGCCGGAGCGCACCCGGAAAGGGAGGCCGCGCCGGGTCAGCTCCAGTTGGAGCTCCAGCGAGTGACTGTGGGCCCGGTACAGCACGGCCATGGCCTCCAGGGACAGGCCCTGCTCACGGAGCTCACCGATGCGCTGGGCCACGTAGGCGGCCTGCTCCCCGGCATCCCGGGCGGGGACGATGAGCGGCTTGACGCCCGGGGAGCGGGCCGCCGTCAGCACCTTCGGGAACTGGTTCGGGTTGAGGGCGATGGAGGTGTTGGCCAGCCGCAGGATTTCCGGCGTGGAGCGGTAGTTGCGCGTCAGCGCGTGGACGGAGCAGCCCGGGTAGCGTTCGGGGAAGCCGATGATGTTGGTGAAGTCCGCGCCCCGGAAGCTGTAGATGGACTGACAGTCGTCCCCCACCACCGTGAGGTCCTTGCGCTTCCCGGCGAGCAGATCCACCAGGTCGCCCTGGAGCCGGTTGGTGTCCTGATACTCGTCCACGAGCACGCAGCGGAAGCGCTCGGTGAGCTGCGCCTTCACGTCCGGGTGGTGCGTCAGCAGGCGCTTGAGGTGCACCAGCAGGTCATCGAAGTCCATCAGGTGCATCTGCGCCTTGCGCTGCTGGAAGCGCGCGGCGGCGGCGAGCACCTCGGGCGCCAGCGGCAACAGCTGCGGCCGGCGGTCCATCAGGACATGTGACACGGGCTGCTGGAGGCTGGCCGCCAGGGACACCAGGTCCAGCACCAGGTCTGGCCGGGGAAAGCGCTTGTCGCTCTTGAGGCGGCGCTCGGCGATGCACGTCACCATCAAGTCCCGCGCGTCCTCGCGGTCCAGCACGGTGAAGTTCCTGGAGAAGCCCAGCACGCCCGCGTACTGGCGCAGCAGCACGTGCGCGGCATGGTGGAAGGTGCCCCCGAGGATGCGCCGCACGTCCACGAAGGCGCCGACCAGCTCCTCCACCCGGCGCGTCATCTCCCGCGCCGCCTTGTTGGTGAAGGTGAGCAGGAGGATGCCCTCGGGGGGGACGCCCCGCTCCAGCATGCGCGCCACCCGGAAGGTCAGCGTGCGCGTCTTGCCGGAGCCCGCGCCGGCAATCACCAGCACCGGCCC
>NZ_JAAIYB010000510.1 GCF_010894475.1 Myxococcus vastator
GGTGTCACGGGCGTGGGCGCGGGCGGCACCGGCGGGGTGAGCGAGAGCGCCGGGATGGGCGGAGCCTGGACGAGGACGGGCTCGTCTCCCGGCCGCGGCGCGGCGTCCGTCTGTCCCAGCAGGAGCGACGTCAGCGGCGCGGCCACGGCGAGGCTGCTGACCAGGGTGAGCACGGAGGCGCCCGCCGCCCAGCGCGAGGCACAGCGAGACGTGGGCAGGGTGATGAGCCGCCGCACGCGCTCCGGCAGCGAGCCGCCCAGCGCGGACATGGCGGGGCTCGGCGTTCCCGGCAGCACGCGGAGCGTCTCGAGCGCCGTCAGCGCCCGGGCGTAGGAGACGGAGTTGCCGCTGGCGGCCACCGCGACGTCGTCGCAGCAGTGCTCCCGCTCGACGCGGATGACATGGGAAGTCCAGCGGACCGCGGGGTGGAAGAAGAGCAGCGTCTCCACCAGCACCTGCGCCAGGTTCACCGCGAAGTCGTGACGGCGGATGTGGGCCAGCTCATGAGCCAGCACCATCTCCAACTGCCGAGCGGGCAGGCCCGCCAGGGTGGACACGGGCAGGAGCACCACGGGCGACAGCCAGCCCACCGCGGCGGGCACGTCCACGTCGGAGGACTGGAGCAGCCGCACCGCGCGGTGCAGGCCCAGGCGCCGCGACAGGGCGTCCAGCCGCTCCTGCCATGCCTCGGGCGCGGGCAGGGCCCGGTCCGCCAGCCGGCGCAGCTTCATCCACTCCGCCGCCATCCGCCCCGAGCTCAGGCCCACGCCCGCCGCCCAGGCGAGCACCAGCCAGTGCAGGTGCGCTTCCACCAGGGACAGCGCGCGTTGCAGCAGCAGCCCGGCCATGACCAGGAACGAGCCCAGGCCCGTCAGCACCGCGCTCTCGAAGCCACTCGCGGCGCCGTCCTCGGCCATGTCCGCGTCAATCCACGCGGGCGCCGTCGCGACGGGCGACAGGCGCCAGGCGGGACGCGCCGCCGTGCTCTCCACGGGGTGGGTATTCGCGGCATCCACCCGGAGCGGCGTGGGCGGCACGGAGGTGTCCATGGCCACTCGCGCGGGCGCGCCGTGGAAGTGCTTCCACCCGGAGGCCACCGGCAGCGCGAGCGCCAGCACCAGCGCCCCGCAGGCCAGCGCGTAACGCGCATGCGCCGCGCGCCGCCCCACCGTGACGAGCGCCACCGCCAGCAGCAGCGCCACCAGCGTGCCCTGCCAGAGCGAGTGCAGCAGCGCCCACCCCAGGGACTCCATCAGCAGCCGGCTCATTCCTCGCCTCCTTCCAGCGTGTCGAGCAACCGGCGCAGCTCCGCCAGCTCCTCGGGGCGCGTCTTCTTCGACGACAAGGCCTGCATCGCCAGCCGCGCCGGAGAGCCACCGAAGGCGCGGTCCACCAGGTCCGTCACCAACTGACGCTGGGTGCGCTGCTCCGTGGCGCGGGGCCGGTACACGTGCGCGCGCTGGGACTCGTCACGCTCCACCAACCCCTTCTCAGTCATGATTTGCATCAGCTTCAGCACCGTCGTGTACCCGGTGCCCTCCGGCTCGTCGCGGGTGAGGGCTTCATGCACCTCGCGCACCGTGCTGTCGCCGCGCGCCCAGAGGACCCGCAGGATGGCCAGCTCCCCATCCGTGGGACGCGGCAGCTTCGTCTCACTCATGACGCTTCCTTCCGTGACTCGATTGCCTGAAGCCATATTACGAATGGATTCGTAGATGTCAACGAAGCCCTTCGTAGATGCGGTCCGTCAAAAGCCCCCTGCCTCTGGGTGAGGGAGGGGGCTTGGAGGCTTCAGGCGGGTGCCCGGCCGTCAGCCTTCCTGGCGCCTGGCGGGCTCCGGGGGCGGCGTCTGGGCGGCGGCCTGGCGCTCCCAGAAGCGGCGCGGGTGACCGTCACCGCGGGTGCCGCCGGAGAGCCGGTCCACCCAGGGATAGCGCTGGGCCTCCTCGGACGTGTAGCCCAGGTTGAAGACGGTGGGGCTCTTGGGCTTGTCACCGGACTTCTCGTAGAAGGTCCCGAAGAGGCGGTCCCAGAAGTAGTTGGTGATGCCGTAGTTGCCCTGTTCGTTGTGGAAGTGGTGCGACAGGTGCAGCCGCTTGATGTCCTTCAGGAACGGGGACCTGGGCGTGTAGTTCAGGTGCTGGATGCAGTGGCAGAACTCATAAACGCACGTAATCACCATGGCCCAGCCCAGCGCGGCGGCGGCGCCCGCCTTGCCGCCGATGAGATAGCCAATGGGTGCAATCACGCCGCCCACGGTGGGGAGCACGTTGGCCAGCGCGCCGAAGAGCACGCGCAGGTCGTGTGGGTCCTGGTGGTGGTCGAAGTGGATGCGCTTCCACGTCGCCGCGGTGAGCGGTGATTTGTAGAGGAAGCGACTGTGCAGGATGTGCTTGTGCACCAGGTACCAGCCGAAGGGGAACGCCACGCTCGCGGCGAGCATCGCCAGCAGCATGCGCAGCGGGTTCTCGAGCCACTTCACGGCCAGGGCCAGGCTGATGATGCCCACGGTGATGTAGGCCACCACCGCGTAGTAGGTGAAGAACGAGTAGACCAGGTCGCCCAGCGTCATCCGGTCCAGGTTGTGCTTGCGGTGCTTCAGGAACGAAAAGGGTTCGCTGACTGCCACGGTATCCTCGCGACAAGCCGCTGCCCCCACGGAGGCAGACGAAGCAGGAGTGTGTGCGCGCCGTCCCCGCCGCGCCATAGCGTTTTCCTGGCGCAGGCAAGAAGCAACCCTGCTGAATGAACAGGCGGTGTGTTGCCTGCCTGCCCAGAAGCCAGCCCAGGCACGGGCTTCCTTCGCGTCCGATAGCAGCCCACTTTCCTGGAAGCGAGGATGACTTTCCGGGAGGCGCGGATGGCGGAGCACGAAGGACAGCAGAGACCCAGGACCCAGGTACGCAGGCGCAGGACATCGGCTCCCAAGACAGTGCGCACGGGTGAACGGAGTGCCGCGCCGGACCGGGGCAGCATCGCCCTGCGCCGCACGGTGTCGGAGTACCGGGCCACGGCGGAGGAGCAGGCGGCGCGCGTGCGTGAGGAAATCGAGGCGGCGCTGGTCCAGGCCCGCGGCACCCGCGAGGCCATTGAGCAGCGCATCGCGGATCAACTGCACGCGCCGCCAGTGAGCCCCACGCCCGCGCCGCGGCGCAAGCGCGCCACCCGCCGGGCGTCCCGGAAGTAGCGCGTCGCTCAGGGGGTGACGCGCGTGGGGGAGGGCGCGGCCACGGGGGCGACGTCCTCGGGCCCCGCGCTGGAGGCGGGCTCTCCCAGCTGCTTCAGCTTGCGCGCCAGGTCAGCGGCCTGCGCGCCCTTGGCACCCAGCTCGTTGCCCTGCACCCCGATGAAGGAGACCCGGGCCCGCTCCAGCAGCGCCACCTGCGCGTGGAGCTGGGCCAGCAGCCGCTCCTTGCGGCGGGCCAGCACGTCCAGGTGGTTGAGCTCCTCGCCCAGCGAGGACGCGGCCAGCTCCAGCTGCCGGCGGGCCACCGCGTCCTGCGTGGCGGCGGCGCGCTCCCGCAGCTCGCGCACCTGGGCGTCCACGTCGTTGGCCACCACGGAGCCGAGCTGGGCCTCCAGCCCGAAGTGGACCTCCGCCAGCGAGAAGCTGTCGCCCGTCATCTTCTCCAGCACGCCCAGCAGCTCCGTGCGCCCGGTGCTGGACGGCATCTTCGTCACCACGTCCTTGCACTGGCGGTAGAGCGTCAGCGCCCGCGTGGCCAGGGTGCGCGAGTCGCCCTTGAGCGCGTCTTGCAACTGGCGGCCCCGGGCCTCCACCGCGTCCAGCTCCACGCGGAGGTTGGCCGGCAGCGTGCCGATGCTCCAGAAGAGGCCCACGACGAGGAAGCCCACCAGCGCGGGCAGCAGGCCGTCGCTCCCCAGGAAGCGCGCCTCCAGCACCTGCTGGACGTAGAGGCCCAGTGGGACGAGCACGCCCGCGGCGGCCGCGCTGGTGGCCACCGCGGCGGGCTGCCCCGGCTGCTCCCGTCCATGGCCCAGCCAGGCCACCAGCGCCGCGGCGAGCGCGCCCGCGAGGCTCACGGGCAGCGGCTCCGGCGCCCGAAAGAAGTAGGGCAGGGCGGGCAGCACCGTCAGCGCCAGGCGCAGCGCCAGGGGGTGGACCCCCGTGGGCTTCACGCACGCCTGCGCCGCGGCGACGATGGCGAGGTACTCCGGTGTGAGGTGCAGGTCCGGCACGGCGCCGGCGACCAGGCCCATGCAGGCGGCGCCTCCCAGCGCGCGAAGCGTGCGGGTCTCGAACTCTTCGCGGTGGAAGTACTGCACGGAGAGGGCCATGGGTTCACCGTCCTGCTAGTACGCGTTGTTCTGGCCGAAGTTCCTGAGGGACTTCTTGAGGAGGTTGCGCGACTCGGCCTGCGCCTCCTCCTCGCTGGACGCTCCGGCCAAGGCTGCCTGGGAGCGGCTGACGTCCGCAAGCTCCCCGGACAGCGAGGCCGCGGACGTGCCGAAAATGGCCCGGGCGTTGTCCAGCAGGCCACGGGCCTTCGCCTTGTTGCCGCGCTTCATCTCCTTCGCGGCGGCCACCATCTGCTGGGTGCCCAACGCCCGGGTCGCGTGGACGCGCACCTCCTTGTCCAGGTACGCGCGCACCAGGTCCAGGTCGCTGGTCACCTCCGCGGTGAGCCGCAGCGCCGTCTCCGTCGGCACGTCGCGCGCCACGTCGACATAGTGCACCCGGGCGTTCAGCAGGGCGAGCGCGCCGGCCGTCCGCGGGGTGTCCAGCGACAGCTTCGCCATGACGCGCACCGTCTGGGCGCTGGCCATGTCGTACAGCGGCACCTTCAGCACGTTGCCCTCGCGGAAGGACGCCATGCCCATGACCTCCACGTGCCGCACCTCGGGCGGGACGTCCAGCCGCAGCTCCACCAGGCGCGCCACGGTGCTTGTCGCCTGGTCCAGCTCGCGGGAGAAGACCTCCGCCAGCCGCGCCGAGTCGTCGATGAAGCCGGAGAAGCCGCCCCCCTGCTCGGCCATGCCGCGCATCAGCGTCTCCTGGTAGTCCCGGCCCACGCCCAGCGCGCTGACGGTGATGCCGTCGCGGCGCAGCTGGCGGACCTGGTCCAGCAGGCCCGGCTCGGACACGATGCCCGTGGTGGGCTGCCCGTCGCTCAGCAGGATGGCGCGGCTGACGCGGTACTCGCGCATGTGGGGCCGCAGGGCGTTGGCCGCGGCGTCGAGCGCGCCGCTGACGTTGGTGCTGCCGTCGTCCTGCAGCCCGGAGATGAGCGTCAGCAGCTCCGCGCGCGCCTCCTCCGTCATCCGCCGGCTGGGCTGCACCCGCACGTCGGTGCCGTAGTCGATGAAGGCGAGCCGGTCATCGGGCGTCAGGCGCCGCACCAGCTCCGTGGCGGCGCGCCGGGCGTCGGCCAGCTTCTGGCCGTTCATGGAGCCGGAGCGGTCCAGCACCAGCGCCAGGCTGACGGGCACCCGCTGGCCGCCCTCCGCCGGGCGCGCCTTCAGCTCCAGCCACGCGAAGGCCTCGCTGGGCCCCGTCTGCACGTACGCGCCGGACAGCTTGCCCGCCATGCTCAGGGCGCCGTCCTCCGGCTGGGACGTCACCAGCGGCAGCGTCCGCGTGGCGGGCGGGTCCTCCGGGCGCTTCACCGTGTGGCTGGTGTCCGTGACGACGGGAGGGGGC
>NZ_JAAIYB010000511.1 GCF_010894475.1 Myxococcus vastator
ACTTTAATGTGTACTTTTTTTTTTTTAATGATTCGGCCACCACCTAACTTCACACTTCTTGCTTCGTCCGCAGGGTCAGATGTGTAAAAGAGACAGCCCGGAGGCCGTGCCCGCGACGCCGCTGCGCCAGCCCGAGCCCATGGAGCTGGTCGTCCTGGCGCGGCCGGACTCGCCCATCGTCTCCTTCCGGCTCGTCTTCCACACCGGCTCCGTGGACGACCCGAAGGGCAAGGAGGGCCTCACCGCCCTCACCGCGCGGCTCATGGCGGAGGGCGGCACGCAGAAGCTCACCTCCTCGCAGCTCCTGGAGGCCCTGTACCCCATGGCCGCGGAGCTGGACGTCTTCGTGGACAAGGAGTTCACGACGTTCTCCGGCCGCGTCCACAAGGACTTCCTGGCGCGCTTCCAGGACCTCTTCACCGACGTGCTCCTGGCCCCGCGCCTGGACGCCGCAGAGCTGGAGCGCCTGCGCGCCAACGCCATCAGCGACGTGGAGAACGGCCTGCGCAGCGCCAACGACGAGGCGCTGGGCAAGGCCGCGCTGGACGCGCTCATCTACGAGGGCCACCCCTACGCGCACTTCACCGGCGGCACCGTGCAGGGGCTGAAGGCCCTCACGCTGGACGACGTGAAGGCCCACGCCCAGCGCGTCTTCACGCAGGACAGGCTCGTCATCGGCCTGGCGGGCGGGGTGGATGAAGCGCTCGCGCAGACGCTCCGCTCGCGCCTGTCCGCGCTGCCCGCGAAGGGCGCGCCGCGCGTGGCGATGCCCGCCGTGCCGACGACGGCCGGCCGCACCGTCATCATCCAGAAGCCCACGCTCTCCACCGCCGTCAGCATGGGCTTCGTCAGCACCATCCGCCGCGGAGACCCGGACTTCTTCCCGGTGGCCTTCGCCATGTCCAACCTGGGCGAGCACCGCCAGTCCATTGGCGTGCTCTTCACCGAGCTGCGCGAGAAGCGCGGCCTCAACTACGGCGACTACGCCTACGCCGAGCACTTCATCGAGTCGCCCGGCACCACGTACAACCGCACCAACATCGCGCGCACCCAGCAAGACGTGTCCCTGTGGCTTCGCCCCGTGGTGCCCACCCAGGGCGTGTTCGCCACGCGCGGCGCGGTGTTCTTCCTGGACCAGATGGTGGAGGAGGGCATCCCCCAGGAGCGCTTCGAGCTGATGCGCGGCTTCCTCCAAGGCTACACCCGCCTGTGGGAGCAGACGGACCAGCGTCGGCTGGGCTACGCCATTGACGGGCGCTTCTACGGCACGCCCGACTTCCTGGAGCAGTACCGCCAGGCCATGTCGAAGATGACGCCGAAGTCCGTCCAGGAGGCGCTCCGCCGCCGCGTGCAGCCCGAGGCCCTCAACTTCGCCTTCGTCACCGAGGACGCGGAGGGGCTCGCCCAGGCGCTGCGCTCCGGTGCGCCGTCACCCATCACCTACGCGTCCCCCAAGCCGGAGGCGCTGCTGACGCAGGACCAGGCCATCTCCGCGTCCAAGCTGCCCCTGCGCCCGGAGGCCATCCAGGTCATCCCCGCGCAGCAGTTCATGGAGAAATAACACCCGGCTGTAATCAACGGTGCCGGGGGGTGGGTCATTTCCTTCCACCCTCCGGAGTCGGGTGCTAAGAGCCTGAAACATGCGAGGCATCAGCTTGCGTGGCTCAGCCACCCGACTCGCCGTCCTGGGCCTGCTGCTGGCCTCGGTGGCTGCGCACGCCGACCACGACCCGTTCGCCCGCGGGTTCGACGCCGTTCCCGTCAAGGCCACCGCCGCCCAGCACAGTGGTATCGCGCTGGAAGGCACGAGCAACGCGCTGCCCGTGGGCAGCTTCCGCGCGGCGCTCCTGTTCGACTTCAACTGGCGCATCCTCTCCCTGAAGCTGGGCGACGAGAAGCTGGGCGACCTCCTGCCCTACCGACTCGATGCGCACCTGCTGTTCGCCTATCAGCTCCATGAGCGCCTGGAGCTGGCGGTGGACCTGCCCGTCACGCTGCTCCAGGGTGACAACTTCCAGCTGCTGCGTGACGCGCTGGACGCCCCCAACTTCCCGGGCGCCGCGGGCGTGGGCCGCACCACGCTGGGCGACATCCGCCTGCTGCCGCGCGTCCACCTGCTGGACCGCGAGACGTTCCCGGTGGGCGTGTCGCTCGTCGCCGAGGTCCGGCTGCCCACGGGCAGCGCCTCCAGCTTCACCGGCGAGCGCGGCGTGCTCTGGGCGCCTCGCGTCGCGCTGGAGCAGCGGTTCACCTTCCTCCCCGTGCCCATCCGTGTGCTCGGCAACGTGGGTGTGCGGCTGCGGCCCCATGCGCAGTACCTCAACCTGCTCGTTGACGACGAGCTGACGCTGGGCGCCGGCGCCATCGCCGAGCTGCCCAACATGGGCCGCTTCACGGACGTGGAGGCCGTGGCGGAGATGCACCTGGGCACCCCGCTGGTGCGCCCCTTCAACTTCGACCAGGCCGACACGCTCAAGACGCCGTGGGAGGCCCTGGTGGGCGCCCGCGCGAAGGTCTGGGGCAACTGGGGCATGGAGCTGAACGTCGGCCGCGGCATCAACCTGTCCAGCGGCTACGGCCGCGAGGCCCTGCGGGTGATGTTCGCGGTGCGCTACGACGAGACGTTCGTCGACTCGGACGGCGACGGCGTGCCCGACATCCGCGACCGCTGCCCCAACGAGCCCGAGGACAAGGACGGCTTCCAGGACGGCGACGGCTGCCCCGACCCGGACAACGACGGCGACGGGATTCCGGACGGTGAGGACGGCTGCGCCAACGAGAAGGGCCCCAAGCACACCAAGGGCTGCCCGGACCCGAACCACGACACGGACGGCGACGGCGTCGTCGACGGCGAGGACGCCTGCGTCGACAAGCCGGGCCCCAAGTCCAACAAGGGCTGCCCGGAGGACGAAAACGACGCGGACGGCGACGGCATCCCCGACGCGCTCGACAAGTGCCCGTACCAGCCCGGCCCGAAGGACTACGACGGCTGCCCGGACACCGACGGCGACGAGGTGCCCGACAACGAGGACGACTGCCCCGAGGAGTTCGGCCCGCCGGAGAACAACGGCTGCCCGTTCGACTCACCGCCCTACGTCGTCGTTGAATCGGACCGCATCCGCATCAAGGGCAACGTGCTCTTCGAGACGGGCTCCGCCGTCATCCAGAAGCGCTCCTACCCGCTGTTGGACGAGGTGGCGACGGTGCTGCGGAAGAACCCGACGCTGGGCCCCGTGCTCATCGAAGGCCACACCGACAACCGCGGCTCGCGCGCCCTCAACATGGGCCTGTCCGACCGCCGCGCGAAGTCCGTGCTCGACTACCTGGTGGCGAAGGGCATCGCGCGCAAGCGCCTCAGCTCCAAGGGCTTCGGCTTCAACAACCCGATTGCCACCAACGACACGGCGCTGGGCCGCGCGAAGAACCGGCGCGTCGACTTCCGGCTCGTTCGCTCGGAGGTGGAGACGGAGAAGAAGGAGACCGTCGTCCCGGCCGCGCCGCCGGAGAAGAAGCCCTGAGGAGGGAGGGCGGCGCGCTGAAGCGGCTCAGGGCTGCTTGAGCGCGCGCTCGATGCGGCGGCGGATGCCGTCCTCGGACAGCGCGCCGCGCTGCGCGTCCATCACCTTGCCCTCGCGGTCCAGGAAGTAGAGCGTCGGCAGCGCGCTGACCTGGAAGGCCCGCGCCACGTTGTCGTCCGCGTACACCACGTACGGCGCCAGGTCCGGCAGGTGGTTGCGCATGAAGGCCTCCACCAGCCTGGGCGCGCGGTCTCCGTCATCCCGGCTGGCCGCGACGAAGACGAGCCCCTGCGGCTCGTACTCCTTGGCCAGCTTCACCAGCGCCGGCATCTCCTCACGGCACGGCGGGCACCAGGTGGCCCAGAAGTCCAGCATCACCACCTGGCCCTTCAGGTCCTCCAGCTTCAGCGTGCCGCCGCCATGGCGCGCCATCTCCATGGACGGCGCGGATGTCCCATCCGGCACCAACCGGGCCCGCTGCGCTTCCAGCACGCCCAGGTACACCACGCCGCCCACGCCGAGCGCCCCCAACAGCCCCAGCACCACCTTCGTTCCGGCGCCCGCCTTCTTCGGCGCCGGAGGCGGCGCCCCGATGCTTTCCGTCACTGGAATCCACTCCTCGTCAGGCGGCCATGCACCCGCCGCAGCGCCCACCGCACACCCTCACGGGCCACCGGGCGCCGCGACACCCACGCCGCCACGTCAGGGCCCCACTGGTAGTAGCCCCGGATGAACGCCCGGCCCGGCGCGCTCTTCCGCAGCACGTCGTCGCGATAGGCACGGAAGGCCACGAGCTCCGGCGCGCCGTCGCCGAACGCCACCGTGGCCACGAAGCACGAGGACGCCGGGCTCACCCACATGAGCCGCTGGTTGGTGAGGTTCACCACCGCCTTCAGCTCGCGCGCCTCCGTGTAGACGAAGGCCAGCAAGTCGCGCCGCGCGGAGGGGAACTCCTGGCCGCTGGCCTCCTCGAACTCGATGCGCGTGCTGCCCGTGGTGCCGACCTCGTCCACCGTGAAGAAGTACCGCTTGGAGCTGCGGCCGACCTCCACCTCCAGTCCGCGCAGCTCGCCGAAGTACGCCAGGAAGGGCGTGCGGCAGACCGGACAGATGAAGCGGTTGTAGGCGTGGCTGGTGAGGAACGCGTAGTCCCCCACCCGCTTGCAGCCCATGTTCGGGCACACCAGCTTCACGTTCGCCTGGGGCGCGTTGCGCGGGTCATACCGCGACACGCGCGAGCCCTTGTCGAACACCGGCGGCGGACGCGGCGGCGACGTCACCAGGTGGCGCGTCGGGTGCGCGGCGCGCTCCAGCTCCTGCGCCCGGCGCCAGGCCGTCTCCGCGGCCTCCAGCCGTCCGGCCGCCGTGTGGCAGAGCGCCTCGCCGTGGGCCAGCAGCGCGGCCACCAGCTTCTCCAGCGGGGCCACCGCCGAGCCATCCCGCCCCGCGGCCAGCGCCTCCGCCAGCACCCGCTCGACTTCGGGGAGCAGGGCCTGGGCGGCCTTGCGGGAAGGGTCCTCCGCGCGGCGGTACACCGGCGGTTCGGGGATACGGACGAAGAGGGCCGAGGCCGCCGCGCGCACCCGCTCCACCGCCGCGTCGCCACGCCCTACGTCCAGCTGCGCCGCCCGCTCACGGGCCGCCTGAAAGAGTTCTTCGGGTTGCAAGCGCGCGGACATTAAAGGCCCCACCCCGCGCTGTCAGCGCATTGGACACCGCCGCGGTCGGAAACTGGCCACGCCCGCGCTTTCGATGTACGAAGAGGTAGGAGGCTGTGAGCGTGAACGCATTGAAGTTCATCGTCTGGACGTGCTGTGCGGTGGGGCTCGGCGTCTTCCTGGCTTCGGGCAAGGTGGATGGCCGCACGCCGTTGAACCACATGGAGCGGGCGTGGAGCCGCTCGGTGAACCCGTCCGCGGTTGATCGGCTCAAGGACGGGCTGGAGGACGCGTACGAGGACGCCAAGGACGCCGTCGCCGGAGACAAGGATTCGTCGCCTCGTGAGCGCATCAGCGCCGAGGACCGTGCAGCGGTGAACCGCATCATCGCGCAGAAGAAGTAGTCCGCCGTCGGGCCCGCTTCCCCTGGCCTTCCCTCCTCCTTAGGTTGCACCGAAGGCGGATGGTGGGGTGGAGGCG
>NZ_JAAIYB010000512.1 GCF_010894475.1 Myxococcus vastator
CGCCAGTGCCGCGCAGAGGGTGAGGGCGCTCAGTCTCTTCAAGGGTGGGTTCCTCCGGGGTCCAATGACAATGCCGGAGCGTCATGCCACATCCCGTCCGCCTCCGCTCGTGCCGACATCCAGGAGGAGGCCGAGCCCGCGGAGTGGGACGTGCCCGAAGGAGACTTCGGCCTGACGCGCGCCGCTGGCCCGCTGCCTGTCTTCGCGCGGACAGAGGCATGAGACCGCCGGGCTCTGGCTACGAATTCGTCCGGTGAGAGCATTCCACGTCGCTGGGCCGTGCTCCCCTGACGTGAGCGGGAAGGAGGACTCGGGCCTGCTCCTGGCCGGGGGAATCCAAGGATGCGCACGAACCTGTGGTGGAGCGTGGTGCTGGTGGCGTGTGCTTGTGGCGGCGCCGCGAAGACGGGCGACGCGCTCCGCTCGCGGCAGGCGGGACTGTCACTCTCCGCCGCGCCAGGAGGCGTCCAGGGCACCTTCGTTCAAGAGGACGAGGCGGTGACGTTCTCCTCTCGCGAGGTGGAGCCAGGGGTGTACCGGCTGGAGGTCCGGCTGCGCGGGCTGACGCTCACCGGGTTGATGGAGCCGGCCAGCGGCGTCTCCACGCTGGATGGTTTCGCGGAGGCGAATGCCGCGGACGCGCAGATGGGCGTCGCGGACCGCGCGCTGCTCACCGCCCTCTATCGCGAGCTCGACGCGGCGCTCCCCGCGGGAGACGCGGCGGCCCCCGCGGCCATGTTCCTGCGCCGCGCGGTGAGCGTGTGGTCCCAGTACCCGGACACCGTGGGGCTGCGGCGCGTGGTGATGGGCGAGAAGGGACGTGGCTACACGATGTTGTGCAGCTATGCGCAGTGCAACGGGCGCAACTCGGGCAGCTGCGAGGGGCGCTACAACTGGTACGCCCACGCGACGCATGACTGCGACCGGGGCGGCTTCGACTGGCCCGGCAATCAGCAACTGGCCCAGCTGGGTGACCACTATTCGTGTAACGGGGACGAGTTCTATCTGGCCGGCGATACCTGGCACTGCGGTTCACCCAATCACTGGCACCGGCCGAAGGTGGTGGGCAACTGCTTCGGGCGCTGCGGCAGCACGTGCGGCGGGGACACCCAGTACACGGTGGACGCCACCAACCACGACAGCTGCGTGCGCAATGGCCACATCCTGGTGAGCGGCTGGTGCAATGACCAGTTCGTCGCCGCCGTGGATGACGAGCTGTTCGCCCCCAACTGCTACTGAGCCATGTCACGACGGTCCGCGCCAGCGAGGTGGGTGGGGTGGCTGACGCTGGCCGCGCTCGGGTGTTCCTCCGACGCGTCGAAGACGCGGGACGCGGAGGCGGCGGTGCGCCACTTCTTCTCGGCGCTGCCCGCGGGTGACTGCGAGGTCCTGGCACCGCTGCTGGCCACGGGGGGAAGCGCGAGCGCCTGTGCGGAGACGGTGCGTGAGCTGCGGGGGCATGGCCTCACGCTCATGGGGATTGTCGAATCGACGGTGGACGGGCGCGACGCCGAGGCCGTTCTCGTACGGGCCCGGGTGGCCCATGGTGGACGCGAGCGCCCGGCACCGTGGTTGCTACGGGTGGAGCGTCAGGACGGCGACTGGCGGGTGCGCTTCTGAGCGCCTGGGCGGGGAGGGGGACCATGCGGATTCGTTACCGTTTGATTCTGGCGGGTGCGGGCGTGCTCGCCGTGGCCTTGGGCGGCGTGGAGTTCTGGCCCCAGCCCGACCCGGAGCCGCTGCCCGCCGCGATGCTCGCCATGGCCGTGCCTCCGGCTCCACCTCCACCCGCGCCGCCCCCCGGGGGGGTGCCGGTGAACGCCGCCGAAGTGCCCGCTCCGGCGCCTCCGCGCGAGGTGCCCCAGGTCACGGTGGCGCGGATGGAGCCCGAGCCCGTGGCGCCGGAGCCGGAGGACGCGTCCCTGCCTCGTTTCGAGGACAACGACGACCTCGAGCCCGAGCTGCCACAGACTGCCCAGTGGGAGCTGGAGAAGACGGCGCGAGTGGCGGCGCTGGTGGAGCGAGACGTGGTGCGGCTGGCGCGCGAGCGCGAGGACGCCGCGGCACAAGGCGACGTGCGGCGGGCCGAGCAGCTCGACGTGCTCCTGCAGCGCAGCCTGGAGCAGTTGCGCGAGCTGCACGAGGAGGTCCGCAGGCTGGCCGCGGTGGTGAACAGCGCCGGCCCCACGGAATGAGCGCCAGGGGGAGCGGACGCCGAGGAGGCACCGGGGGGCCTCCCAGGGCCTGGAGGCATGGCTCATCGCGCATGACTCCAGGCTGGAAGGGCCTCAGGAGTGGATGCCCGCCTTCCGCGCGCCCGCGCGTTTGTAGACCTTGCCCGCCTTCAGCGGCGTCGTATCGCCGCGTCCTGTCGTCTTCTTGGGGCGGCCCTCCTTGCGGTAGGCCACGGCGGCCGCCGACGGCAGCGTCTTGCGCCGCGAGCTGCTGCTCTGGCCCGGCTCCGGTTCGGGCAGCTTGCGGCTCTTCGCCGTGAGGCCCGTTCCTGGCGCGTGGCGGGGGCTGACGCTGCGGTCCGCGAAGGTCCGTTTGCCCAGGGCCCGCCGGCCGCTCTTCTTCGCCTTGTGTGTGCTGTCCTCGCTGGCGAGGTGCATATCGGTGGGCTTGAGCTCCAACGTCGTCCCCTGCCGCTTCGCGCGCTTCACTCGCTCCGTCTGACTCTTCTCTGGCATGCGACCTCCAGCGACACAGGTAGGAATGCCGCGAGGGGGATGCCAGGGAGCAGTGGAGCGGCCGGGCCCCGGTGCCCAGGTCTGGTGGTGTCTCCCAAACGTCCGTCATGGCATTCCGGGACGGGTTGCGGCGGCGCGGGGCGAGGTGCTCCGATGGTGGGGCCATGCGCCGCGCTCGAAGCTCCCTGGACGCGCCGTACCTCACGACGGAGTCGAGCGAGCTCCGCATCGTCTGCCCTGGCTGCGGGCATGCCGTCCCGGTGAGCGCCGGGGCACCCTGCATGAAGTGCGGCGCGAGCCTGGAGGCGGCCTTGAGCGCCGCGCGAGGTCCGCCGCCTCCGCTGCCCCCGCGCCGGTTGACCCGGGCACAGCGCGCGGCCGTCTCGCGGCCCAGGCTGCACAAACACTACGTCCTGGGAACGCTGGCGCTCTGGGCGGGGGTGATGCTGCTCCCGGTGGGACTGCTCTTCGTGCGGCCCCTGCTCCTGCAGTCCGCCATCTTCATCGGGATGGGGGTGCTCTTCCGGCGCACGAGCTGGCCGGTGGCGCTGCGGCGCGAGCAGCAGCGCCAGTTGAAGGCGTTGGTCTGGGGATTGCCGGCCGCGGCTGAGCTCACGCGGGTGGAGCGTCAGGTGGCGCCTTCGCTGCATGCCGGCCGCCTGGTGCGGCTCGACTACGTCTTCACGGTGCATGGCCAGCGCGTGGAAGGGAGCCTGCCTTCACCGCACGCGGTGGACCTGCTGCGGCGCCCGGGAGAGCGCGTCTGGGCCGTCTACGCGGCGGAGGACCCTGGCGCCAGCGCGCTGTGGCCACCGGGCCCCTGAGGCGGGCACGGCCCCTGCCCGGAGGTCGCGAGGCAGGGGCCGCGTCACGACGTGTCCTGCTAGCCGCCGTGAAGGGGCAGGCGCTTCTTCGGCCCGCCGAGGTGCTTCACGTTCATCTCGCTGGGGGTCTTCTTGCGGCCCTTGAGCGTCGTCGCGCGGCGCCGATGACTCTTGGGCTCATGCGCCTCGGCGGCGGGGCCCAGCGTCACGCGCTCCAGCGTCTGCTGCCGCCGCAGCGCGTCCGCGTCATCGTGGGGCAGCGTCTTGCGCCCCTTGCTGGCCTGCACGCTCGGCTGGGCCCCGTGCGCGTCGACCCGCCGCCTGTTCTTGATGCCTGCCACTGTCGTCCGAACGGCCATGTTGCCTCCCTGCGGGTGAGGTAAGGACGGCGCCACGGCTTTTCCAGCGCCCTGCGTCAGTCGCCTTGGGTCGGACTTGAACGTTCACCGGAGACAACCTGCTTCGCGGCCCAACGCTGTACTCAAGGTCTCCGCAAGGGACGTGCCGCTTCGGGGTCTGTGGAATTCACTGCCGGGAATGTGAAGCGGGCGCCCACTGAGTGGCATGCGGCTTCCCTTTACACCTGACGTCACCTGTCCGGCGGGACCTGGCGCTTGTTTTTGCCGCGATACTCGCCATTTACCCAGACCCTGAAATTCGCTGGCACAAGGGGTGCTCTCTCCATTCGCACGACCGCCTGTTCGGTCGACAGGAGAGGGATCCAATGAAGAAGAGCATCGGCCTTGCGCTCGCTTTGACAATCATTGCTTGCGGCAAGGCCCAGGATGATGAGCTGCCGCCAGTCGAGCCCGTGGAGGAGAATACGGCGCAGACCGTGGCGGTGCGGTTGCTGGGCGTCCGCGGCTCGGGGCCGGTGCGCGTGCAGGTCTCCGCGCTCGAGTTGACGGTCGACGGCAACCCGCTTTCGTCTCGGCTGGGTGGCGGTGAAATCGACCTCGGCAACGAAGAGAACGCGTGGGCCGTGACGACGTTTGACCTCCCGGTCGACGCGCGCAAGGTCGGGATCCGGTTGAAGTTCGACCCGGAAGGCATCGTGGAGCGCAACGGGAAGACGCAGTTGCTCGACCTGAGTGGGCCACCGGTCTCGTTGGTCGCGGACGCCGAGCAGCTCCGAAAGCGCAGCAAGGTCGTGCTTGAGATCGACCTCGCGCGCTCATTGGTCGACCGTGGCGAACAGGTCTTCATGTTTCCGGAGTTCATCGTTCGCTACTGACGAGACTTCGAGCATCACGGCCACATGCGGTGAATTCAAACTGTAAGCAGAAAAGAAAGGTAGACGGGGGGAGTATGCGTTTTGGATGGCTATTGGCAACAGCGGGCCTGCTGACAGGCAATGTCGCGCTTGCGCACGAATTGGCGTGCGACAAGCGAGTGAACGGGGAGCTCATCTACGAGATTCAGTCGTACCCGGCGACGCTCGAATGGACGATGAAGGTGCGCAATGTGCACCCAACGGGCGCGTCGACGGTCGACGCGGTGGAGGACCGACTGCTCACCGATGCGTTCGGTTGGGTCCCCACTCGGACGCCGCCGTACACGCTGGCCGTCGGAGAATCCTATACCGAGCGCTACACGGTCACGGTGAACTCGTTCGAGGAGTGCAAGCAGCTCGCGCTGGCTGATGGCTCGAAGGATGAGCTCATCGACAACGTGTTCTCCGCGTCCTGGGACGATGGTGAGATTCAATGCCGGGCTCGCGTCGTCTGCCTGCCGCTCTGCCCGCCCGGGACCTGCATCGGCGAACAGGGACCCCCGGGGCCCGAGGGACCGCAGGGGCCGGAGGGGCCGCAGGGACCGCAGGGCGAGGATGGGCTCCAAGGGCCCGTGGGGCCTCAAGGCGTGCCAGGCGTCGCTGGACCTCAGGGCGTGCCCGGCGTCGCCGGTCCAGTGGGTCCTCCCGGAGAGACGGGCGCCACCGGACCTGCGGGGCCGGCGGGTGAGACGGGTGCCACGGGCCCTGCGGGGCCTGCGGGTGAGACGGGCGCCACGGGCCCCGCGGGGCCGGCGGGGCCTGCGGGTGAGACGGGCGCCACGGGACCCGCGGGGCCGGCTGGGCCTGTGGGTGAGACGGGCGCCACGGGACCCGCG
>NZ_JAAIYB010000513.1 GCF_010894475.1 Myxococcus vastator
CTCCCGGGCAGACGCCTCCGTCGCCGCAGCAGTAGCCATCACCGCTCCCCTGTCGTAAGAGCCGTCCTGCAATGATGTCCACCTGCTCCTACATCCTTCCGCGCGCCTGCCGCGCGGGCTTGCTCGCCGCGGCGGCGCTGGTGCTGGCCGTCTCGGCGCCGGCCTCCGCCATGCCGGGTGCCGGGAAGACGCCCCGGGCCATCCTGGAGGCGCAGCGGGACCTGCCGCCCCCCATCCAGGGTGTGGACGTGCAGGAGCACCTGGGGGAGCTGGTGCCCATGGACACCCGCTTCCTCGACGCCTCCGGGCGCGAGGTGCGCCTGGGCGACGTGGTGCCGAAGTCGCTGCCCACGCTGCTGACGCTCGTCTATTACAACTGCCCCATGCTCTGTAACCTGGTGCTCAACGCCCAGGTGCAGTCCATGAAGGAGCTCGGGCTCGAGCTGGGCAAGGACTACGAAGCCGTCACCGTCAGCATCGACCCGGACGACACCCCGGCCCAGAGCCTGGAGCGGCGGCGGCGGCACCTGCAGTCCATGGGCAAGCCGGAGACGGCCCCCTGGCACTTCTTGACGGGGACGGACGCGGAGATTCGCCGGCTCGCGGACGCCCTGGGCTTCAAATACACCTACGACGAGAGCACGAAGCAGTACGCCCACGCGGCCGTGGTGCACGTGCTCACGCCGGAGGGCAGCATCTCCCGGTATCTCTACGGGACGACGTTTCCCCCCTCGGACATGAAGCTGGCGTTGCTGGAGGCGGCCAATGGCCGCGTGGGTACCAGCTTCGATCAGATCATCCTGTCCTGCTTCAAGTATGACACCGCCAGTCGGCGGTATGGCTTCTACATCTTCGGGTTCATCCGCCTGGGCGGCATTGCCGTGTTCTGCGCCCTGGCGACGATGCTGATCTTTTTCTGGAGGCGCGAGCTGAAGAAAGGCGCGGCGGCATGAGCGAGCTTCTCAACGATATCCTGTTCCTCCCGGAGGCCGCGTCCACGTTCGCGGAGCGCATCGACACGCTGCATCACTTCGTCGTGGGTACGACGATGGTGATGTCGACGGCGGTCGGTCTGGCGGCCCTGTTCTTCTTCTTCCGTTACCGCCGCCGCCTCCCGGCGCAGGCGACGGAGTACGTCGTCCCCACCCTGAAGACGGAGTTCCTCTTCGTCTCCGTTCCCCTCGTGTTCTTCCTGGCCTGGTTCGGTATCGGGTTCCGGGACTTCACGTGGGTCACCACGCCGCCCAAGGACGCGATGGACGTCTACGTCATGGGCAAGCAGTGGATGTGGAAGTTCTCCTACCCGGAGGGCCCCAACGGGGTGAACGTGCTGCACGTGCCGGCCAACCGCCCGGTGCGTCTGCTCATCACCTCGCGTGACGTGCTGCACTCCTTCTACGTGCCGGCCTTCCGCATCAAGATGGATGCGCTGCCGGGCCGCTACACGCAGATCTGGTTCGAGGCGACCAAGCCGGGCACGTACCAGGTGCTGTGCACCGAGTACTGCGGCCTGTCGCATTCGAAGATGCTGGCCGAGGTCGTCGTGCTCCCGCAGGAGGAGTACGAGAACTGGATCCAGGAGCAGCGCCGCGGCCGCCTGCAGGACCGTCAGGACGCGCTGGCGGACAACTCCCTGGTGCCGCCGGTGGCGCGCATGGTGGAGCAGGGCCAGGTGCTCGCGGGCACGCAGGGCTGCCTCAAGTGCCACTCGGTGGACGGCTCGCAGCACATCGGCCCCACCTTCCTGGGCATGTATGACCGCGTGGAGCAGCTCGAGGACGGCCAGAGCATCCGCGTGGACGAGGCCTATATCACCCAGTCGATGATGGACCCGGGCGCCCACCTGGTGGCGGGCTACCAGAACGTGATGCCGACCTACCAGGGCAAGCTGCAGGGCCCGGAGACGGCCGCCATCGTCGAGTACATCAAGTCGCTTCGCACTCCGAACGTCCGCGAGGGCGCCTCCGAGGGACCCGCCTATGACGCCATCCAGTAGCATCGCAGCCCCGGGCGCCACCCCCGCGCCCGAGGAGCATCACGACCATCACCCGAACTACCTGGTCGACGGCACCACCATCAAGTCGTGGCTGCTGACGGTCGACCACAAGCGTATCGGGCTCATGTTCCTGTTCTGGGTCCTGCTGTTCTTCCTGGTGGGCGGCATCTTCGCGCTGCTCATCCGGGTGGAGCTGCTGACGCCGGGCCCGACCATCATGGACGCGATGACGTACAACCGTACGTTCACGCTCCATGGCCTGGTCATGATCTTCCTGTTCATGATTCCGGCCATCCCCGCCGTCTTCGGCAACTTCATGTTGCCGCTGATGCTGGGCGCCAAGGACGTGGCCTTCCCCCGGCTGAACCTGCTGTCGCTCTACATCTACCTGGCCGGCGCGATGTTGGCGCTGTGGGGCATGCTCAACGGCGGCCTGGACACGGGCTGGACGTTCTACACCCCGTACAGCGCGCACACGACGACCACGGTGGCGCCGGTGCTGTTCGGCGCGTTCATCATCGGGTTCAGCTCCATCGTCACGGGCATCAACTTCATCGTGACGTGCCACACCATGCGGGCGCCGGGCATCACCTGGTTCAAGATGCCGCTGTTCGTGTGGGCCATCTACGCCACCAGCTGCATCCAGGTGCTGGCCACGCCCGTCATCGGTCTGCTGCTGTGCCTGGTGACGGTGGAGAACCTGTTCGGGTTCGGCATGTTCGACCCGGCCCGCGGCGGTGACCCGGTGCTCTTCCAGCACCTGTTCTGGTTCTACAGCCACCCGGCCGTGTACATCATGGTGCTCCCCGCCTTCGGCGTGATGAGCGAGGTCGTCGCGACCTACAGCCGCAAGAACATCTTCGGCTACCGCGCGGTGGCGTACTCCAGCCTGGGCATCGCCTTCGTCGGCTTCTTCGCCTGGGGCCACCACATGTTCGTGTCCGGCCAGTCCACCTTCACGGGCGGTCTGTTCGGCGTGCTGACCATGCTGGTGGGTGTGTTCACCGCCATCAAGGTCTTCAACTGGGTGGGCACCGTCTACAAGGGCGCGGTCGACTTCAGGACGCCCTTCGCCTACTTCTGCGGCTTCCTGTTCTTCACCGTGTTCGGTGGCATGACGGGCATCGCGCTGGGCACGGTGTCGCTGGACGTCCCGTGGCACGACACCTACTTCGTGGTGGCGCACTTCCACTTCATCATGGTGGGCGCGACCATCATGGCCTTCCTGGCCGCCCTCCATTACTGGTTCCCGAAGATGTTCGGGCGCACGTACCACGAGGGGTGGGGCCTGGTGTCCGCGGCGCTCATCATCCTGGGCTTCAACGCCACGTTCATTCCCCAGTTCCTCCTGGGCAACAACGGCATGCCGCGCCGCTACTACGAGTACCCGGAGCGCTTCCAGGCGCTGAACGTGGCCTCCACGGCGGGCGCGTCCCTGCTGGCGTTCGGGTTCATCATCATCGCGATGTACCTGACGTACGCCCTGGTCTACGGCAAGGCGTCCGGCAAGAACCCGTGGCGCAGCAAGGGCTACGAGTGGATGTCCGAGTCGCCGCCGCCGACCCACAACTTCGTGGGGCCGCAGCCGGTGTTCCCGGAGGAGCCCCACTTCTACGTGGACCCCAAGAAGGCCGAGGTGCCCGATGCAGTCTAGCTCTCACGCCGCCGGGGGCGCCGCCCTGCCCGTCCCCCGGCTCGCCGGCCACTTCGCGTCGCTGGAGGTGCAGAACCACGCCGCGCGCCTGGGCATGTGGCTGTTCCTGGCGACGGAAATCCTGCTCTTCGCCGGCCTCTTCATCTGCTACGGCGTCTACCGCTTCCTCTTCCCGGAGGCGTGGGCCGCCGCCAGCCGAAGCCTGGACCTGACGCTGGGCACCATCAACACGGTGGTGCTCATCACCTCCTCGCTCACCGCGGCGCTCGCGGTGCATTACGCGAAGGAGGGGAAGAACAAGATGGTCGCGGTGCAGATTGCCCTCACCCTGGTGATGGCCGTCGGCTTCCTCGTCATCAAGTACTTCGAGTACCACCACAAGTTCGAGATTGGCACGCTGCCGGGCCGCTTCTACTCGTATGAGGGCATCCAGCTTCCGGGCGTGCCCCTGTACTTCACGGTCTACTTCTGCTCGACGGCGCTGCACGGTCTGCACGTCGTCATCGGCATGGTCGTGCTGGCCTTCTCCATGGTCCGCGCGCTGAAGAAGGCCGACTTCGGGCCGAACAACTACACGATGGTCGAGCTGGGCAGCATGTACTGGCACCTCGTCGACCTGGTGTGGATCTTCCTCTTCCCGATGCTGTACCTCGTTTGAAGGGTTCCTCCACCATGGGCATTGCCAACGAATCCCGGGAAGAAGAACAGAACATGCGCGAGGAGCACCACGGAGCGGGCCGCTACTGGCTCATCTGGGGCCTGCTGCTGGTGTTGACGGTCGTCACGGTCCTCACCGGCCGCATCCACATCCCCACGTGGGGCCTGGTGCTGGCGCTCGTCATCGCCTCCACCAAGGGCACGCTGGTGCTGCTGTACTTCATGCACCTGATTGACCACCGCGGCGCCAACCGGCTGGTCTTCGCCGTCTCCATCCTCTTCGTGCTGCTGATGCTCGCCATTCCGCTGGTGGACCTGGGCACCCGCTACCGCGGCGCCACGCCTCCGGGCTCGACGTACAGCGACCTGCAAGCGCTCGACATCGGCGCGGACGCGCAGGAAGGCCGCTACGGCGGCGCCATCCGCAAGGAAGGGAAGATGGGCGAGGAGTCCGGCGCGCCCAAGCAGTAAGGCAGCCGGGGCGGCCCACCGCCACACGCCACACGCACGCGGCGCCGAGGGACTTCCCCGGCGCCGCGTTGCTTTTGCGGGCTACAGCAGCACTTCGAAGTTCAGCGCCAGCGCGGTGTCCGTGGACACCTTGCCCGGAGGCGGCGCGCTGTCGTGCCTCACCACGAAGCTGGTGCCCAGCGACAGCTTCTTGGTGAGCCCCACGGAGAGCTGCGTCTGGCTGTTGAACAGCATGCGCGAGTCGCCGATGACGCTCACCAGCACCTCCACGTCCTCCTTGAAGGTGACGTTCTGCGCCAGGCCGTAGCGGAACACCGCGCCGAAGCGGGGGCCGCCCAGGTCGACGTTCGGCAGGTCCATCCGCGTGGGGTAGTACTGGAAGCGCGTCTCGTGGGCGTAGCGGAAGGCGGCGTCCGTGCGGAGGTAGGACTCGCGGCCCTTCTCCTTCTTCTCATCCCACCACAGCACGCCCAGACCGCCTTCGCCGAAGGTGCGCGACTCCATGCTCTTCACGTGGTCCGTCTCCGCGCCCGCCAGCAGGTAGCCACTGATGACCTCGGTGAAGCGCCGGTCGCCGCGCAGCTCCAGGCCCGCGTTGAACGCCACCACCTGGGACAGGGCATCCTCCCCCGTGACTTCGGGCGGACGGCTGCGGCCATAGGAGCCGTAGGACCTGACGGCGTAAATCCAGTTGTCCGTCGTGCGCTGGGCGCTGGCCAGGCCGCTCACCGTCAGGGTGGAGGCGTTGCCCGTCAGCGAGATGAGGCCCATGCCGACGGTGACGTCCCACACGCCCGGCTTCTTGTCGGTGGCGGGCGCGGGGGCCGGGGC
>NZ_JAAIYB010000514.1 GCF_010894475.1 Myxococcus vastator
CGCCTCCCCCGGGGCCCATCGTCCCGCTGTACACCACGTCCACGCCGCTGGAGCCCGCGACGGTCCAGGAGACGGCCACCGCCATCATCACCCGCGTGGGTGACCGCGTCCGGGATCGCCACGCGCGCGAGGACATGTTCCAGTCGTATGACCACTACCTGCCCCTCTATTTCCAGGCGCGCACGCACTACATCGAAATCGTCGATGAGGTCGCCAAGGGCGGCAACCGCGTCACGGTGAACCTGCACACCGTGTACCCGTATGACCGTCCCGACTTCCGCGCCTTCTTCCGCGGGCTCGGCACCGTGGCGGAGTACTTCCACAACGCCCAGTTCACCACGGTGAACGACTACCTCTACACGTCCAGCGTCAACTTCAACGCCAAGGAAGGCCGCGCCATCCGCGTGGGTGACCGCATGGAGCTGGAGGTGGGCGTCTTCCTTCGGCAACCGGTGGAAGGCCGTTTCAACTACTACTCCACCACGTACCTCTACATGGTCGGCTCGGGCGGCGTGGTGCCCTACGACGTGACGGGTTCCATCCGGGACTCCATCCCCATGCCGCAGGCGGGCTGGAGCGGTGGCCGCACCACGCTGAGCTCGCCGCAGTCCAACGAGCCCGACAACCGCTTCCTGCAGATGGCCAACAACCTGGCGCCGGTGAGCGCGCAGGCCTTCGTGGAGGGCCGCCGCATCCACCACACGAACTTCGGTGACGGCAGCCACTCCGAGCCGGGCAACCCCGCCCTCACCCAGCACCAGGGCAAGCTGGGGCCCAGCTACGTCGCCCCGTCCTGCGTCTCCTGCCACGTGCAGAACGGCCGCGCCCTGCCCCCGGGCACCAACACGACGCTGACGAACTACGTGGTGAAGGTGGGCCAGTCCAACGGCGCCGCCGACCCGTTCCTCGGCTACCGGCTGCAGCCGCGCCGCACCAGCGGCACGCCCGAGGGCGCGGCCCGCATCACCGGCTGGACGGTCAGCTCCGGCACCTACGGGGACGGCACCGGGTTCGAGCTGCGCCGGCCCAACTACGCCTTCACCAACAACACGCCCACGAACTACTCGGCGCGCATCTCCCCGCAGCTGGTGGGCATGGGCCTGCTGGAGGCCATCCCCGAGTCGGCCATCGCCGCGCTGGCGGACCCCAACGACGGCAACGGGGACGGCATCTCCGGCCGCATGCACCAGGTGAGGGATCCGCAGACGGGCGTGACGCGCCTGGGCCGCTTCGGCTGGAAGGCCAGCACCGCCACGGTGCGCCACCAGGTGGCCGAGGCCCTCAACAGCGACCTCGGCGTCACCACCTCCGTCTTCCCGTCGCTGGACTGCGGCCCGTCGCAGCAGGGCTGCGCCGGCACCAGCACCGAGCTGGCCAACACCGAGCTGGACAAGCTCACGCGCTACATCTCCCTGCTGGGCGTGCCGGCGCGCCGCAACCTGAGCGACGCCACGGCGCTGCGCGGTGAGACGCTGTTCAACAACGCGGGCTGCGCGCGGTGCCACACGGCCTCCCTGACGACCAGCGCGTACCACCCGCACGCGGAGCTGCGCGGGCAGACCATCCGCCCGTACACGGACCTGCTGCTCCACGACATGGGCGCGGGGCTGGCGGACAACCTGGTGGACGGCCAGGCCACCGGCGCGGAGTGGCGCACGCCTCCGCTCTGGGGCATCGGCCTGACGGCGGGCGTCAGCGGCGGCGAGGCCTACCTGCACGACGGCCGCGCCCGCAACCTCTCCGAGGCCATCCTCTGGCACGGCGGCGAGGGCCAGGCGGCGCGCAACAACTTCGCCAACATGAACAGCGCGGACCGCAACGCGCTGCTGGCGTTCCTGCGCTCGCTGTAGGCCGCTAAGAATTTCCAGGGGGCCGCGCGTCACGGGCGGCCCCCTGTCTCAAACTCAGGACGCGTTCGCCGCCTGGAGCTTCCGGCCGCCCTGCATGATGGCCACGGTGACGGACTGGTTCCGGCCGTTGCGCTTCGAGTGGTAGAGGCACTGGTCGGCCAGGTCGATGAGCTGCTGCTTCTCCGTGCCGCTGTCGGGGAAGGTGGCGATGCCCAGCGACATGGTGATCTTCAGCGGCCCCATCTCCGTCTGGAACGTCTCCGCCTTCACGGCCTCGCGGATGCGCTCGGAGATGATGAAGGCGCCCTTGGCGTCCGTCTCCGGCATGATGATGACGAACTCCTCGCCGCCGTACCGCGCGACGATGTCCGTGTCGCGCGCCATCGTCTTGATGATGCGGGCCACGCCCTTGAGCACCTGGTCTCCCGTCGGGTGTCCGTAGGTGTCGTTGACGCTCTTGAAGTGGTCCACGTCGGTGAGGATGATGGAGCACTTGCGCTGGTACCTGCGCGCCTGGGCCAGGATTTCATCCGCCCTGGCCTGGAAGGTGCGGTGGTTGAACAGGCCGGTGAGGCCGTCCGTGGTGGCCATGCGCTCCATCTGCTCGAAGAGCTGCGCCCGGAGCACCGCCTGCGCCGCCTGGATGGCGATGACCTCAATCATCCGCAGCACGTCCTGCTCGAACGCGGCCTTCTTGCGCGAGCCCGCCACCAGCGTGCCCAGAATCCGGTCCCCCGCCACCAGCGGGAAGATCTTCAGCGCGCCCAGGCCGCGAATCTGCGTCTCGTCATCGAAGATGATCTGCCGGTCCATGGCCTTGATGTCGCGGCCCGGCAGCGGCGCCCCGTAGCGGACCACGTTGGCCACCAGCCCGTTGTTGTCCTCGAAGCTCTGGCCGGACAGCGCCTGGCCCTGCGCCGTCACGCCGGACATGCGCACCACGCGGTGCATGCGCTTGCCGTCCGCTTCGGACACCAGCGTCACCGCGCAGAAGTCCAGGCCCGCCAGCTGCCGGGTGCTCTCCAGCACCGCCACGAACACCTGGTCCGGGCTGCCCGCGCGGTTGAGCTCTTCAATGGCGCGGAAGAACCGGTCCTTCTCGTCGCGCGTCTTGCGGATGTAGCTCATCACCCGCTCTACCTCGATGGAGCGCAGCACCTCGCCGGCGATGATGGAGAGCAGCTTCTCGTCCTGGTCGCTGAAGGGCTCGTTGGCCAGCCGGTCCGCCACCAGCACGCCGCGCACCAGGCCGCTGGCCTCCAGGATGGGCACCGCCAGCAGCGCCTGCACCGCGGGGCCGCCGCCCTCGTAGTGCGTCACGCCCTTGAGCCCGCTCGGCGAGTTCATCCGCACCGGCGCGCGGCGCTTGAGCACGCCGCCGATGATGCCCTCGCCCGCGTTGAAGCGCTCGCGCTGCACGCGCTCGGAGCCGGAGCGGCAGTCGTACAGCTTGAGGCTCCGGTCATCCGACGTGAGCAGGAACGCGGCGCAGGTGTTCGTGCGCAGCCCCGTCTCCGCGATTTCGAGCGCGGCCTGCACGGCGCCTTCAATCTCCTTCACCGAGGCCACCAGCCACTTCTCGTCCGAGCTCATCCCGCTGAAGCTGTCCTGCGTGCCGGACGACACCAGCCGGAAGGTGCGCGCCCGCTCCTCCACCTCGCGGATGCGCTTCTGCACCGCGTCGCTCTCCGCCCGGCGCGCGGCGGCGATGCGCGTCGCCAGCACCAGGTGGTAGAGGCCGGAGAACAGGGCCAGGAAGGCCGCGTGTGTCAGGTAGCCCGTGGCGTTGGGCACCGGACCGACCAGCGTCACCAGCGCGTCGTACACCAGCGCCACGCCCAGCAGCGTCAGGCCCGCGTTGCGCGGCAGGAAGGCCACCAGGAACGCCATCAGCAGGTAGACGATGGGGAACAAATCCCCGCCGCCAATGGCCACCACGACGAAGGCCGCGGAGATGAGCGCGCCGCCCAGCTCCAGGTCGTCCCGCAAATCGATGACGGCGCCCACCGCGCCGCGCATGGCCCGGCGCCAGGCGGCCACGGCGATGCCCACCAGCAGGCAGCCCACCAGGGCCGCCTCCGTCCACCCCAGCGTGCTCAGCCCCCGGAAGCCGCCGCGCGCCAGGTGGATGAACGTGGCGAGCGCGGCCGCGGCGGGGATGGACCGGACCGCGAGACGCAGCAACCTTCCGGGAGACGGAAACTCGGCAAGCGACGTCATGGGGACTCCAGGTGGAAGATCAGCTCGCCCGGCTTCACGAAGCCGAGCTCCTCGCGCACGGCGCGCTCCAGCGCGGCCGGGTCCTTGCGCAGGGCGGCAATCTCCTTGCGCAGGGCCTCATTCTGGGTCGACAGGGAGCGGTTGCGGGCCTGCACCGACTCCACGTCCTGCCGGAGCGAGAGGTAGCGGCGGAAGCCCTTCGCGTCCACGACGGACACGAGGCTCAGGGCCGCAGCCACTCCCACCACCACCAGGAACTTTCGCCTCGCCGTCATGAACGCCGAGGACCGTACCAGTGGCCCCCTGCCCCGCAAGATTTCCGCTCCAGACCTGTAGCAATGCCCTGAGGCTACTCGGGCTGGGTCAGCAGCTTCTCCACGGCCTTCGCCATGTCGGCGTGGGATTCAACCCCATGCCAGCCCGCCACGGCCCGGCCCCGGCGGTCCAACAGCACGGTGGTGGGCAGGCCCTGGATGGCCCCGAAGGCGCTGTGGCCTTCAATCATCGCCTGGTCCGCGATCAGCACCGGGTAGCGCAGCGCGTAGTGGTCCGCGAAGGGGGCCAGGACCTTCTCCCCCTCCAGGTCCATGCCCACCGCCACCACCTGGAAGCCCCGGGGGCCGTAGTCCTTCTGGAGCGCCTCCAGCGTGGGCATCTCCGCCAGGCACGGGAAGCACCACGTCGCGAAGAACGAGACGAGCACCACCTTCCCGTCCAGCGCGCGCAGGTCATGCGGCGTGGGCCCCACCGACGGCAGCGCCAGCGCGTTGAGGAAGGCGTGCCCCGCGTCCACCGGGCGGGTCCCCCGGCAGCCGGCCAGCGCCACCAGCGCCACGAAGACGCCCCGGAGCAGCGCGCGGGACATGGCGCTCAGGCCTCCGAGGCGGGCGGCCCGGCCCGCTGGCAGTCACGGCACAGGCCGTACAGCTCCATCTTGTGCGACGTCACCTTGAAGCCGTGCTTGCGGGCCACGGCGTCCTGGAGCGCCTCGATGCGCTCGTTCTCGAACTCGATGATGGTGCCGCAGCGCGTACAGACCAGGTGGTCATGGTGGTCGCGCCCGGCGGCGGCCTCGTAGCGCGTCTGCCCGTCCCCGAAGTTGCGCGCGTGGGCCAAGCCACACTCGTTGAGCAGCTTCATGGTCCGGTACACGGTGGCGACGGACACCTTGGTGTCCTGTTCACGCACCTTGTTCCACAGCTCCTCCACCGACAGGTGACCTCCCACCGAGAAGAACGTGTCGATGATGAGGCTGCGCTGGCGCGTGCTCTTCAGGCCATGCTGGGCCATGTAGCGGGCAAGCACCTCGTCCTTGTCCCGGTCATCGTCGTGGTGGTGATGGCTGTGGCTCATGTGAGATCCTTCAAGGTCGACCCGGCCATTACCCGACAAAGGCGCCCCGCCGGAGAAGAAAACGTCACCGGCATGTGTTGGTCTCCGAACGCGGCGGGCCTGATACTCCGGTCCCATCCTCCCCGCAACGCCTGGCGTGCGGCCCCGGGGAGCGCCTCCCCTCC
>NZ_JAAIYB010000515.1 GCF_010894475.1 Myxococcus vastator
GGCGTGGGGGTGGCGGCGCGGTCCGGCCAGCGGCGCACCACCTTCACCTCGGCCATGGCCTTGAGGGTGTCGCGCAGGCGGCGGCTGTCCGCGTCGAAGTCCGGGGACTCCGGCCCCAGGGGCTTCTGGAGCACCGCGAGCGCGCCCGCGCGCAGCGCGGCCATGGAGGTCTGGATGTCGCGCTCCACCAGGGTGGACACCACCACCACCGGCGTGGGCACCTCCGTCATGATGCGGCGGGTGGCCTCCAGGCCGTCCATCCTCGGCATCTGGATGTCCATGGTCACCAGGCTGGGTCGCAGGCGCTGGGCCAGCTCCACCGCCTCCACCCCGTCCTTGGCCTCACCCACCACCGTCAGGGCGGGGTCGGCGCGGACGATTTCCACCAGCAGGCGTCGGGCGGTGGGCGAGTCCTCGGCCACCAGGATGCGCAACGGGTCGTTCTTCATAGCAGTCGTCTCAGCGTCTCCAGCAGGCTCGTCGGGTCGAACGCGCTCTTCACCAGATAGGCACTGGCGCCGGCTTGCAGACCGCGCGCCTTGTCCTCCGGCTTGCCTCGGGCGGTGACGAGCACCACCGGCAACCGGGAGAAGCGCGGCGAGCCCCGCACCGCCTCGGTGAGGGTGAAGCCGTCCATGCGCGGCATCTCCACGTCCAGCACCAAGGCGTCCGCGCCGCCCGCCTGGAGCCGCTCCCAGGCGTCCGCGCCGTCCACGCAGGCCACCACTTCATAGCCCGCGCTCTCCAGGATGCTCTGCTCCAGCGCGCGCGTGGTGGGCGAGTCGTCCGCCAGCACCACCCGCCGCCGCGTCCGCTGGGCGGCGGGGGCGGGGAAGAGCGAGGCCGCCGCGCGGCCACCCGCCGCGCGGACCAGGGACAGGGGGTTGAGCAGGAGAGACAGCCGCCCGTCCGGCAGCACCGCCGCCGCGGACACGTGCCGGGCCCGGCGCACGCGGTGGCCCAGGGAGCGCACCAGCGCCTCCTGTTCGGCGAGCACCTCGTCCACGACCACCACGGCGCGCGCGCTGCCCGCGGCCAGCACCACCGCGCCCCGGCGCGCGCGCGGCGGGCCGGGCGGCAGGCCCAGCACCTCCGCCAGCGAGGCCAACGGCACCAGCGCGTCACCCGAGGCCCAGGCGGGGCGGCCCTCCACGTCGCGCACCTCGTCGGGCGCCAGGCGCACCAGCCGCGCCACGCTCTCACTGGCCAGCGCCAGCATCTGCCCGCCCGCCGACACCAGCAGCACCCGCAGCGTGCTCAGCGTGAGGGGCACGTCCAGGATGAAGCAGCTGCCCAGGCCCGGCCGGGTCGTCACCTCCACGCCGCCGCGTAGCCCCTCCACGTGCATGCGCACCACGTCCAGGCCCACGCCGCGGCCGGCCACCTGCGTCACCTGCGCCGCGGTGGACAGACCGGCCAGGAACACCAGCCGCGCGGCCTCCTCGTCGCTTTCGGGCACGCGCAGGCCCCGGGCGCGCGCCTGCCCCCTCAGCGCGTCCAGGTCCAGGCCGCGCCCGTCGTCATCCACCGTCACCTCGACGCGGCTGCCCTTGAGGCGCGCGGTGAGGATGAGGCGCCCTTCGGCGGGCTTGCCCAGCCGCTGGCGCTCCTCGGGGCTCTCCAGCCCGTGGGCCACCGCGTTGCGCACCAGGTGCAGCAGCGGCTCTCGCAGGCCCTGCAGCAGGGAGCGGTCCAGCTCCAGCGCGCCGCCGTGAATCTCCAGCCGCACCTGCCGGCCCATGCTTCGCGCCACGTCGCGCGCGGCGCGCTCCAGGCCCTCGCAGCCTTCCTCGAAGGACAGGGTGCGGGCGCGGCGGACCTCGTCGTCCAGCCCCGTGGCCACGCCGCCCAGCGCGCGGCGGTCCGCGGCCAGCTCCAGCGTCACCCGCGCCAGCTCCGTCTCCGCGCGCAGCAGCGCCTGTTCGCCGGGCGTGCCGAGCACCGCATCGCGGGCCTGCGCCAGCGCCTCGCGCACCGAATCCAGCGCGTCCGCGCGGCCCTCCAGCCGGAGCGTCGCCACGCGCAGCTCCCCGCTGCGGGCCAGCAAGGCGTCCAGCTTCTGCGCGGAGACGCGCACGGGCAGCGCCTCGGCCCCGGGGGAGGCGCCGCCGCCCGGGGGCGGCTCCCCGCTGGCCGGGGTGGCGGTGGGTGACGGCACCGCGTCCTCCAGCATGGGCGGAGGCGCTGGTGGCGGCGCGCCGCGCGTGGGGGCGTGCGCGCCGGCCCGGCGTCCGGCGGCGCGCTCCAGCTGGGGCAGCAGCGTCTCCAGCGGCGAGCCCGCCAGGTCCTGCCGCGCGGCCAGGCGCCGGCCCGCGTCGTCGAGCGCGTCCACGGTGGTGAAGCACAGCTCGTATACGTCGGGCATGCCGGCGCCCGCGTCACGCACCTGCTCCAGCAGCTCCTCCATGCGGTGGCAGGCCGTCTCCACCAGCGTGGCGCTGGCCGCGCGCGCCGCGCCCTTCACGCTGTGCAGCGTGCGCAGCAGGGACGCCACGAGCCCCGCCATGCGCGCGGGCGCTGTCTCGCGCTCCAGGGCCAGCAGCTCGCGGTTGAGCGAGACGACGTGGCCCTCGAGCTCCTCGAGGAACGTGGCCAGCAGCGCTTGGGCCAACCGGTCGCGGTCCATCAGCGCCCGTACTCTCCCAGCAGCCCCTTGAGCTTCTGGCCCATGCCGTTGAGGTCCTGCATGGCGCGCTCGGTCTGCCGCGACGAGATGAGGGCCTGCTGCGTGGCCTGGTTCACGTCATGCATGGCCTGGCGAATCTGGCCGATGCCGGTGGCCTGCTGGTTGGCGGAGGCGGCAATCTGCGCCGCCGTCAGCGAGGCCTGGGCCAGCAGGTCCGACAGCGTCTGGATGTTGGAGCCCGCCTCGGACACCACGCGGGTGGCGGTGGCCACGCTCTTGGTGCCTTCCTCGGTGGTCATCACCGCGCCGTGGGTGGCCTTCTGAATCTGGCCCAGAATCTGGCGCACCTGGCCGGTGGCCTTCTTGGACTGGTCCGCCAGGGCCTTCACCTCGGAGGCCACCACCGCGAAGCCGCGGCCGTGCTCGCCGGCGCGGCTGGCTTCGATGGAGGCGTTGAGCGCCAGCATGTGCGTCTGCTCGGAGATGTCGTTGACGGTGGTGATGATGTCGCCAATGGCCTGGGCCTGCTCGGCCAGGGCGAGGATGCGCGAGGCGATGGACTCCACCTGCTCACGCACCGCGCCCATGGCGCCCACGGCCTCCTCCACGGCGCGGCGGCCGCTGCGGCCCACGTCCTCGGCGTGGCGGGCGGAGTCGCTCACCGCGCGGGCGCGGCCCGCGGCCTCCTCGGACGTCTTGGTGATTTCCTCGATGGTGCTCACCGTCTCCGTCACCGCGCTGCCCTGCTCCTGGGCGCCGGCCACCTGCTCGGTGGTGCTGGAGAGGATTTCCGCGCTGGCGCCGGCGAGCTGGTTGACGAACTCCGCCACGGTGCGGAGCGTGTGCTCGCGCTGCTCGGACTCCTTCTCCAGCTGGACCTCGTTCTGCTGGCGCTTCTCCGCCATGTCGTTGAACGCGCGCGCCAGCTGGGCCGTCTCGTCCTGGCCCTTTACCTCGATGCGGTGCTCCAGCTTCCCGCGCCCCAGTTGCTCGGCGCCCACCATGAGCGCGCGCAGCGGCGTGGTGATGCCGCGGGTGATGAGGTAGCTGCCGCCGCCGACGATGAGCACGCCCAGCAGCGTGCCGATGCCCAGCACCCAGAGGATGCGCTGGGCCATGTCCCGGGCCGCGGTGGCGTGCTCGTCCCAGCGCTCCTGCTCCGCCACCAGCATCTCGGCGATGACCTGCTTGACCAGGAGCATGGCCGCCCGGCCCTGGCCGGCCTGGACGAACTTCGCTCCGGCCTCCAGTCCCTCCACGCGGCGCAGGCGGATGCCCTCCTCCAACTGTTTCAGCCGCTGGGCGACGATGGGCTCCAGCCGGTTCAGGCGCGCCCGCTGGGCGACATGGTCCGTCATGGCGTCGCGCAGGCGGGCCAGGTCTTCCTGGAGCGCCGCCGTCGCCTCCTGGTAGGGCCCCAGGTAGGCCTCGTCCCCCGTGAGGATGAAGCCGCGCTGGCCGGACTCGGCGTCCATCAGCAGCGCGCGGACCTCGCGGATGACGCGGAAGTTCTCATGGGCCATCAGCAGGCCCGCGGTGCTCGTCGTGAGCTGATTGGCGCCCTGGAAGGACACACCCGCCACGATGAGCAACATCAGTAGCGACAGTCCGAAGCCGAACGCGATGCGGTTCCCGATGCTCATACTGCTCCTTCGCCGGACAAATCGAACATGAGGCGACTGTCACCCAGGAGCGCCTCTCCCTCCAGCACCAGGGTGCCATCCCTGTCGGCCGCGGACACGAGGTGTCCGGCCGCGTCGTTCAGGGACGTGGGCGGCGCCAGCAGCTCGCTGCCCGCCAGCACGGTGACTTCCTCCACTTCCTCGGTGCGCACGCCCAGCTCCGCCCGCCCCACGCCCACCACGAGCAGCGGGCCCGCGGTGTCCGAAGGCGCGCGTCCGAAGAGCGGCGCCAGCTCCACCACGGGCAGCACCTCGCCATGCATCAGGGTGAGGCCGCGCAGCACGGGGGGCGCGCCTGGCAGCGTCACCAGCTCCGGCGCGCGCACCACCTCCAGCACGAAGCGGGACTCCAGGGCGTAGCGCTGGCCGGCGGCCTTGAAGCGGACCACCTCGCGCAGCGTGCCAGGGTCGACCTGGGGACGGGGCTCGCGCGAGAGCGCCCGGGCGCGCTTCTCCAGCAGCGCCGCGGCCTCCTCGGAGGACAAGGTGCCCTGTTCCTTCTCCAGGTTGGCCAGCCGCGCCAGCCGCGCGCGTGTGGCGTCCCAGTCGATTTTGCCGGAACCCGGCATCAGCTCAGCTCCTCACCGGCAGCCAGGGCTGCCTCCATGCGGGACCGCTCTCCACGCGCCACCTCCGCCAGCCTGCTGGCGCTCTCGCCGTCCGCGTGGGAGACGGGCGCGTCCGGAGGCAGGGCGTCGCACAATTGCTCCGCTTCGCGCCAGGCCTTCATGGCGCCGGACGTGTCGCCGTGCCTGCGTAGCACGCGCCCGAGGATGAGCCACGCCACGATGAGTGTGGGCTCCAGATACAGCGCCTGCCGGACGGCGCGCTCCGCGTCCGCCGTGCGTCCCTGTCCCAGCAGCAGCAGGGCTTCCAGGTAGCGCAGTCCTGGCACCAACGGGTGCCGGGTGGCGGCTTCGGTGCAGGCGTAGACGGCGGCGGCGGCGTCCAGGTTCGCCAGCGCGCGAACCGCCAGGGCGGCGGTGTCCGCGTCGGAGTCCAGCGCGCCCAGGTGCTGGGCCGCCTCGCGCCAGTGGCCCCGCGCCAGGGCCTGCCGGGCCGCGTGCAGGGCCGTCGCGCTGGGGGCGTGCGCCGGTTTCCCGGGGGCACGGGGGCCCGGCGTGGCTTCTTGCGCGGACCGGGACGGGCCCGCCGCGTGGGTGGGGGCCCCGTCCGCACGGCCGCCCTCCGCTCCGGGGGCGTTCCAGGCGGGGGCCGTCCTGGTTTCGGAGCCGCCCGGGAGGCCCGGCGAAGGGGTGCCCGCCGCGGTACCGGGT
>NZ_JAAIYB010000516.1 GCF_010894475.1 Myxococcus vastator
ACTCGAGGAGGTGGACGTCGAAGGCGAGGGAGGCGGCGGCGAGGGTGCAGTCGCCGGGGCGAGAGGGGTAGAGGGAGTCGGCGGCGTCGAAGAGGTGAGAGAGGTTGCGGTGAGAGACTTCGACGGCCTTGGGGTGGCCGGTGGTGCCGGAGGTGAAGAGGACGAGGGCGAGGTGGTGAGGCGAGGCCGGGCGAAGCGGCGCGGAGTCGAGGCCGTAGGCGTCGGACGCAAGGCGCTGCGCCTGCGGAGTGGCGGCGGAGTCGGTGCCGAGAGCGTCCGGCGAGACGAGGCGCGCGGCAGACAGGGGCTGGGAGAAGAGGCCGTGCGAAGCGACGACGAGGCGTGCCCCCGCCTGCTGAATGAGAGAAGCCCTGCGCGCCTCGGGGTGTGAAGGCTCCAGGGGGAGGTAGGCGGCGCCCGCCTTGAGGACGGCGAGAAGCGAGACGAGGAGCGAAGCGGAGCGCTCGACGCAGACGGCGACGACGGACTCGGGCCCGGCGCCAAGGGCGGCGAGGTGGCCCGCGAGGGCGGAGGCGCGAGCGTCGAGCTGCTGGTAGGTGAGGGCCACGTCGGAGTCAGCGACGAGCAACGCGGTGGCCTCAGGCGTCCGCGCCACCTGGGCGTCCCAGAGGGAGACGAAGGTGGCGAGGGAGTCGAAGGCCCGCTCGGTGGCATTGAAGCCGTGCAGCACCTGCTGGCGCTCCTCGGCGGAGAGCAGCGAGTGCGAAGCCAAGGGCGCCAGAGGCGCGGCGAGCGCGCTTTCGAGCAGCCGCAGGTAGTGCCCCAGCATCCGCTCCACGCTGCCCGCTTCGTACAAGTCACTGCTGTACTCCGCGGCGAGCTCAAAGCCCTGCGAGTCCTCGCGCACCATCAGCGCGAGATCCAGCTTCGCGCTGGAAGACAGAACGGAAAGCGGACGAGCGGAAATGTCCCCAAGGTGAAGCGGAGCGCCCGCGCGATTCCAGACGAAGGCGACCTGGACGAGCGGCGCGTGGCTGGGGCTGCGCTGAACGCCGAGGGCGTGGACGACGCGCTCGAAGGGAGCGTCCTGGTGAGAGAAGGCGTCGAGCGCCGTCGCGCGCGTGCGTGAGAGGAGGGCGGAGAAGGAGTCGTCGGAGAGGAAGCGGGTGCGAAGGACGACGGTGTTGACGAAGAGCCCGACGACGTCCTCGGTAGCAGGATGCGTGCGCCCGGAGACAGGGACGCCAACGCAGACATCCTCCTGTCCGGAGTAGCGGTGCAGCAGTCCGGCGAAGGCGGCCTGGAGCGCCATGAAAGGCGTCACCCCGTGCTCGCGGCAGAAGGCGCGCAGCGTTCCATCCAGCTCGGCCGGAAGACGGAGACCCGAAACGAGTCCACCCTTGCCCGTGAGCGCGGCGGGACGCGGTGTGTCCGTGGGAAGCTGAAGCAGCCGCGGCGCATCGGCGAGCTGGCGCATCCAGTACGTCAGGTGTGCATCTTCATGCGCGCGCAGTGGCTCGGTGCGCTGCCAGGTGGCGACGTCCGCGTTGTCCAGTGCGACGCGTGGAGCCGCGGGAGCCCCTCCCTGGAGGAAGGACGGGTACGCCTCCGCCAGTTCGTTCAGCAGCAGGGAAAGGCTGTGCCCATCAATCAGCAGGTGGTGGAAGACGAGCAACAGGACGTGATGCTCAGCGGAGCACCGCCACAGGTGGAAGCGGAACAGCGGCCCCTCGTCCATGGAGAACGGGCGCTCGGCCTCCTGCTGCAAGCACTGTTCGAGTGCCTCCGGCGCGAGCTCCAGCGTCTTCACCTCCAGCACGCGCTCCGGAACGGTGATGAGCCTCGGCGCAGGGTTCCCGTCGGAAGAGGCGGGCACGACCAGCCGCAACACGGCATGCCGTGAGACCAACCAGTGGAGCGAAGCTTCCAGCGCCGCGACGTCCAGAGCCCCTCTGAGTTCCAGGGCCTCGGGCAGGTGATAGGCGCTGGAATCGGGCTGCAACCGGTGCAGGAGCCACATCCGCTCCTGCGAGGACGAGAGCACCGCACGCTCGCCATTTAGACGACGCTCGGGCGCCGGCAACGCGAGCCCCGTGGTGTCCTGGACCCGAGCCAGCTCCCGCGCGAGCCCGGCCACGCTCGGCGATGCGAACAGGGCCGTGAGTGGCAGCACCGCGCCGAAGGACTGCCGGACCCGGGCCATCAGCCGCGTGGCGCTGAGCGAATGTCCTCCCAGGCTGAAGAAGTCATCGTCTCGGGCGACCGACGTGACACCGAGCACCTGGCAGAACACCTGCGCCAGCAGCTCTTCCACCGGGCCCCGCGGAGGCTCACCGCCAGGCGCTGACTCCACCGTGCGCGAGGCCAGCGCCGCCAGGGCTCCACGGTCCACCTTGCCACTGGGGGTGGTGGGGAGTGCCTCCACCGCGAGGATGGCGGAGGGCACCATGTGCGCCGGCAGCAGTTGCTTCAGGTGCGCCCGAAGGGACGCCAGTTCTTGCGTGGAGGCGTGAACGGACTGGGGCACCACGTAGGCGACCAGTCGCGAGTCCCCCGGGGCCTCCTCCCGTACCAGGGCCACCGCGGCGCGCACGCCGGGGGCTGAGAGGAGTGCTGTTTCCACCTCCGCCAGCTCGATGCGGAAGCCCCGCACCTTCACCTGCGTGTCGATGCGGCCCAGGTACTCCAGCGTTCCATGGGCCAGCCACCGGACCTGGTCACCCGTGCGGTAGAGCCGCTCGCCGGGCGTGGTGCCGAAGGGGTTGGGAATGAAGCGCTCGGCGGTGAGTGCCGGCTGGCCCAGGTAGCCACGCGCCAGGCTCGCTCCCGCGATGTACAGCTCGCCCGGAAGGCCCAGCGGCACGGGTTCCAGGTGCGCATCGAGGACGTACATGCGCACGTTGGCGAACGGCCGTCCGATGGAGGGGCGCCCGGCGCCGATGGGATGCGCGGTGACGTCCACCGTGCACTCGGTGGGGCCGTACACGTTGAAGCAGGTGAGGCCCGGATGGCGGACGAGCCGCTCCCACAGCACCTCGTCCACGGCTTCGCCGCCCACGAGCACGCGCAGCGGGTGACGCCCACCCAGGCCCTCGTCCAGCAGCAGCCGCAGGTGCGAGGGGACGCAATCGAAGACGTCGACACGCTGTTCCTCCAGCCATGCGCACAGCTTCGAAACGTCGTCCCGGACGCCTTGCGGAACGACGCAGAGCGTGTGCCCGTCCGCCAGTTGCACCAGTTGCTGAACCGAGGCGTCGAACGAAATCGAAGCGTTGAGGCTGACGCGCAGCGGGCCTGTCGTACCGGCGTAGGCGGACTCCGCCAGCGCTGCCCGCAGGTTCATCATCGAACCGTGCTGCACCATGATGCCCTTGGGCTGGCCGGTGCTTCCGGAGGTGTAGATGACGTAGGCCAGCTGCTCCGGCACGGTGACGCGAGGCGGGTGGGTGTCACCCCGCGCTGGCAGGTCCGCCATGGCGTCCACGCACAGGGTGGGGACGCCGAGTGGCTCGACGGACGCGAGCAGCGAGGATTGCGTCAGCGCAAGCTGGACTCCGCTGTCCTGGAGCACGCGCGCGATTCGTTCGCGCGGATAGGCCGCGTCCACGGGAACATAGGCCCCACCTGCTTTCAGGATGCCGAGCACGCCCGTGGCCAGGTCCACCCCGCGCTCCAGGATGAGGGCCACACGGACTTCGGGAGCGACGCCGCGGGCTCGCAGGGCCCAGGCCACCTGGTTTGCTCGGCGATTGAGCGCGTCATAGGTGAGCGCCTGCCGGCCATCGACGACGGCCAGCGCGTCCGGTGTCCGGGCGGCCCACGTCTCGAAGCGCTCGTGCAAAGCGCCTTCCCACGCAAACCCCCGCTGCGTGTCGTTCCAGTTCCGCAGCAACTGCTCGCGCTCGCTGTCGAGCGCCATGCGCAGGCTGTCCAGCCGAGAGGACGGCGACTGGAGCGCATGTTCGAGCAGGCGCGCGTAATGGCGTTGCATGCGCTCGACGGTGTCGGCCTCGAACAGGTCGGTGCTGTAGCTGGCGGCGAGTGAGAACCCCTCCGGCGCCTCGGTCAGCACGACCGACAGGTCGAACTGGCTCGTGGACAGCTCCGGCCACAGGGCGCGTCCGTGGAGTCCAGGCAGTGCTTCCGCCAGGCCGTGTCCGGCGCGAATCAACCCGAACATCACCTGGAAGAGCGGGGAGTGGCGCGGACTGCGCTGCACCTCCAGGGACTGCACCACTCGCTCGAAAGGGGCGTCCTGGTGGGCGATGCTTTCGAGCACGGTGGTCCGGACCCGCGCGAGCAGGGACGCGAAGGAGTCCTCCGGCTGAGCGTGCGTGCGCAGCACCACCGTGTTGACGAAGAGGCCGACGACGTCCTCGGTGGCCGGGTGGGTACGCCCCGCCATCGGGGTTCCCACACAGACTTCGGGCTGGCCCGAGTAACGGTGGAGCAGCGCCGCGAAGGCCGCGTAGAGCACCATGAACGGTGTCACGCCTTGCTGGCGGCAGAAGTCGTGAAGGGCCGCCGACAGCTCGGGTGCCAGGGGCCGCTGCGCGGTCACTCGTCCCTGGCTCGACAGCACGGAGGGGCGAGGCTTGTCCGTGGGAAGCGAGAGCAGCCGTGGCGCATCCGCGAGCTGGCGGGTCCAGTAGGCAAGCTGCGCATCTTCGTGCGCGCGCACGGCCTCGGTTCGTTGCCAGACGGCGACATCTGCCCAGTCCAACGTCACGGGCGGCAGCGCGGGAGACGCACCTTGTTGGAAGGAGCGGTAGGCCTCACCCAGCTCACGCACCAGCACGGAGAGGGCCAGCTCATCCACCAGCAGGTGATGGAACACGAGCAGCAGCGCGTGCCGCTCAGGGGAGAGCCGCCACAGGTGGAAGCGGTAGAGCGGGCCCTCCGCCATGGAGAAGACGCGCTCGGCTTCGAGGTGCAGCCGCTCCTCCAGCGTATGCGGCGCGTCGGAGAGCGACTCCACGGTCAGGACGCGTGCCGGGACGTCGAGGAGGAAGGGAGCAGGGCGCCCTTCGTCAGAGGGGACGGCGAGCCGGAGGACGGCATGGCGAGAGAGGAGCCAGCGGAGTGCGGACTCGAGGGCCGAGACGTCGAGAGGGCCGTGAAGGAGAGCGGCCTCGGGGATGTGGTAGGCGGAAGAGTGGGGCTGGAGCTGCTGGATGAACCACAAGCGCTCCTGCGTGGAGGAGAGCACCGGCGCGGCCTCGGCCCTGGGGGTGGGGGCGGGCAGGAGCGACTTGCCGGTGCCGGCCAACCCTTCGACTACGTGGGCGAGAGAAGCGACGGAGGGAGCGGAGAAGAAGGAGGAGAGGGGAAGGTCGACGCGGAGAGAAGAGCGGATGCGGGCGACGAGGCGAGTGGCGCTGAGGGAGTGGCCACCGAGGGAGAAGAAGTCGTCGTGGCGTGAGAGGGAGGCGAGGCCGAGGACCTGGCAGAAGAGCTGTGCGAGGGCGACTTCGAGAGGGCCGGTGGGCGCTTCGAAGGGCGCGTCGGAGGAAGAGGCGGGGAGAGGAAGAGAGGCGAGGGCGCGACGGTCGACCTTGCCGTTGGTGGTGGTGGGAAGTGCGGGAAGGGCGAGGAGGGGAGAGGGGAGGAGCGCCTCGGGG
>NZ_JAAIYB010000517.1 GCF_010894475.1 Myxococcus vastator
GGTGGGTGGGTGTCCGGTATCAAATCTTCGGAATGCGCAATGTCTTGCTGATCATCGCGCTTCCGCTGGCCACGAACATCAGCGCCAACGGGTGCAGCACCAACGGCCCCAGGTGCCACACACCGCCCCACAGGTCTGGACCGATGCGCCCCGCCCACAGCGCCGCGGCCATCACCATCACCAGCGCCAGGCTGGTGGGAATGGGGGTCCCCTCGAAGTACTTCACCTTCCCCGTCTCGTCCGACAGGTCCGTCGACGTGACGTTGAAGCGCGCCAGCCGGCTGATGCCACACGCCACGAAGTAGAGGAGCGCCGCCACGTCCAGTGAGCCGCGCATCCCCACCGCGAAGGCCAGCGCCGCCGGCGCCATGCCGAAGGAGATGACGTCCGCCAGTGAGTCCAGGTCCGCGCCCAGCGGCGACTTCTTGAAGCGCCAGCGCGCGATGCGCCCGTCCATGACGTCCATCACCAGCGCCACCGGCATCAGGCCGAAGGCCACCCACAGCCAGCCCACGTCCCCTGAAGCCAGGTACTGCATGGAGGAGAGGATGGCGCCCGCGCCCGCGAAGCCGTTGCCCAGCGTCACGAAGTCAGCGAGCACGAACGTGCGAATCATCGAGAAGTGACGGCGCGGGCGGCGGGCACGGGACGGCTCGGTCGGCATATGCGCGATTTCCTACCACACCCCTCCCGCTCGGCCGGAAGCTCGTTCTTGCCACACTGCGTTGTACCCGGCGGTGTGAGAAATCAATCCAGTTTCAGAAACATTTTGACGGTGTGATCAGCCGCTCCCTACGCTCGACGACTGTCATGCAACCCAAATCTCCCTCGCCCCTCCGGCGCGGTGTGCTCCGCCGTACGCGGAGCACCCGCTGGCAGTTCTCCCTTCTCGCAGGCATGAGCCTGCTGTTCAGCACCGCGTGTGGTGACGAAGACGACGGCGACGGGACGCCTCCGGCCCAGACGCCCACCTACGAAGCCACCATCCGCCGCACCGCCCACGGCGTCCCCCACATCACCGGCAAGGACCTGGGCAGCGTGGCGTACGGCAACGGCTATGCCTTCGCCCAGGACCACGTCTGTATCCTCGCGGATCAGATCCTCAAGGTGCGCGGTGAGCGCGCCCGCTTCCTGGGCCAGGGCCCCGGCAGCACCTACGCGGGCAGCGACTTCGCCTACCGCTCGCTGGGCCTCCACGCGCGCGCCACGGAGCGCTTCAGCGCGCAGCCCGCCAACGTCCAGGCCATGCTCAAGGGCTACGCGGCCGGCTTCAACCGCTACCTCGAGGAGACGCCCAAGGATCAGCTCCCCGCGCCCTGCACCGGCGCCAGGTGGGTGCGGCCCATCTCCGAGGTGGACCTGCTGGCCTACGCCTTTAGCGCGGCGCTGACGGGCAGCAGCTACCAGGTCGCCCTCGCCCTCGCCGCGGCCACGCCGCCCAACGTGACGGCGACCGCCATCGGCACGCCGGACCGCGACCACGTCAAGGTCCAGCGGCCCGAGCTGCACCAGGTGGGCAGCAACGGCTGGGCCATTGGCCGCGACCGCTCCGCCACCGGCCACGGCATGGTGGTGGCCAACCCGCACTTCCCCTGGGAAGGCGAGCTCAAGCTGTGGGAGAGCCACCTCACCGTCCCCGGCGAGCTGGACATCTACGGCGTGGGCCTGCTGGGCGTGCCCGCGGTCCTCATCGGCTTCAACAACGACGTGGCCTGGACGCACACCTTCTCCTCCGGCCAGCGCATGACGCTGTACGGGCTGCGCCTGGTGCCGGGCAAGCCGACCTCGTACTACTACGACGACGAAGAGCGGGAGATGACCTGGAAGGACATCACCATCCTCGTCCTGCTCGACAACGGCACGCTCGTCAACGTCACCCGCCGCATGTACAGCAGCCACTACGGCCCCATCATCTCCATCCCCGGCGTCGCGGAGTGGACCGAGGCGTCCGCGCTCACCTACCGGGACGCCAACCTGGAGAACGACACCCTGCTGGCGCAGTTCATGGGCATGAACCAGGCCGGCAGCCTGGCTGAGTTCAAGGCCGTCTACGCGCGCGAGCAGGGCATCCCCTGGGTCAACACCATGGCGGCCGACCGCGCCGGCAACACCTGGTACACGGACGCCACCCCCACGCCGAACCTGTCGCCCGTGGCGCTGGCCACCTGGAACGCCGCCCGCCAGGGCGCGGACCTGGCCACCACCGCCATCTGGCAGCAGATGGGCCTGGTGCTGCTCGACGGCAGCAACAGCCAGAACGAGTGGCAGGACGAGGCCGGCGCCCGCAGCCCGGGCCTGGTGCCCTTCAGCAAGGTGCCCCAGCTGGACCGCACCGACTTCGTCTTCAACGCCAATGACAGCTACTGGCTGGCCAACCCCGCCGCGCCGCTCAAGGGCTTCTCGCCCCTGCACGGCCTGGAGGACGTGCCCCAGACGCCGCGCACGCGCCTCAACGCCGTCATGCTCACCGAACAGGTCGAAGGGGGCGCGTCCGGCGCGGACGGCCTCTTCACCCGCACCGAGCTGCAGGACGCCATCCTCAACAACCGCGGAATGGTCGCCGAGCTGCTCATCGACGACGTGGTGGCCCGCTGCACCGGCCAGACGACGGTGCCCTACGGCACGGGCACCGTGGACATCAGCCAGGCGTGCGCGCTGATTGCCCAGTGGGACCGTCGCTATGACGTGGACAGCGTGGGCGCCATCGTCTGGCGCGAGTTCGCGGGCGCGTTCACCATGAGCGAGCTGCAGGCGAGCCCGGCGCTGTACGCCACGCCCTTCGACCCGGCCAACCCCATCGCCACGCCCCACACGCTGGCGCCCGCGCCCGCCCAGGGCGCGGACCCCGTCCTGACGAAGCTGGCCCAGGCCGTGGACACGCTGACGCGCGCGGGCCTGGCGCTGGACCTCCCGCTGGGTCAGGCGCAGTTCACCCCCCGCGTGAGCGGCGAGCGCATCCCCATCCACGGCGGCGGCAACTACGACGGCGCGGCCAACATCGTCAGCTTCGGCACGCTGAAGTCCACCACGCCCAACGCCGAGGTGGGCACCGCCACGCGCCAGGTGGTCAACTCGCGCACGGCCCTGGCCAACGGCGGCTACGTCATCAACAACGGCAGCAGCTTCATCATGGCCATGGAGTTCACGCCCACCGGCGTGCAGGCCAGCGCCCTGCTGACCTACAGCGAGTCCAGCAACCCGGCCTCGCCGTACTACGCGGACCAGACGCGGCTGTTCTCCCAGAAGCAGTGGCGGCCCATCCTCTTCACCGCCGAGGAAGTCGCCGCCGCGCCGGGTGAGCAGATCACCCTCACCGGCAACTGACGCACCCCGCCGGCCCCGCTTCGTCGGGGGCCGGACACCTCGCGGCCCGGCGGGGCAATGTCGGGCCGCGGATGTCCGCCCTCCAGTCTGATTCCGTCTGCTGCCCGGACGCGCGCCAATGGGTGCGCAGACCGCCAGGCGCCGCCGTTCGTTCCTGGCGAAGGGGCACCGGGATTTCCCGGTGGAATCACCGAAGCAGCAGCAGGGGGACATCATGGCCACATCCGTCTACAAGACCGCCATCATCGGCAGAGTGTTCTTCCTCCGATGGGAGGCGCCACCCAGTCAGGAAGAAATCCACACCGTCTTCCAGCAGATGAAGGGCGCGCACGAGCAGCTCCGGCACCCGCTGGTCCTCGTCGCCAGCCTCTCACCGAAGTCGTCCGTGCCCAACTCGGAGCAGCGGCGCAACCTGTCCACCTTCCATTCGGACGCGCGCCCGCTCTTCACGGAGATTCACGCCATCGTCGAAGGCAATGACCTGCAATACAACCTGCAGCGGGTCATCATCTCCGGCATCAACCTGGTGACGCGCACCTTCGACGAGGCCTTCCACCGCGTGCACAAGCACGCCGACCTCGTCGCCCCCTACCTGGGCAAGAGCCTGGGCGTGGACGGCGTGAAGGTCATCGAGGAGGCCCGCTCACGCGGCGTGGTGTGAGCCTGGGCGGCGGTGCCCCGCACGAAGCGGTGGTCGAAGAAGTCCACGTAGAGGTACTCCGGCCACGACACCATGGACCGGGGTCCCCACATCACCGCGCGCGTCAACTCCGTCACCATCATCCCCGCCGCGCTCGTCGCGCCCACCACGCAGGTGGGCGCGTGGCCCCGGCCCTGGTAGCACGCGTCCATGTACTCGCGGAGCATGTAGCTGCCCAGGTGGGGGATGATGGCCGGCAGGTCGATGCGCCCATCCGGCAGGAGGTAGAGCGCTTCGTACAGCGGCGCGTCCGGCTGGAAGACGTGCAGCGCCGCGCCAAAGCCCAACATCAGCCCCGTCATCACCGGCACCCCACGCTGACGGCAGGCGCGGTGGAGCACCTGCTTCTCACACGCTCCCGCGATGTCGATGACCTCCACCACGTAGTCCACCGGGCCCAGCGCCCCGCCTCCGCCAAGCACGTCCTCCACGTTGGCCGCGGTGATGCCCTCCAGCACCTCCCGCAGCCGCAGGGCCGGGTGGATGTCCCGGCACATCCGCCCCACCACCTCCACCTTGGCGCGGCCCAGCGTGCTCTCGAAGCAGCCCACCTGCCGGTTCATGTTGTGGCGCTCGTAGACGTCGAAGTCCGCCAGCGTCACGCCGCCGAACCCCAGCCGCGCCAGGTCCACCGCGCACTGGCCTCCCGCGCCGCCCACGCCCGCCACCAACACATGCGTGCGTGACAGTTTGTCCAGCGTCTCCGCATCCACCACGCCCAGATTGCGCTGGAACCGCTGCTCGACCATGGGCCGCCTCGCGTTGAAGTCTGGCTTTCATGTGCGCCCCCACCCAGGAGGGTGGCGAGAGCCCCATGGGCGCGTGTGTTCAGCACCCCTCCCACGTCACCTGGTGCCGTTCGGACCCCGTCAGTCCTCCCGTACTGGAGCGCCAATCCGCTCTTGCCCGTTCTGGTCGCCTGTGGTCATTTGCGCGCGCTCGTCACCCAAGCCTCTCAATCCCTGCCGGGTTCCTCGTGACGCCCCGGAAGCCGCACCGGTGATGCGCGGGCTTCAGTGATGAAGCACGCGCCGAAGTACCCCACCTGGCAGGGGATGTCAGAGGTTCGATCCACAGTGGCGTTCACCCATGAAGTCCCTGCCTGGAGAACACTCCAGGAGTTACAGGGGTTTGATGATTGGCGTGAATTCTGCTCGGGGGGCGACACGTCATTCGACTCCCCGAACATCTTCAGCCGATCCGAGGTCTGTATGCGTTCCGTGTTCTTCCTCTGTGTCTCGTTGGCATGTCTGTCGTTGGCTCGAACCGCCGAAGCGGCCCCTTCTGATGACATGCGACAGGCTGTCTCACGGGCCGCGGCGCTCCAGGGCGTGGCGCTGGCGGAGGGGGCGCAGGCCAGCGCCGCGTTCCTGGGTTCCAGCAATCTGGGAGGCGGTGAGCGGGTGGCGTTGTTCGGCGACGTGGCCCACTACCGCTACCGCCTGCAGGTGGGGCCGTCGCGGTATGACGTCGTCACCCTGCACCGGGTGGTGCGGGAGGACGGGGCGTGGCGGCCGGCGCGGGCGACGCGCGCGGTGTTCATGGTGCACGGC
>NZ_JAAIYB010000518.1 GCF_010894475.1 Myxococcus vastator
TCAGGTGGTGTGCCAACTGGTTGGCGCGTCGGTTCAGCTCCGCGTACGTCAGCCGCTCGTCCTCGTACTCCACCGCCACCGCGTCCGGCGTCCGCTGCGCCTGCTCCTCGAAGAGCGCACTCAGGCTGGCATCGCGCGGGAATGCCGACGTCGTCCCGCTCCACGCCTTCACCAAGCGCTGTTGCTCTTCACTGCCCATCAGCGGCAAATCGAGCAGCCGCGTCTCTGGCGCGCTCACAGCGGCGTCCAGGAACACCCGCAGGTGCCCCAGCAGCCGTTCCATCGTCGCGGCCTCGAACAGGTCGCTGTTGTAGTTCACCGCCACGGAGAACCCGTGCGGCACCTCTTCCGCGAGCAGCGACAAATCGAACTTCGAGGTCTTCTCCTCGGCGTCGACGCCCGTCAGCGTCAACTCCCGCAGTTTGACCTCGGAGAAGGGCGTGTTCTGCAGCGTCAGCGTCACCTGGAACAACGGGCTCCGGCTCAGGTCACGCTCGGGATGAAGCTCCTCCACCAGCTTCTCGAACGGCACGTCCTGGTGCGCATACGCCCCCAGCGTCACTTCGCGGACCTGTGCCAACAACTCCCGGAAGCTCAACCCCGGGGACACCTTTGTCCGCAGCACCAACGTGTTGACGAAGAAGCCAATCAGCCCCTCCGTCTCCTCGCGCGTGCGGCCCGCGATGGGCGAGCCCACGCTCACGTCATCCTGGCCCGAGTAGCGCGACAGCACCGCCTGAAAGGCCGCGAGCAGCACCATGAACGGTGTCGCGCCCTCCCTCTGCCCGAGCGCCTTCACCGCGGCCCATCGCTCGGAGGGCCAGATCACCTCCTGCATGCCCCCACGGAACGTCTGCGTCGCCGGGCGAGGCTTGTCCGTGGGCAGCTCCAGCGCACTCGGCGCTCCAGCGAGCTGCTGTCGCCAGTATCCGAGCTGCGCCTCCAACACGGCGTCTGCCAGCCACGCGTGCTGCCAGACGGCGTAATCGCCGTACTGGAGCGGAAGGTCCGGCAACGAGGAGCGCTGTCCCTGGGAGAGCGACTCGTAGAGCGCGGCCACCTCGCGCACGAGGATGCCCATGGACCATTCGTCCGACACGATGTGGTGCATCACCAGCACCAGCACGTACTCCCGCTCCCGCAGCCGTAGCAGCGTGGCCCGCAGCAGCGGCCCCTTCTTCAGGTCGAAGGGCCGCTGGGCTTCCTCTTCAGCCCAGCGCTTCGCGGCGGCATCACGCTCGGCGTCCTCCAGCGCTTCCAGGGACACCACGGCGAAGGCAAGCGTCGGCTCGGCCGAGATGACCTGCACCGGGGTTCCACCCTCGGCGCGGAAGGTCGTCCGCAGGGGCTCATGGCGGCGCACCAGCTCCTCGAAGCTCCACTCCAGCGCGCGCGGGTCCAACGGCCCCGTCAGCTTCACCACCGCGGACACGTTGTAGAACGCGCTCCCCGGCTGGAGCTGATCCAGGAACCACAGTCGCTGCTGCGCGAACGACAAAGGCAGCTCACGGGCGCGAGGCACCGCTGGACTTCGGAGCACCGGCAGCTCGGCCCCAGACCGCTTCGCCTGATCGATGCGACGCGCCAGCTCCGCCACCGTGGGCGCCTCGAACAACTCCCGCAGCGCGAGCTCCACCCGGAACGCCGAACGCACCCTCGAGACGAACTGCGTCGCGAGGAGCGAGTGGCCCCCCAGTTCGAAGAATCCGTCGTGGATGCCCACGCGCTCAACGCCCAGCACCCGGCTGAAGAATCCGCAGAGCAGCTCTTCCGTCGAGGTGCGCGGTGCGACGTACTGTCGCTCGCTGACGTCCACGTCCGGTGCAGGCAGCGCCTTGCGGTCCACCTTCCCGCTGGAGAGCAGCGGCAGCGACTCCAAGGCGACGAACCACGATGGAACCATCGCCGGAGGCAGACGCTCCGCCAGGAAGGCCCGCAGCGCCGCGGCCTCCAAGGTTCCTGACGCATCCCCTGGCACCACGTAGGCCACGAGCCGCGTCTCATCCAAAGCATCCTTCCGCGCCACCACCACGGCGACGTGGACGGCCGGGTGCTCCGCCAGCACCGCTTCCACCTCGCCGGGTTCGACGCGGTGCCCCCGCACCTTCACCTGCGTGTCCACGCGGCCCAGGAACTCCAGCGAGCCTCCCGAGCGCCATCGTACCTGGTCACCCGTGCGGTAGAGCCGGGCGCCCGGCGCACGTCCAAAGGCGTCCGGCACGAAGCGCTCCGCCGTCAGGTCCGGCCGGCCCACGTAGCCGCGAGCCAGGCCATCTCCACCGACGAAGAGTTCGCCCGGCACGCCTACGGGGACTGGCTGGCCCTGTGCATCCAGGACGTAGGCCTGGGTGTTCGCGATGGGCCGGCCAATGGGCGCGAAGGAGCCTTCGCCCAGGTCGCCGCCCAGCCACGCCGTGGCATCGACCGTGGTCTCGGTGGGTCCGTACGCATTGATGACGGTCGTGGACGGCAGCCGCGCCCGGGCCTGGTGAACGAGCTCCACCGGAAGCGCCTCGCCCCCGGACACCAGCACCCTCAGGCCCGAGGCTCGCGCCACACCTTCATGCGCCAACAAGACGCGCAGCTGTGACGGAACCAACTGGAGCACCGTGACCTGCAGGCATTCCAACGCGGCCAGCAGCACCTCGGTGTCGCTCTCGGCATCGGGCGGTGCGATGACCAGCCGCGCACCGGAGACCAGCGTGGCCAGCAGCTCGGGCACCGAGGCGTCGAAGCCAGCAGAGGCCTTCTGCAACACCCGGTCTCCCGTGCCCAGCTTCAACGCGGCGATGAACCACGCCGTGTGTCGTGCCAATGCGCGGTGGGAGACGAGCACGCCCTTGGGACGTCCCGTGGACCCCGAGGTGAAGAGGACGTAGGCGGCGTTGTCCGCCACCGCGCTCGCACGCCCAGGCTCCGCGGCGACTGCCCCAAGGTCATCCTCGAGCAACACCACGGGCGTCGAGGCCCCGGGCACCACGTCCCGCAGCGCCCGCTGGGTGAGCAGCACCGCGGGCGCCGTGTCCTCCAGGATGCGCGCCAGTCGCTCACGGGGAGCCTCCGGCTCCAGCGGCACCCAGGCCCCACCGGCCTCCAGGATGGCGAGCAGCCCCACCACCAGCTCCGGCGAGCGGCGCGCGCAGAGGCCCACTCGGACCTCGGGGCCCACCCCCAGCCGCCGCAAATGCGCCGCCAGCACCTGGCTGCGCGCCATCAACTCCGCGAAGGTGAGCTGCCCACCCTCCCACGCGATCGCCACCGTCTCCGGCATGCGCGTCGCGAGGTTCGCCAACTGCACGTGCACGGGCGTATCGCGCGGATACTCCGCCGCGGTGTCGTTCCATTCGACCAGGAGCTGGTGCCGCTCCTGAGGAGAGAGCAGCGGCAGCTCGGACAAGCGGCGGTCCGGGGAGGCCACGGCAGCCGCCAACAGCGTGAGCCAGTGCGCGGCCATGCCCTGGATGGTGGCCGTCTCGAAGAGGTCCGCGTTGTATTCGAAGACGCCGGAGAAGCCTTCCGGCAGGTCCTCCAACGCCAGCGTCAGGAAGAACTTCGCGGCGCCGATCTCCGTGTCCATCGCGCTCATCGACAGCCCGGGCACGAGCGCCTCCGGCACAGGCGTGTTCTGCAGGGAGAACATCACCTGGAACAGCGGCGAGTGGCTGAGGGTGCGCTCCGGCTGGAGCTCTTCCACGAGCTGCTCGAAGGGAACGTCCTGATGCGCGTAGGCGCCCAGCGCCGCGTCCTTCACCTCGCGGAGCAGCGTGAGGAACGGCTTCTCCGCGGACGGACGTGCCCGCAACGCCAGGGTGTTGACGAAGAAGCCGATGAGCCCCTCCGTCTCCGCCCGGTTGCGTCCGGCGACAGGCGTTCCCACCACCAGGTCGTCCTGCCCCGAGTACCGGGCCAACAAGGCCTGGAAGCCCGCCAGCAGCACCATGAACGGCGTCGCGCCATGCCGCTGCGCCAGCGCCTTCACGCCTGAGGACAGCTCCGGTGGGAGGCTCACTGGGAGATTCGCGCCCCGGAACGTCTGCACCGCGGGCAGCGGCCGGTCCGTGGGAATCGAGAGGACCGGAGGGGCTCCTTCGAGCTGCTGACGCCACCAGTCCAATTGCCGCTGGAGCGCGCCACTCCCCAGCCAGGCGCGCTGCCACGAGGAGAAGTCACCGTATTGCACGTCCAGTTCGGGCAGCGGCGACGGCTGTCCTTCGCGGAAGGCACCGTAGAGGCCCGCGAGTTCCCGGACGATGACGCCCATGGACCACCCGTCCGAGACGATGTGGTGCATGTTCGCCAGGAGCACATGCTCCGCCTCGGAGCACTTCAGCAATCGCGTGCGAAGCAACGGTCCACTGGCGAGGTCGAATCCACGGAGGGCCTCCTCACGCAGCAGTCGATGGACCTCCGCCTCGGCCGCGTCGGACGAGAGTGACGACAGGTCCACCACCGGCAGGGCGTTCACCGCCTGCTGGGAGACAATCTGCACGGGCGTTCCGCCCTCTGTGCGGAACGTCGTTCGAAAAACTTCATGACGGCGCACCAACTCACAGAGCGCGCGCTCCAGTGCATCCACCCGCAGAGCACCCGAGAGTCGGATGGCCAAGGGGATGTTGTAGACGGGGCTCCCTGGCTCCAACTGTTCGAGGAACCACAGCCGCTGCTGCGCGAATGACAGTGGCAGTGCTCCCAACCGTGGCACTCGCTTCAACGGCGGTGCGTGAAGGGCTGAAGCCCCCGCCTGCATTTCCTCCAGCCGGAGGGCGAGCTTCTCTACCGTGGGCGCCTCGAAGACGTCCCGTAGAGGCAATTCGATGTGGAAGGCCTCGCGAACGCGCGAGACCAACTGCGTGGCCAGCAGCGAGTGCCCGCCCAGCTCGAAGAAGTCTCCGTCGAGCCCGACGCGCTCGACATTGAGCACCTCGGTGAAGATGGATGCCAGCTTCTGCTCGGACGCGGTGCGAGGCGCCTCGAAGTGCGCCGTCTTCGGACCTAGTGCATCCGGCGCGGGCAGCGCCTTGCGGTCCACCTTCCCGTTGGGCGTCAGCGGCAGCGACTCCAAAACCACGTACGCAGACGGCACCATGTACTCTGGCAGCCGCTGCTTCATGTGGCTTCTCAGCGCACTGGCCTCCAGTTCCGCGCCCTCCTGCGCGGTCACATACGCCACCAGTCGCTTGCCCTCGCCGTCCTCGCGCGCCACCACCACCGCTTCGTTGACGCCACTGTGCTGGGCCAGCGCCGCTTCCACTTCGCCCAGCTCAATTCGGTAGCCGCGCACCTTCACCTGCGTGTCCGCGCGGCCCTGGAACTCCAACGTCCCGTTCCCCAGCCACCGCACCACGTCGCCCGTGCGGTACAGCCGCGCTCCCTCACCGTATGGGCTCGGTACGAAGCGCTCCGCCGTCAACTCCGGACGCCCTACGTACCCCACCGCGAGGCCGTCTCCGCCCACGTACAACTCACCGGGCACGCCCACAGGCACCGGACGCATTGCACTGTCCAGCACGTAGGCCACCGTGTTCTTCACCGGACGGCCGATGGACACCGAAGCGCCCACCTCCTCCG
>NZ_JAAIYB010000519.1 GCF_010894475.1 Myxococcus vastator
CCATCATATAAGCCCGCCGCATGCTTGGGGGGCCGGGCGGCGGGGCGGGGACCGCGGAAGGGTGCCCATTGGTGGAGGAAAGACGTTAGAAGCATGGGCTGCCTCCCGAATGTCTCCCGCGAACCCACACGAATCCGCCCTCCTCGAAGACCTCAATGCGCCTCAGCGCGAGGCCGTGTTGCATGGTGACGGCCCCCTGCTCGTCCTGTCAGGCGCGGGCAGCGGCAAGACGCGCGTCATCACCCGGCGCGTGGCGTATCTGGTGAAGGTCCACGACGTCTACCCGTGGCGCATCCTGGCCGTCACCTTCACCAACAAGGCGGCGCGAGAGATGCGCGAGCGCCTGGTGCAACTGCTGGGGGCCCAGGCGAACGAGCTGGTGGTGAGCACCTTCCACTCGGCGGCGGCGCAGATCCTCCGCCGCGAGGCGGAGCACGTGGGGCTCACGCGCTCCTTCGTCATCTACGACGATTCGGACCAGCTCAACGTGGTGAAGCGGGCGATGCGCGAGGCGGGCATCGAGTCCCTGCAGCCGCGCGAAATCCTCCACCGCATCGACCAGGAGAAGAACGCGGCCCGGCTGCCGGAGCACATGCAGGTCGCGCCCGGCGACGAGCGGGGCCAACTGGTGCGCAAGGTGTACGCGGCCTACCAGGACCGGCTGCGCGCGGCCAACGCGGTGGACTTCGGAGACCTGCTGCTCCTGCTGGTGACGCTGTTCCGCACCCGGCCGGACGTGCTGGAGAACTACCGGCGCCGCTTCCACCACGTGCTGGTGGATGAGTTCCAGGACACCAACCCGGTGCAGTACGCGCTGCTGAAGCAACTGGCGCCGCCCCCTTCCGCCAACCTGGTGGTGGTGGGTGACGATGACCAGTCCATCTACCGGTGGCGCGGCGCGGACGTGGACAACATCCTCGGCTTCCCGCGCCAGTACCCCGGCGCGAGGGTGGTGAAGCTGGAGCAGAACTACCGCTCCGACCAGAACATCCTGGACGCGGCGCACGAGGTCATCCGGAAGAACACGCGGCGCATGGAGAAGAAGCTCTGGTCCGAGCGCCAGCGGGGCCAGACGCTCAACCTGATGCTCAACCGCGACGAGCGGGCCGAGGGGCAGGAGGTGGCGCGGCAGATTCTGGCGCTCCAGCGGGAGGGCTTCATCAAGCTCTCCAGCATGGCGGTGTTCTACCGCGCCAACGCGCAGAGCCGCGTGCTGGAAGAGGCGCTGCGCCTGGCGCGCGTCCCGTACACCCTGGTGAGCGGGCGCAGCTTCTATGACCGGGCGGAAGTGCGGGATGCCTCCGCGTACCTGCGGCTGATGGTGAACCCGCGCTCGGACGCGGACCTGCTGCGCATCATCAACATTCCGGCGCGTGGCATTGGCGACACCACGGTGGAGCGGGTGACGGACTTCGCCAACACGCGCGGCGTGAGCCTCTACGAGGCCTTGTCCCAGCCGGAGCTGATTCCCGCGCTCAATAGCGCCGCGGTGAAGCGGCTCAAGGGCTTCCGCAACCTGCTGGAGTCCCTGACGGCCTTCGCCCAGACGAACGAGGAGGCGGCGGGCGCGGTGGACCAGATGCTGCGCGAGACGAAGCTGGTGGAGACGCTTCAGGCCGAGGGCAGCGACGAGTCGCAGACGCGCGCGGAGAACCTCCGCGAGTTCCTGGGCGCGGCGCAGGAGTTCGACCTGAACCGGGCCGCCGCGGCGGTGGCGGCCGCGGCGAATCCTCCCAGCGAAGTCCCTCCCGAGGTGGACGCGGCCCCGCTGACGGCGGACGTGCCAGCGCTGCAGGCCTTCCTGGAGCAGATTTCGCTGGTGGGCGAGGCGGACGCGGAGGTGGGCGATGGCCGGGTGGCGCTGATGACGCTGCACGCGGCCAAGGGCCTGGAGTTCGACGCCGTCTTCCTCACGGGCATGGAGGAGAACGTCTTCCCGCACTCGCGCGCGGTGAAGTCGGAGTCCACGTTCCTGAACGAGGTCGCCTCGGCGGAGGGGGAGTCCTCGGAGGAGATGGCCGAGGAGCGGCGCCTCTGCTACGTGGGTTTCACGCGTGCGCGAAAGCGGCTCTTCGTGAGCCTGGCGCAGTGCCGCTCGCTGTTCGGTGAGCTGCGCTACAACGCGCCCAGCCGCTTCCTGCGGGACGTGCCTCCGGCGCTGTTCGGCATCAGCGAGCAGGAGGTCCCCGAGGCCCCCAAGCCCATGGTGCCCTCGACACCGCGCAAGCGGACCTGGGACGAGGACGACGGCCCACGCATCGACCGCTCGTACTCGCAGGCGTCGGACATGGACGGCGTGAGCGGGGACGTGCGCGGCATGCGCGTGCGCCACGAGCAGTTCGGCGTGGGCCGCGTGGTGTCCGCGGACGGCAACGGCCCCAACGCGAAGGTGACGGTGGAGTTCGGCGGAGGCGTAGGCCTCAAACGCATCATCGCCCGTTTCCTGATACCGGGCTGAGAAGGGGTCACCCGAGTGGACAAGCCGGTTCGTCTGGAGACTTGTCAGCTTGGAGGCTGATGCCTTCGACCACTTGGCTACCCCTCCACATGGCGGAGGGGGCTGGATTCGAACCAGCGAAGTCCTGAAGGGCGTGTGGGGCCTGTCCGGCCGGGTGTGGTGGGAGCGACGAAACAAAGCCCGCGCGCCTGACAGGGCGAACGTGCGAGTGGCAGAGTCCAGCGCGTGAGACTCGCCCCGCTGACCTGGTGCCTCCTGCTGGTGTGGTGTGGCTTCGGCTGTTCGCGAAGCTTCTCCTCGCAGGACCTTGGTGTGCAGTACGAGCCGCCCTCGGGCATGGGCCTGCGCTCGGTGGAGGCCGGGCCCCCGGCGCTGGCCCGCTTTGACGGGGGCTTGGAACTGCGCTCGGTGCGCGGCGCGGCGCCCGCCTTGGAGGCGGGCCCGGAGGCCGTGCTGGGGGCGGCGGGGTTGAAGGTGCCCGGAAAGCTGCTCAAGGACACGGAGGGCACGCTCCCCGCGGGGCCCGTGGCGCGCTACGAATTCTCACAGACGGGTGGCGCGCGCACGCTGGTGTACTTCGTGCCCAAGAAGGACGGCTTCGTGCTGGTCACCTTCTCCGCGCCCGAGCGTGACTACGGCGCGCTGTCCGCCCGCGTGGAGCGCTCGCTGTCGACGCTGCGGACGTGGTGAGGGCCGCGGCCGTGGCTCAAGGCTCAATCTTGCGCAGCCGCCACGACAGCACGCGGCCATCCAGGCCCAGGACGATGACCTGGTCGCCCAGCACCACGGGGCGGGTGCGCAGCGGCGTATCCGCGCGGACCGAGAAGGCCTGCGCCCAAGTCGCCGTGTTCAACGCGATGAGCCGTCCCTGACGCCCGCTGGTGGGCACCAGCAGCAGGTGCTCGCTCACCGGCGTCACCTCCGAGACGAGCGGGTCGGGCAGCATGATGCGCGTCACCTCCTTGCCGTCCGAAGGGGACAGGCCGACGAGCGCGGAGGCTTCCCCAGCCGTGCCGACCCACACCGTTCCCAGCGCAATCGAGGGGGCACTGCTCAGGGCCTTCGAGGGGGCCTGCTCCCACAGGGAGGTGCCGTCCCCGAGCCGCAGCGCCAGGACGTGGCCCTGGCGGGTGCTCACGTAGAGCGTGTCCCGCCACAACGTCATCCCCAGCACGTCCCGGACGTCCCGCTGCCAGCGCTTCGCCCCATCCTGGGTGGCCAGGGCCATCAGCCCGGCGTCCCCGAGCGCCACCACCAGCACGCCGTCCTGGAGCACCGGCACGGGAAAGCCGCGAGGCGCGGCCGTTGGCTCGGGCTTTCCGGGTGGGGGGCGCTCCCAGTCCGTCTTCCCCGTGTCCGTGAAGAGGGAGCGGACGGCGCCATCCGGCGCGACGAGGAAGACGAATTTCCCCTCCGCGTCCGCCACGGGTGCGGTAAGGACGGGCGGCTCTCCGGTGAGGCGCCACTGCACCGCGCCATCCGCGAGGGCCAGCCGGACCAGGTCTCCGCCCACCGTCCCGGCGATGACGCTGTCTCCCAGCAACGCGGGGCGTGTGGCCACCTCCCTGTCCAGGGCGGCCCGCCAGGCGACTCGGCCGCTCCGCTCCAGGCGGACGACGGTGCCCGCCTCATTGGCGGTGAGGACGCCGCCCTTCAGGGCCACCAGGCCGGCGCGGGACGAGGCGTCCGTGGAATAGCGGAAGGCGCTCGTCGCGGGCTCCCGGCACCCCATGACGGCCACCAGTGTCAGCGCCAGGGCGGGCAGCAAGGGCGTGCATGGACAGGCGCGAGACGACATGGTTTGGAGGATGGCGCAAGGAAGGAACTTGGACCATGCCTACCATTCGTGATGACGAGATTCCCAGCGCCACCGGCATTCCCTCGTCCGCCCGGCGGACGGACTTCGTGCCGCCGCCCACCCTGGCGGTGACGGAAGAGCTGCTGCGCGCGCTGCCCAAGACGGACCTCCACTGCCACCTGGATGGGTCCATGCGCCTGAAGACCATCCTGGAGCTGGCCGAGCAGCAGAAAATCAAGCTGCTCGCCGACACCGAGGACGGGCTGGCCAAGGCCATCCACATGGGCGAGGTGTGCGAGAGCCTGGAGGAGTACCTCGTCGCCTTCGACGTGACGCTCTCCGTGCTCCAGACGGCCGACGCCCTCTACCGCGCCGCCTACGAGCTGGCCGTGGACGCCGCCGCGGAGAACGTGCGCTGGCTGGAGGTCCGCTACTCGCCCGCGCTGCACCTGCAGAAGGGCCTGAAGATGACCACGGTCATCGACTCGGTGCTGGAGGGCCTGCGCGCCGCGAAGCGGGAGACGGGCATCAAGTGCGGCGTCATCGTCTGCGGCATCCGCCACATCAACCCGCAGACGTCCATGCGGCTGGCGGAGCTGGCGGTGGCCTACAAGAACCGCGGCGTCATCGGCTTCGACCTGGCCGGCGCGGAGGCGAGCTTCCCGGCGAAGGACCACCGGGACGCCTTCCAGCTCATCCTCAAGAACAACGTCAACTGCACCGCGCACGCGGGCGAGGCCTACGGCCCCGAGTCCATCTCCCAGGCCATCCACAACCTGGGCGCGCACCGCATCGGCCACGGCACGCGCCTGCGCGAGGACGGGGACCTGCTCAACTACGTCAACGACCACCGGATTCCGCTCGAGGTGTGCCCCACCTCCAACGTGCAGACGGGCGCCGTGACGAGCCTGGCGGCGCACCCGCTGAAGTTCTACTTCGACTACGGCCTGCGGGTGACCATCAACACGGACAACCGCCTCATCACCGACACCACGGTGACCAAGGAGCTGTGGACGGCGCACTCCGAGCTGGGCCTGTCGCTGGAGGACCTGGCCACCATCCTCGTCTCCGGCTTCAAGAGCGCCTTCCTCCCGTTCCGGGAGAAGCAGGACATGCTGCGGGCGGTGAACGAGGAGATCGCCCAGACGCTGGCGGCCTTCGACCAGAAGCGGCACCCGATGAAGCAGCCTGCTTGATGACGTGACGTCCCGCGTCCTGGCCCCTGCGAGGTGCAGTCGCCTCGCGGGGCCGGCGCTGGCCGTGAGGAGGTGGCACGTGGACCTGGAGCTGGGTGGCAAGGTGGTGCTGGTG
>NZ_JAAIYB010000051.1 GCF_010894475.1 Myxococcus vastator
GGGCGCGGTGGTGGCCTGCACCTCGGCCAGTACCGAGGCGGCGGCGGCGCTGTGGCGGTCCATCTTCAGCGCGGCCTCGGCCGCCGTCTTCGCGCGGGCGTAGTCCTTCTGCTTCAGCCGCGTCTCCGCCAGCATCACCAGGACGTCCGCCTTGCGCGCGCCAGCGATGTCGGCGGCGGCCTCCAGGTCACGCGCCGCCTCCTTGTGCTCGCCCAGCGCGATGCGCAGCCGCGCGCCAGCCAGCCAGCCGTCCACGGCGGCGAAGTCGCCACCCAGCTTCTGGCCCACCTGTTCGAACCAGCCCGCCGCCTCGCCGAACGCCGCGGCCTCCGCCGCGTGCCGGCCCAGCGTCAGCAGTACGTCCGACAGGTACTGGCTCTTCGGGTAGTCCTGCACCAGCTTCGCGCCCAGCTCGCGCTCGGCCTGCATGTCGCGCTTCTCGCGCGCCGCGGTGAACGCGCCGTAGAGCGCCTTCTCGCCGATGTCGGTGTTCTTGTTCTCGTCGGCGACCTTCACCAGGCCCTGGATGACGTCGCCCGTCTCCTGGGCGCTCCGCAGGGCCAGCTCGTCCAGCGCCTCGGCGCGGCTCTGGGTGAGAATCTTCTGCACGTCCGCGCGGAAGCTGGCCGGCAGCGGCGCGCCCAGCAGCTTCTTGCCCGTCTCGTCCAGGCCCTTGAAGTCGTTGAGCTGCCGCAGGCTGTCCAGCGCCAGGTTGCCCGCGACGGGGGCTTCCTTGTGCTGCGGGTGGCTCAGCGCGAAGGCGGTGAAGAGCTCCGCGGCCTTCGGGTACTCGCCGTCCTCGTAGTAGGCGCGGGCGATGTTGAACTTCACCACCAGGGCATTCTCGCTGCGGGGGAAGCGCGACACGAAGTCGGCGCCCAAGAGCTTCATGGCCTGACGCGCGTCCGCCACCTCGAAGGCGGTGCGCTTCTGCGCCTCCTCCGGCTTGAGCGTGGAGAAGTGCGCCAGCAGCGCGGCGTTGAGGGCCTCCTCCTCACCCTTCGCGTCCTTGGCCTTCACGTGGTAGCGGGCCAGCTCCTCGAACTGGCGCGCGGCCTCGGGGTACGCGTTGGCGGAGAACAGCGCGTCCGCGCGGTTCTTCATCATCGTGCGTACGTGCTGCTGGGGCCGGAAGAGGCCCAGGTACGCCTGATAGGCCTCCGCCGCGCTCACGTAGAGCGCCTTGTCGTTCTTCTTCTGCGCCTCCACGTGGAGCAGGGTGGAGAGGTCGCGCGCCATCTCCTCCAGCTCCACCAGGTGCTTCTTGCGCTCGGCCTCCAGCAGCTCGGGGTCCGTCTTGCTCTGCACCGCGGCGCGCACGAGGATGCGCAGGTCCTCGGCGTCCGGCAGCACCTTGCCCTTGGAGGCCTTGATGGCGTCGTAGAGCTTCTGGCCGCGCTCCAGGTCCAGCTCCGGGTCGTGCTGGATTTCCATCAGCTTGCGCAGCGCGGGGATGGCCCACTCGTACTGCTGCTTGATGAAGTAGCGGTTGCCCAGCTTGTCCAGCGCGAGCGCGTAGGTGGCGCGGCTGTCGCTGAGCTTCTCGAAGTAGTTGAGCGCGCCCTTGGCCGGCTTGGCCTCGGTGTAGCTGTAGACGAGGTCCAGCAGGGCCTCGCGCTTGACGTTGAGCGCCTTCTTCACGTCCACGCCGGGCAGCGGCGCGCTGGCGGCGGCGGCCTCGAAGAAGGTGACGGCCTCCGCGTGCTTGGCCTGGTTCACCCGAATCCAGCCCATCTTGTAGCGGGCCAGGTCGTGCACCGGCGAGGGCGGGGCCTCCAAAATCGCCTGGTAGTGCTTCTCCGCCTGGCCCAGGTCGGCCTTGTCGAAGAAGTGGTCGCCCAGAATCTGCTCCGCCTCCAGGCGCAGCGGGCTGCCAGGGTACTTGCGCGTCAGGTCGCCGAGCGTCTTGAGCATCTCGTCGAACTGGCCCAGCTCGCGCTGCTCGTGCGCCAGGTAGAACGTCACCTGGTCGCCGTCCTTGAAGTCCGGGTACTCGCGCAGCAGCCGGTAGTACATCTGCACGGCCTTCTGCTTCATCAGCCGCGTCTCGGGGGACACGATGGCGCCGCTGGCCCCCTCCGGCCGCGTCTCCGCCTGGAGGTAGTACACGTAGCGGCTCTTCTCCACGTAGAGCTCGGCCAGCCGGAACTGGAGGTCCGGCAGGTAGGGCGCGTTGCGGCTCTTGGAGATGAGGCGCTCCGTCTCGCCGATGGCGCGGTCCACCTTGAAGATGTCGCGCTTGAGCTTGGCGACGAGCTCGTCGCGCTCCTTGGCCTTGGAGACAATCGGGTTGATGCCCGGGCCGGGACGTCCGGCGCCGCCCGGGGCGGCCGCGAGCATCGCGGCGGCAATCAGGCCCGTCAGGTGGCCGGTCATGGCGTCTCCTCGATGCAGCGGCTGTCGATGCGGACCCGGTAGGAGCGCAGCTCGTCGTTCCAGTACTCGCCGTCGAAACGGTAGGCCGTTTGCGTGGGCGACAGAATCTGCTCGTCCTCCGGCGCGACAATCCGCGCGCCCTTCTTCACGCGCTCGTACAGCTTCAGGCCCACTTCGTACTCCATCAGGCGCACCTGCTCGGCGGCGCGCAGCAGCGTGTCCGCTTCCTGGCGGACGGCCTCGGCCAGCCGCGCGTCATGGACGCGGACCGCCTCGGCGCGGGACAAGTCGTAGAGCTTCGTCAGGTGCGAGAAGAGCCGGTCGCCGAAGCTGCCGGCGTAGCGGCCCAGCCGCTCGCCCTCCAGCTCCAGCGTCTCCAGGAAGCGCGCGGCGCGCTGGGTGCTGCCGTGGGCGTTGGCGGCGCGGCGCAGGCGCACGTCCTGGGTGAGGTCCTCGCGGTTGCGCACCGCCTCCAGCGAGTCCGCGAAGCGCCGCGTCAGCTCCTTGGCGGCGCGCTTGGCCGGCAGGTAGTGGCACAAGTCCCGGTAGATGAGCGCGCGCAGCAGGTACTTGTCCGGCATGAACTCGTCGCGGAAGGACGGCGCGTCCAGCGTGGTGAGGATGCCCAGCGACGCGCGCAGCTCGCCCAGCTTGTAGCGGGTCCACGCCTCTTCCAGGTAGAGGCTGGCGCGGCCCGGGTCCAGCTCGGGCAGCTTCACGCGGTCATACGCCTCCAGCGCGCCCTGGAAGTCCTTGCGCTCGTAGCGCAGGCGCGCCACCGCCAGCGCCGCCTCGTTGCGCGCCTCGCGGGTGAGCTTCTCGTCCTCGGACAGCGCCAGGAAGTCGGCGATGATTTCGTCCGACGGCTCCTTCACCTGCTTCAGGCGGGTGACGAGCAGCGCGAACTTCGCGTGGCTGGCCTCGGCGGTCGTCTCCGACAGCTTGGCGAAGTGGGTGTTGGCCCAGCGCTCGTTGCCCACGCGCAGGTCCACCAGGCCCTGCTGGTAGTGCGCATACGCGCCCGTGTCTTCCGGGAGGAAGCCCAGGTCCAGCGCGCCGAACACCTGCTCCTCGATCATCACCTCGTCGTGCGGCCGGTCCGTCAGCGCCTTGAGCGTGTCCAGGGCGCGGGGCAGCGCGTTGGGGTTGGAGCGCTCGCGGGCGATGCGGGCCAGGTAGGAGGCCCCCGCGTGCGTCAGCCCCAGGTCGATGAGGCTGCGCGCGAGGAAGTACTGGCCCCAGGCGTAGTTCTCATCCGTCTTGGGGGCGGCTTGCAGCCAGGCGTGGAGGGGACCCGCGGCGTCACGCGGCTTGCCGTCGAAGTAGTCCTTGAGCGCCTTGTCGAAGACGCCCGGGTCCACCTTCTGCGGCGCGGGAGGCGGCGCTTCCGCGGCGGGACTGGCGGCGTCAGGCGCGGCGGCCGTGGCGTCAGGGGCCCCGGCGTTTCCTTCCGCCGGGGGCGCGCCCTGGGCGGGAGCAGGGGACGTGGGCTGCGCGGCGGCCGGAGACTGCGCGGCGGCGGGCGCTGGAGACACGAGGAGCGCGGCGCTGGTGAGCGCGGCGATGAGCGAGCGGGAGGTCATTCCGTGGCGCCGAAGTTGAACGCGGTTCCGAACTGGATGAGCGGCACCTGGATGACGCGCGTGGGGCCGGTGAACACGGTGTTGTTCGTCACGTCCAGGCGCAGCGACAGCGTCTTGCCGGTGAAGAGGCGCAGGCCGAGCCCGACGTTGACGGCGGGCTTGAAGCCGCCGTCCCGGTCGAGCTTCACCACCGTGCCGCCGCCCAGCAGGAAGGCCTCGATGTGCAGCACGGACTCATTGAGGAAGGCCATCTTCCCGTAGAGCGGGCTCCAGATGAGGTCCGAGCCCACCATCCACTGCACCTGGTCCTGGAAGGCCGCGGCGTTGGGGGACGTGTTGAAGTCGCGCTCGAGCTGACGGCGCAGGCTCGTCTGGAGGTTGTAGCTGTACGTGCCGCGCCCGACCTGCCACCCGAAGGTGTCACTGAAGTGGTACGTGTACCCGACGGTGCCCACCAGGCCCTTGTAGTAGGCGTTGGCCGGCAGCACGCCCACGCCGAGCAGCAGCTCGTGGTGCATCCGGAATCGCCGCTCCTGGATGGCGGACACTGCGCCGGGATTCTCCAGCGCCTCGGCCTGCGCGCGGACGAGTCCGGGCGTCAGCAGCAAGAGGATGAGCAGGGCGTATCGCACGGTGGGGGCTTCCTGGGGGAGGACGGGAACGGACGCGCGGACTGAGGCCACGTCAGTAGCCGACCGAGTTGAAGAGGAACGGGTAGGTGATGATGACGACGCCACCCTTGGGGGAAGGGAACGTCCACGACTTCAGCTTGGAGAGGATGCAGGACTCGACGGAGGCATTGCGCAGCGTGGAGGACTTCGTCTTGGCGGCCACCACGCGGCCGCTCGCGCCGATGGTCCACTGCAGCACCACCTTGCCCGCGAGCCCCGGGTCCTTGAGCAGCGCGCGCTCGTAGCAGCCGTGGACCTCGTTGAGGTGGCTGTTGATGACGCGCGCCACCGCCTCACGGTCCACCGTCCCCTGCGTGGAGGCGATGCTGCGGGCCGTGGCGCGGGTGACGGTGCCGCCGACCTTGCCCTTGCCCACGCGGCCCGCGCCCAGCGCGCCGATGCCACCGCCGCCCTTGCCGCGCAGCAGCTCCGCGCCCAGCGTGGCGCCGCCGCCCTTGCCGCCGCCGCCCAGCCCGAAGGTGCCGACGCCCGCGTTGGCGATGGGCGCCTTCCCGATGAGGCCGGACAGCTTGTAGTTGGAGTTCTTCACGTTCTTGCTGCCGGGGCCACTGCCGAGCTTGTCCACGGCGGCGAGCAGGTCCTTGGTGGCGGGGCCCGCGGCGGACAGCTTGGCCAGCGCCTTGAGCGCCTTGTTCTGCGGCGGCGCGGCGGCCACCGCCTGCTCGGGCTGCTTCGGCGGCGGCGTCTTCTCCGCCGGCTTGGGTGGGGTTTTTTGCGCCACCTTCTCCTTGGTGGGCTTCTTCGCCTGCTGCTTGATGGCCTCCAGCTTCTTCTTGGCCTCTTCCTTCTTCTTCGGTTCGGGCGCGATGAGGCGCAGCGCCACGGGGGGCAGGCTCTTCTGCTGGAAGTCCGCCACCTCCGGCCGGTGCGGCTTCAAGACCAGGAACGCGGCCATCGCGGAGGCGAAGAGGCCCAGGCACGTCAGCGTCAGCCAGGGCAGGCCCCTGAGCGGGTTGACGAAGACGCGCGCGGGCTTGGGCGCGGCGTAGGCCACCAGGGACATCTGCCCCTGCGTCAGGCGCGCGGCGGAGCCCTCGCGCAGCGTGAGGAAGCGGCGGCTGCCGTCGGACTCCAGGGCCGCGCCGGTGACGGGGGTGAAGCGGCCGTCACCCGCGCTCTTCTCCACGTCGGTGCCCGGCGGCACGAAGAGGCGGAAGGCGTTGTTGAGCGGCTCGGCCAGCGTGAAGGGCGCGCCCTCCGGCAGCGTGAAGCCCCACAGGGGCATGGCCCCCTCGAGGTCCAGCGAGGCCTGCACCGGCTTCTTCTTGTCCGGCGCGAAGCGGCGCGCGTCGCGGCGGACGGCGCCCCAGTACAGCTCCAGGTAGAGCTGCGCGGTGCCCTTGCCGGACGCGATGCGCGGCGCATGCGTGGGCCGCGTCAGCGTGCGCTGCTCCTCCAGCAGCGGCCCGGTGGGCGAGGGGAGCGGATCCAGGGCGAGGTCCGCCATCAGCTCGTCCGCGAACTGCATGCCCGGGTTGGCCACGGGGGCCGGCTCGGGCGCGGCCCTGCGGCGGACCGAGGGCACCGTGCTCGCCGGCACGCCCGCGGGGGCCTGCTGCGCGCCAGACATGGGGATGACGGCGGGCTGCGCCTGCGGGACGCCATGCGCGTGGGCGCCAGCGGCGTGGACGGCGGCCTGCTGAGTCACGGGCGGAACCACGGCCACCGCGGGCATGGGCTGCGCGGGCGTGGGGTAGGCCACCTGCGTCGCCGCGTGGGCGGGAGGAACCGCGGCGACCTGCTGTGGCGCGCGCGCGGCGGGCATGGTGGCGGACAGCGGAGGGACGCCCGTGGCCGGACGGAGCTGCCGCGCGGGGGCCGCGGCGTGCTGCTGCGGCGGCGCGTGCTGCGGGGCCGCGGCGTGCTGCTGCGGCGGCGCGTGCTGCGGGGCCGCGGCGTGCTGCGGCGGCGCGGCGAGTGGCGCGTGCTGCGGGGCGAGTGGCGTGGGCGCCTGGGCCGCGCCGAGCAGCGCGGCGACCTCGGGCGGCGGCTGCGGCTTGGCCTCCTGCGGCTTCTGCGACAGCACGCGCGTCTTCAGGATGAAGGGCCCGCAGAGGACCTCATCCACCGGCCGGATTTCACAGGCGGAGACGCGGTGGCCGTTGACGAAGAGCCCCGTGCTGGAGCCCGCGTCCTGCACCGCCGCGCGGCCGTTCTGGAAGTAGAGCAGGGCGTGCCGCGGCTCCACGGACGGGTCATCCAGGCGCAGGTCGGACGACACATCCGAGCCGAGCGCATAGGTGCCCGGGACGAACACCTCGGTACCCACGAGGAGACCGTCGCGGAGGATGACGACTTGCAGGACGCTGGGCTGACCGCTCAACAGTGACGCTCCATTCAAGGGCTGGGGGGCGGTGCTGCCCTAGGGGTCGTACACCGTGGAGAGCGTTTCGGAGCGGAAGCTCTCGCGCTCGCGGATCATCGACCGCGTCTTCAGCTCCTTGCGGTCGTAGAGGTACACGGCTCCGGACTTGTTCGTCTGTCCCTGGATGAGCCGGTCATCGAAGTCGATGCGCGCCGGGCCTCGTTGCGGCAGCGCGTTGGAGGAGGTCGTGGCCGCGTCGCCCGTCACGGGGTCCACCACGGACGCGCCCTTGGTCTCGATTTTCGGAGGCGCCTTGGAGGCCGCCTTCTTGGCGGCCCTGGACTTCGCCTGGCGCGAGGTACGGCCACGTTTCTGGGCCCAGGCTTCGGTCGGAGCCACCAGCGTACCGACGCCGAGGAGCTGGGCGACAGCCATGCAGAGAAGGAAGCGTCGCATCATCAACAGGTTAAGCGATGCGTGTACCGACCTGTCAACGCACACTCCGGCGCTCGCATGTGACGCTGTGCGCGCACAGGTGTAGAGGGCACTCCACCCCATGTGGGGCGCGCCCACCACGGTAGGGCGGGATGTTTCCGGGACGCTGGAAAGATGGCGTGCGATGCTGCGTTTCGAGCTCGCCGGGCTGATGGGTATGCTTGCGCGCGGAGGCAACTGGCGCGGATGAGCAGGAGTCGCAGGCGTGCGGTGCTGGCGGTGCTGAGCGTGTCACTGGTCGCCGCGGGTGTGGTGGTGCAGCGGCTCCGTGAAGCAGCCGCACCCGCTCCAGTCCCCGAGGCCGAGCGCCCTGCCTTGTCGTCGGTGGGGCCTCGGCTCACGAGCAATGAGACCTCCCAGCCGCTCTCCATCCAGGGCGAGCGGCTGGTGCCGGGCCTGTTGCTGTCGCTGGGGCCTCCGTTGTCGCTGCGCCTGCCGTTGACGGTGGTGGATGCCACGCACGCCTATGCGCGGCTGCCCGCGGGGCTCAGTCTGCCAGCGGAGGCGCCGCAGGCGGTGGTGGAGGCGCGGCTCGTCGGGCCGGACGGCACCGAGTCGGAGGGTTCGGCGCGGCTCACGGTGGTGAATGACGCGGCCTTCACTGACTTGACGGCGATGGTGCCGGCGCCGGATGGACGCACGCTCTTCATCGCTTCGTCGCCCACCGACACGGTGTTCGCGCTGGAGGTCGACAGCGGGCGCGTGTCGCGGCTGGCCACGGGAGACGGTCCCTCCGCGCTGGCGGTCTGGACGGATGCGGACGGCCGGCCCTGGCTGGGCGTGGCGCACCGGTATCAGCCGGAACTGTGGCTGTACGCGCTGGACGCGCCGGAGGCCGCGCCTCGGGTGCTGCCCGCGCCGCTGGGGGCGGAGGGGCTGGCCGTGGATGGCCGTGCCGGCGTGGCCTTCGTGGCCGAGCGCGTGCGGGACCAGGTGCGGGCGCTGTCGCTGGCGGACGGGCGCGTGCGGTGGTCGGCGCCGGTGGACCCCAACCCTCGGGCGCTGGCGCGGTGGAAGGACCTGCTGGCGGTGGGCAGCCTCCAGACGGGGCAGCTGGAGCTGCTGCGGCAGGAGGACGGGGCGCTCGTCTCCACGGTGGCGCCGGGCCCGGGCGTGTCCATTGTCGGGGGCAACACCGAGCGCTTCCGCGAGCAGGTGATGGGCGGCAAGGCGCCGCGCTTCCTGGTGGCGAGCGAGCGGCTGGGGCACGTCTTCATGTCGAGCCTGGGGCCGAACGTGGGGCCCAATCCCCAGCGCATGGAGGTGAGCGCGAACAGCGGCGTGTCGGTGGTGGAGCCCTCGCGGGGCACCTACGTGCGGCACCGGGGCTTCGGCGCGGGAGGCACGGAGGGGCTGGCGCTGGATGACGGCGCGGGCCTGCTCTACGCGGCGGACGTGGGGCTGGGGCTCGTGCGGGTGCTGGATGCGCCAGCGCTGGTGTCGGGGGACGCGCCCGCTCGGCGCGCGGTGCTCCAGGAGGTGGCGGTGGCGCCGCCCGAAGGCACGCCGCGCATCCGGCCGCCCGAGGACTTCGGGGTCCGGGGCAGGGCGGGCGAGGCGCTCCATTCAGGCCCCAGCGCGCTGGCGCTGTCACCCGACGCGCGCACGCTGTATGTGCTCAACCGCTTCACCCGGACGGTGGCGGTGGTGGACGTGCGCGAGGCGAAGGCGGGCAAGGCGCGGGTGGTGCGTCAGCTTCCGGTGGAGACGTCCCGCGCGCAGGCCAAGCGCCGACTGGGGCAGGTCCTCTACTACGCGGACCTGGGACGCACGGGCATCACCTGTGACGGCTGCCACATCGAGGGCCACACGGGAGGCGTCTTCTACGAGAAGACGCAGCCCAACCGCATCTACCGCTCCACGACGCTGCGAGGCAGCCGCGACACGCCGCCGTACTTCACGCCCGCCAGTCACATCAGCCTCGTCGACACGGTGCGCTTCGTGGGCGCGCGCAACCGCTTCCACAACCCGGACCCGTCGCCGTCGGAGGTGGAGGCGCTGGCCCTCTTCAACGCGCTCATCGTCACCCCGCCCAACCCCCATCGCGGCGAGGACGGTGCTCCGCTGGAGGCGGTGGTGTTGCCGGACGGCAGGGTGGGGCGGCCGGCGCGAGGACGCGCGCTGTTCGAGGGCAAGGGCGCCTGTACGACGTGTCACCCGGCGCCGCTCTACACCTTGGACCAGGACCTGGCCACGCGGGGCCGCTACCTGGAGGTGGGCACGCCCGTGGCGCTGCCGCTGCGGCTGGAGCAGCAGGACCTGGCGCCCGGCGCGGCGACGCCTTCCCTGGTGGGGGCGTGGGACGTGTGGCCCCTGCTGACGAGCGCCACCGCCGGCTACGGGGTGAAAGACGACCGGCTGGTGGTGGAGACGCGCTTCGCGCTTCGCGCGCTGCTGGAGACGTCCGGGCCCCAGCATGGCGACGCCAGGGCCCTCTCGCCTGAAGAGCGCGACGACCTGCTGGCGTTCCTGCTCACGCTGTAGGCCGTCACCTGGCTGCCCATACCCGGAGGACACCGGGCTTCACGGCGCCTCCGGGTGGTCCGGCGCTCGTTCCACGGGGGGCCGAATTCTCGCCCCGGGCTGTGCCCCTTGAGCGGTGCTTGCGGGCTTCGTGTCACGAGCACTTGCGTTGTCACCGGGGCCTAAGGTGTACAATCGGACTGATGCGCGCCCTCTCGCGGTCCGTCTGGCTCATTCCCGTGCTGTTGCTGTCGTGTTCCGACGCGGGCCTCTACGCGCTCAATGGCCGGGGACCCGGCGGGAAGGACCGCGCCAGCTTCTCTGGGACGGTCTGCGTGCCGCTCGCGGGCGGCGAGGCCTTTCCCACGAAGGTGATTTTCGCGCTCCAGGGCGGCGAAGGCGTCGAGCGTGAGGTGGTGGGTTACGCCACCGATGCGCTGTCCACGCTCTCCAGCCGCTTCTCCGGTCCCTTCGTCCACTTCAGCCTGGTGGCGTACCACACGGTGGCCACCGGCCTGCTGGGCAGCTTCTCGGATGCGTCCGACTTCCAGGCCGCGCTGCCGCGCTACGCCACCTATCAGGAGTCCGGCCCCGTGAGCGTCCGCGCCGCCCTGCGGCTGGCCAAGACGCTGCTGTCGGGCGACATGCAGACGTCCTGCCGCGGCGAGGTCGCTCGCACGCGCTACGTCATCGTCGTCGTGGTCCGCAGCCAGGACACCAGCTGCGCCAACCCGGCCTTCAACGTGGGGCTCGACTCGCGTTGCAGCGCGCTGGGCAACACGTCGGCGTGCAGCCAGTGTGAGCTCACCGCCGTCACCGGCGAAATCAAGGCGCTGGCCTCGCAGTTCAGCGCGGGCGAGGTGGTGGTGCAGCCCATCTACGTGCGCGGCGAGACGCCAGACCCCATCACCCGCCAGCACGTGGCCGCCATCGCCAGCGCCGGCGGCACCGAACCGCTGGAGACGGACGCGGCGGGCCTGTCGGGTACCCTCACCAACATCCAGTACGCCGCGCGGACCAACACCCTCAAGCTCAAGCGCTTCTTCGCCTACAACCGCAACGTGGTGGTGCGCGCCGGACAGGTGCTCGTCGACAGCGACGGGGACGGCCTTCCCGACGAGGATGAGGAGCTGATGGGCACCGACCCCTTGCGCCAGGACACGGACCAGGACGGGTTGATGGACGGCGTCGAGGTCCGCATGGGCCTGGACCCGCTCCAGCCGGACATCATCAACGGCTGCAACGTGTCCCTGGACGAGGACGGCGACCGGCTCAACACCTGCGAGGAGCGCGTGCTGGGCACCAACGCCTGCATCGGTGACACGGATGGGGACGCGCTCCCGGACCTGGTGGAGGCGCTGGCGATGACGAACCCGCTCATCCCCGAGGACCTGCTCGACACGGACCGCGACGGCGTCACCAACGTGGCGGAGGTGGAGGCGCACGCGGACCCGCTCAGCGCCGACCTCGACTTCCACCGCGAGCGTGGCTACGGCTACGAGCTGGTGGAGACCACGCCCACCGCGGATGGCCGCAGCTGCTACCAGGTGCGCGTGGAGAATGTCACCGTCGTCCCCACCCGCGAGCGGGCACACCCCTTCATCCCGGGCGAAGTCATCAAGGCGGGCACCAACGAGGTGTACCTGTACCTCCAGGCCGGCCGGGACAATGATCCACGAGGCGCGGGCATCGGCTCGCTGCTCATCCAGGAAATCCAATACAGCGAAGAGGGGGGCCGCCTGCCGGCCGGCATCATTCCCCTGGAGCCCGACACCTTCATCCCGGGGACCTGACGCCCTGCGAGGGTGTGGGGTGTACCCCTCGCCTTCACTGGGGAGTCCCCCCCACATCCTCCGCTCGACGTGCTCCTCCTCGTGCCCAACCCGCTGACATTCCAGGGCTTCTCCCAAGTGTCTGGTACGGATCGTTCCTTGCTAGGCGTCCGGTGTTGAAAGGAGTCACCATGACACGCGCTCGTTTCGCTTCAGCCCTCACGCTGGGGGCTTTCCTCGTCCTTGGCCCCGCGGGGGCGCTGGCACAGAACAACAACAATCCCGACAACCCGGAGTGCCTGGGGGACCGGTGCGGCATGCCGCTGGAGGTCGGCGGTGGCTGTGGCTGCGGCGCGGGCGGCAGCGTCTGGGTGAACTACACGGACGACGGCGACACGCTGTCGTACACGGACGACGCGGACGGCGACGGCCGCGCGGATGACCGTGACAACTGTCCCTTCGTCTCCAACCGCGACCAGGCGGACGACGACGGCGACGACGTGGGCAACTCCTGCGACAACTGCTCGTCGCTCTCCAACTTCCAGCAGCGCGACGCGGACGGCGACGGCATCGGCGACGACTGCGACCCGGACCAGGACAACGACGGCAAGGTCAACGCGGAGGACAACTGCCCGCTGGTGCCCAACCCGGGTCAGGAGGACCTGGACCGTGACGGCCTGGGCGACGTCTGCGACCTGGACGACGACGGCGACGGCGTGCTGGACGGCGAGGACAACTGCCCCCGCGGCTACAACCCCGACCAGGCGATGCCGGAGGATGTCACCGAGTGCCGCGTGGACGCGGACGGCGACAACATCTCCGACAGCAGCGACAACTGCCCCGGCGTGCCCAACCCCGACCAGCGCGACACGGACGGTAACGGCGTGGGCGACGCGTGCGACCCCGACATCGACGGCGACAGCGTGCTCAACACGCAGGACAACTGCCCCGCGGTCGACAACCGCGACCAGCGCGACGATGACCGGGACGGCATGGGCGACGCGTGCGACACGCGCTACTGCCTGGTGACGAACCCCGAGCGCCCCGACGACTGCCTGGACCCGAAGTCGCCGTTCACCGTCAGCGCCGGTGGCCTGTTCCGCACGGACGAGGCCGGCATCACCATCCGTCCGCCGCTGTTCGCCAACCGCAACGGCGCGGCCATGGAGTACGAGTGGGCGGTGGTGAAGCGTCCCTCGGGGTCCACCGCGGTGGTGGAGCGTCCGCAGGGCGCGGTGACGCTCAGCCGTGACTGGCAGTACATGTACGTCGACGGCAGCGTGCCCACCTTCGTCCCGGACAAGAAGGGCGAGTACCAGCTCCAGCTGACCGCGCGCCTGGCCTTCTCCGACCGCGTGTTCCCCGACCAGCGCGTGTCCACCTCCACCCTCACGGTGCTCGTGGGGAACGACTCGGAGGAGGGCAACAACTGCAGCTCGGTGCCCGCGGGCTTCAGCGCCACCGCCCTGGGCGCCGCGCTGCTCAGCGTGCTGATGCGCCGCCGCCGTCCCCAGCAGTAACCTCGCCGTCCCCTCGCCAGGAGGTCCCTTCCGCATGCGCCGCTTCGTTCGTACCTCGCTGCTCGCGGCGGGCCTCCTGGCTTCGGGCCTGTGGTCCTGTTCGGACGCCATGCTCGAATCGAGGGTGGATGCGCTCTCCAACCTCGATGACCGGCTGACGCTCCAGGGGCGGGTGTGCACGCGCCCGCCCAGCCCCTCCGGCTTCCCGGTGAAGGTGGTGGTGGTCATCGACGAGTCGGGCAGCATGTGCGTCTCCGACCCGCCGGGCGCGCAGCTCGACAGCGGCTTCTGCCAGCGCCGGGAGATTCTGGACATCATCCCGGCGGGCGTCACCGAGCCCGCGCGCGTGCGCGCCCTCAAGCGGCTGGTGCAGCAGTTCCGCGAGGTGAACGCGCAGGGCGGCAACGTGCAGGTGTCCGTGGCCCCCTTCGAAACCAACGTGCGCAACGTCTGGCCGCCCACCACGACGGGGGACCGCTTCGCCCGGCCGGACAACAACATCGACAGCTACATCGAGGGCCTGCAGAGCCAGCTGGGCAAGGGCACCGACTACCAGGGCGCCCTGTCCTACGCCTACAGCCTCATCTCCAGCGACATCAACGCGGTGGCGCAGTCCAACCCGGAGCTGCTGCCGCGCACGCGCTACGTCGTCGTCTTCCTCACCGACGGCACGCCGTATCCGCGCTGCTCGGCCACCGACAACCTCAGCGTCTACGCCGACCCGGACAACCCGGACCTGACGTGGGCGGACTCGCTGGTCGACTTCTGCAACCTCACCAACACGACGGACCAGATTGACGGGTTCGAGGTGGGGACGGACCGCAACCAGAACTACCAGCTGTTCAGCTACGTGCGGCGGCTGATGGAGTTGAAGGACCAGTACAACGTGGGCGACTTGCGCATGCACACGGTGCTGCTCTTCAACCAGGAGGCGGTGCGGGCGTGTGGCCCCATCTGCCAGGACATCTACGGCGTCTACCCGGGCGTGGCGCCGGCGCAATATCCGGAGGCCGCGAAGAAGATCGCCGCGTGGCTGCTGCGGCGCTTCGCGGACATCGGCAACGGCGTGTACCAGGAGTTCAACGACACGGGCGAAATCTCCAACCTGGGGCTGGGCGCGCTGGACTACTCGTCGTTCGCCTCGCGCAACGTGATGAAGACGTTGATGGTGGAGTCGCTCAGCTCCGCGCCGGGTGACACCAGTCGCGTGCTGGACAGCGACGGGGATGGGGTGCCGGACGCCATCGACAACAGCTTCACGCTGAAGACCAACACCTTCGTGGCGGACAGCGACGGCGACTGTCTGGATGACGGCTTCGAGTCCCGCCGCGAGGACCAGGGCTTCCGCGCCGCCAATGACCTGGACGCGCGCGGGTGCAATCCGGCCTCGCCGCTGACGCCCAACTGCGTCTGTCGCGACACGGACGGGGACGGCCTGTCCCAGTTCGCAGAGGACTACCTGCGCACGCGCGCCGGCATCGTGGACAGTGATGGTGACGGCGTGCCGGATGGCCTGGAGGCGCGCTGGGGGCTGGACCCGCTGGAGAACAGCGTGTCGGGCCTGGACACGGACGGGGACGGCATCCCGGACGCACAGGAGCTGCGCGCGGGCAGTGACCCCACGCGCCGCGACAAGGCCTTCCACGAGCGCTTCGGCTACCAGTACGAGACGCGCATCGCGGAGGTCCGCCCCGACGGCAGCCTCTGCTACGACTTCACCGTGTCCAACCTGCAGCTCGTCACGCCGCCGGACCGCGCGGGCGTGAAGCAGGGCTACAACCTCTTCAAGGTGTGGTTCGCCGAGGCGCCGGAGAGTGGCGTGAGCACGGACTACGGCGTGTGGCGCACCGCCTGCGCCTGGGCGCAGTACGCGCCGCCCAGCGTGCGCGTCCCGCTGGGGCCCGAGCTGACCTTTGAAGACGGTGACTTCCGCCGGCCCGACACCTTGAGCAACCCGTGGAACAACCAGAACGACTGCGTCGGAATCCCGCCCTCGGGGAGCGTCAATCCGTGAGCCGCGCCGTGCGAGTCCTGGCGGGCGTCCTGGTGTCCGTGGCGCTGGTGATGGCGTGTACGGATTCCTATCTGTACGACCCGCGCCGTGACACGGAAGTGCCGGTGGACCGGGCGGTGACGTTGGAGGGCCGCTTCTGCACCGTGGGCAGCAACGAGGTGGTGCGGCCCATCAAGCTGGTGGTCGCCATGGACGCCTCGCAGTCCATGCGGGTGAGCGACCCGGACGGCGCGCGCGCCACCGCGCTGGTGGAGCTCATCCAGAACCTGCCCAGGGACCCGGAGGTCCACCTGGCGGTGATGCTCTTCGCGGGCAGCACCACGGCCTTCCTCACGCAGCAGCCGGGCAACCCGCCCGAGGACGGCTTCGTGCAGGTGTCGTCCATGGATGACGCCACGCTGCGGCGCCTGTCCGAGCAGCTGCTCACCTTCCGCAACCCCGACACCTCGCCGAACCGGGACTCGACGGACTTCGTCAAGCCGCTGTCGGACATCTACTCGCTCATCAACACGGACATCGCGCGCAGCCGGCTGGAGCCGGGTGGTTCGCAGGCGCTGGCGCAGGCGCGCTACTCCGTCATCTTCCTGTCGGACGGCAAGCCCACCAACGACCAGGACGACGAGCTGCTCCGAGGCGACGCGGTGGTGCGCATCCGCCAGCTGCGGGATTTGGTGGAGGACGTGCGCGTCAACACCGTGCACGTCTTCAACCCCACGCAGCCGGTGTCCTCGGTGTGTGATTTGTCCGGTGACGGGGGCTGCCCGCTGCTCATCATCAACCAGAACGCGGACCGGCTGGAGCAGATGGCCTCGCTGGGCGGCGGCAACTTCCGCGACTTCCGCAACAACGAGCCCATCAACTTCCTGGACTTCACCTTCGGCCAGGTCCGCCGCGCCTTCATCATGAAGGAGCTGGTGGCCTTCAACTTCTCCGCGCCGCCCGGCAGCCCGGTGGGGGAGGCGGACTCGGACGGTGACGGCCTGACGGACGCGCGCGAGTTGGAGCTGGGCACGGACCCGCACCAGGTGGACACGGACGGGGACGGCTTCAGCGACGGCGTGGAGGTGTACTTCCGCGACCGCGGCGTGGACTTCGACCCCACGCAGGAGGCCCTGCCGGACGGTGGCGGCCTGGACCGCGGGTGTCCGCCAGCGCTGCGCGGGGTGGACTCGGACTGCGACGGCCTGCTGGACTGCGACGAGCAGTTCGTGGGCACCAACGCGACGCTGGCGGACAGTGACCGGGACGGCGTGCCGGATGGCATGGAGTGGCTGGGCGGCAGCCAGGGCGCCAGCAACGACTTGGACGAAGACCCGGACAACGACGGGCTGACGAACCGGATGGAGCTGCGGATGCACACCCGGCCGCTGGTGGTGGACACCGCGGACCTGTCGGTGAATGGCTACCGCTACGCCTTCGAGGCGGACGGCCCGCCGGACACCCTGGGCCGCCAGTGCTACCGCTTCACCGTGGAGAACGTCCTGCTGGCCCCGACGATGGCGTCCACGGACGACGCGGGCGTGGTGCAGCGCGGGGCGGGCTTCAACGACATCGCGATGTCCGTGGCCATGGTGCCCGGAGACGACCCCACCGCCCGGACGCTGGTCCGGACCTTCCGCGTGAATGACGTGCGCTACCCGGTGGGCGGCATCAAGTCGCCCGCCGACGGCGTCCTCCGCGTGGAGCCCGAGCAGTTCGTCGACGGCTGCCCCGGCCGCCCCGACGACGTGCCCCCGACGCCTTGAGAACCGACGCCATGCCCACCTCCGTTCGTCTGCTGCCGCTCGCGTTGCTCGTCCTCGCCGCCTGTTCGTCCGGAGGAGGGGAGACGCCGGACGCGGGGACTCCCGTGGTGGAGGACCTGTGCAATTCGCGCGAGGAGGCGCTGACGCGGCCCGAGTGCGAGCTCAAGCCGGGCGAGCCGCTGGAGCGCTTCCTGGCGCTGGACAGCGAGCCTCGCGCCGGTGACCAGGACTGGTACCGCGTCGTCCTGCCGCCCGGCACCAACGCCCGCACGTTGCTGAACGTCAACGGGACGTACCTGGCGTCCAGCACCGCGGTGAATCTGTCCGTCACCATTCTGGGCCCGCAGCCGGACGGGGGGACGGAGGGGGCGCTGGCGAAGAAGGAGGACAAGCACGCCCAGGGCGCGCCCCGCCCGGTGGACATCGTGCTGCCGCTGCGCGACGGGCTGGAGAGCCAGACGCTGCTGGTGCTGGTGCAGGACGCGCCGGACGTGCCGTCGCGGCCCAACTACGACGCGCGCAGCAAGTACCGGTTGACGGTGCGAATCGACCAGAACCCGGACGCGCAGGAGCCCAACGACACGCCCCAGACGGCCACGCCGCTGGCGCTGACGCAGTCGGGGGAGCTGCTGATGGGCGCCTCCACCGGCTACCTGGCCACCGACAACGACGTGGACCACTACGCCTTCGACCTGGAGGCGGGGAAGGTGGCCTACGTGCGCGTCGTCGCGCCCAACCTGGACTTCGTTCCCAACTGGCGCCTGTCCTACGAGCTGTGGCGCCCGGACTTCACGGAGAAGGAAGACGAAGGCGTGGTGCTGCCCCAGGTGCGCGGCGGCGAGCTGGCCACCGCGCGCAAAGTCCAGGTGGAGCACGCGGGCCGCTGGACGCTGGTGGTGAAGGGCTACCGCGGCACCAATGACCGGGACACGGCCCAGGGCGACCTCGCGCAGCCCTACGAGGTGGAGGTGCGCGTGCTGGAGGAGGAGGACGCGCAGGACCGCACCACGACGGGCAATGACAAGGTGCAGGTGGCCACCGCGCGCAACTTCGACAGCGCCACGCCCGGTGGCGCCGGCTCCGCGGTCTCCTTCACCGGCCGCCTGGGCTACATCCCCGACCGGGATTGGTACTCGGTGCGCCTGCCGGCCTTCAGCACGCCCACGCTGCTGCGCTACCGGCTGGTGCCGCTGGACACCGGGGGCCGCTTCCCCGCGCTGCCGGTGACGGCCTCGCGCGTGGTGCACGTGTTCACCCTGAGCTCCACCGGGGCCCACCTGGGCGAGTGGCGGGAGAACTGCGCCACCGACGCCGCCGTCTGCCCGCGCGACTTCTCCGAGAATCCCGACGCCCGGGCCCTGGTGGATGGCTTCTGCCGCCGCACGGACCTGCCCGCGCCCATGTGTGTGCACTCGTCGCGTGAGGAGGCGGTGGGCAACTCGCGCTTCACCGGGCTGCGCAACTTCCGGGGTGTCGTCCCGGTTCCGGCGCATGCCGCCGCGCTGACGTACTACTTCCTGGTGCAGGACAACGGCTCGTGGGTCGACGACAAGGACTACCGCCTGGAGGTGAGCTGGGACGCGGAGGACGCGGATGAGCTGTCTCGCTACGTCAACGGCGCGGAGGCGCCGGTGGCGCGGACGCTCGCGTCCACCACGGCCTTCCCGTCGCCGCCCGACACGGCGGAGTTCTCCGTGACGGGCCAGCTGTCGCATGGCCACGGCCGGCTGCGCAGCGGCACGGACCGCGTCAACGGGCTGGGGGTGCGCGGCCCGCTGGACTACGACGCCGTGCCTTCCGACATGGACTCGTACGTGTTTGACCTGCCCTCGGTGCCGCCGCCGGAGGACCGGACGTGGCTGCTCCAGTGGGAGGTGGCGAAGCTGGCCGACGGTGGCACGCCGCACGGCCTGGCGCTGGACCTCACCTTCTGTGACGGAGATGCGACGGACGCCGGTGCCGGCACCTGCACGCCGGTGCGCACGGGCAACCGCGGGCCGCTGACGCTGGGCTACCGCTCGGATGCGCTGCGGGCCTGGCACACGCCGTCCAACGCGGGCACCAGCAGCCTGCAGCCGCTCTACCAGCTGGAGGACCGCCCCAACTCCACCGTCGTCACCCTGGCGCCCTATGCCTGCGGCTGCCTGGAGCGGCGCTTCATCCGCGGCGGCACCCTGCGCGTGGACGTGACGGCGTCGGAGCGGCTGGACTACGAGCGGGTGGAGTACACGCTGCGCACCGGCCACGGGGACTATCCCCAGAGCTACCCGGTGGACGGCGGGACGACGGTGTCGTGCCCCGTCGTCACCGACGGAGGGACGACGCCGGACGCGGATGGCGGCGTCATCCAGAACTACGCCGGGGGCTGCAACTTCACCTACCAGCCATGAGCCTGGTGGCGACGGGGCGGGAGCGGTGGCTCCCGCCCGTCACGCGGTGGACCGCGAGGACTTCAGGGCGCGACGCCCAGCCCGTTGAGGGTGATGACCTGCTGGGGGGCATTGGATTCGATGGTAATCGTGCCGTCGTATTCCGTGTCATCGGTGGGCCGGAAGGCCACCGTCAGGAAGGCGCGCTCATACGTCTCCAGCCGCAGCGGCGTGCCTGGGGAGAAGCCCTCGGGGAGCTGGAGGGTGAAGACGCCTGGCGCCGACAGGGTGATGGCGGTGATGTCGAGCGGGTCCAGACCGCGGTTCTGGATGGCGAGCGAGTTGAAGGTCGTCTGCCCGACGTAGGTGCCGTGCTCGAACTCGCGGTTGAACGTCAGCGCCGGACGGTCGATGAAGAGTGTGGGCGCCTGGGGAAGCTCCGTTTCGTTCCCACAGCCAGCCAGGGCGAAGAAGATGATGGGGAGCCAACGGGTACGCAGTCGCATGGACATACACGCCTCGCATGAGGGTCTGAAGATGACGCCGGTTGTAACAGTGTTTGGCCGCAAGGCCCAGGCAGCAGCGGTGCTGCTTTTCGCGTCGCTTTGGGGGGCCTGCGGCGGCACGCGCGAGGACTTCATTGGCGCGCGTGTGAAGGACACCTGCGGCGCGGCCTGGCCTGTGTGCGACCGCGTGGCGGGCTGTATCATCGGTTCGGAAAGTTATTCGGAAGGCCGCTTCCCTGGCCGGCAGCAGGTCATCGTCCAGTTGAAGGAAGCCTCCTCCGTGAAGGTGAGCCTCTTCCTGGAGGACGTCACCGCGGCGGGAAGCGAAACGGTGATGCTCTTCCATGAAGAGGGCTGCCGGGCGCGCATCCGCCGGGCCACGGAAGGCCGCGCGGTGCTGGACGTGATGGAGCGGCAGGGCGCCTTCACCGAGGAGGCGGAGCTCACGGGCGTGGGCGACCACCTCATCGAGTTCGAGTCCGACATGCAGGCGCGCTACATCATCAAGGTGGACGTGACGCCGCTGCGCAATCGCTAGCGTCAGCCCTTGAGCTTGCGCACCAGGCGGTCCGCCACGCGGAAGCTGTTGGCGCTGATGGTGAGCGTGGACGGCACGCTGCCGCCGGTGGGCATGAAGCTGCCGTCCACCACGTAGAGGTTGGGCACCTCGTGGGCGCGGCAGTCGCGGTCCAGCACGGACGTCGCCGCGTCGTCGCCGAAGCGGCAGGTGCCGTGCTGGAGGATGGACGTCTCACCGCTGGTGGTGCCGCGCCGGACGTCGTCCGGGTCCAGGCGCAGGAGGACCTCCTCGCCGCGCTCCACCAGGAAGCGCGTGGCCGCCAGGTCCATGGGGTGCCGGTCCACGGTGATGGCCGCCACGGGGATGCCGTAGCGGTCCTTCACGCCGCCCTCCACGCTGACGTAGGTGCCGGCGGTGGGGAGGAACTCGGCGTACACCTCGAACTGGAGGATGCGTGAGTCGCGGTACTCCCGCATCTTGTCCTTCAGCGCCTTGCCGAAGAGGGCCTTCTCGCCCTTGCCCGCAAGCCCCACCGCGGCGTGGATGGGGTTGGGGTGCGCCCACATGAAGCCCAGCGTGCCGCCCTTGCGGAAGCCGAAGCGGGCGTCGGGCAGCAGGTAGAAGTCCTGGAGGCTGCGGTTCACGAAGGGAGACGGGTCCTTCAGCCACGGCCGCGCGGCGGACTGCTTCGACAGGCGGAAGGTGGCGTGGGACTCGCCGAACGAGCTGAAGGTGAGGTTTCGCCCCACCAGCCCGCTGCCGTTGGCCAGGCCCTTCGGGAAGCGGCTGGAGGTGGAGTTGAGCAGCAGGCGCGCGCTCTCCACGGCGGTGCAGGACACGACGACGATTTTCGCCGGCTGCTCGCGCGTCACGCCGTCCGCGTCGATGTAGACGACGCTCCGCGCGCGGCCCTGCTTGTCCACCTCCACCGTGCGCGCCATGCAGCCGGGGCGCAGGTCCACGTTGCCGGTGGCCACGGCGGCGGGGATGAGGCTGGCGTTCGTGCCGCTCTTCGCGCCCGTCTCGCAGCCGTAGCTGCCGCACAGCGCGCAGTACGAGCACGGCGCTCGGCCCCGGTAGGGCTTGCTGAGGATGCCGCGCGCGGTGGGCAGGGAATGCCAGCCCATGGCGCCGCACGCCTTGTCGATTTCCTTCGCCACCGGGTGCACGTCCAGCGGCGGCAGCGGGTAGGGGCCCTTGCGCGGCTCGGCGAAGGGGTGGGGGACGGACTCGCCGGACACACCCAGCTCCGCCTCGGCCTTGTCGTAGAAGGGCGCCAGCTCCTCGTAGGAGATGGGCCAGTCCGCCACGGTGCTGCCGGGCACGGCGCCCAGCGTGGAGCGCAGCCGGAAGTCCACCGGCTTGAGCCGGTAGAAGAAGCCGCTCATGTGGACGGTGCCTCCGCCCACGCAGTTGGCCGTCCACGCCGCGCTCGTCTTTTCGTAGCGGCCCTTCGCGCCCTGGCGCACCAGGTGCGGCTCCTCCCACGGCACCGGCATGAAGAAGTTCCGGCGGCTGTTCAGGATTTCGTCGTGGATGAAGTCCTTGGGCTGGTAGTGCGGGCCCTTCTCCAGCAGTACGACTTTGAAGCCCGCGCGGCCCAGCTCCAGCGCCATGGGCGCGCCGCCCGCGCCGCTGCCGATGATGCAGATGTCCACTTCGGGCAGGCTCACCGGTGGACCCCACATTCCCGCAGGCACTTGGGCCCGTCGTGGCCATCCGGCGGCGCGGAGGCCACGGTTCCCACGGTGTCGAAGCCCATCAACCGCCAGCCCACCTTGCCCTGGTTGCCGCCGTAGGACGGGTCTCCGAGGAAGCCCTCCAGCGTCATCACCGTCAGCAGCTCGAAGAAGTGCGCCTCGCCGCTGCGGGGCGGGCTGTCCTTGAAGAGGGTGAGCAGCTCGTCCTGTTGCTCGGCCGTCAGGGCGGCGAAGCCCTTCTGGTGCATGCGCTGGGCGCGGCGCTCCAGGGCCGCCACGCCGGAGAGGAAGTCCTCGCGCACGGGTTCCAGCTCGGGTGTCTGGAGGATGCGGTCGATGTAGACGGGGACGTTCGCATCGAGGGCGCCCGGGTCTTCATCTCGCGGGAGGACGCGCTCGGTGGCCGCGGCCACCACGGCGTACTCGAAGGAGGAGAAGGTGCGCGGGCCCTGGCCGTCCTGCTTCGCCGCCAGCGGACCGGAGTCTGTGGGGGGCGCCTTCTCTTTCGATTCGGAGGAGCGCTTGCAGGCCGGGCCGAGCAGCACCACGCCTCCGCCCAGGAAGGTCAGCCGCTGGATGAGGGAGCGCCGGGACAGGCGCCCCCGGTTGGAATGCGCACGTGTCATACGGCGCGCGAGCCTAGCGCACGCGGGCGCTTCACGCTGGATTCATAAGACATGCTCGGTCGCTCCCCGCCGCGCGGCGCTGGCGTAGGATGCCACCACGACGTGCAGGGCCGACAACACACGAGGAGTGGCACATGAAACGGCATGCCTGGGCGCTGGGCCTGGTGCTCGCATTGGGATGTGGCAAGGACGGCAACCCGACGCCCCCTGACGCGGGCGGCAATCCCGACGGCGGTCCGACCGACACCTCGCCCTTCGCGAAGTTCGTGGTGGATGCCGACGAAGGCCAGTTCGACCCCATCTCCTCCCTCGCCATGGCCGTGGGCCCGCAGGACCGCATCGGCATGGCGTACTTCGTCCGCAACGGGACGATGCGGGAGAACGTGGAGAACATGGACCTGATGTACCGCGAGTTCGACGGCGGGCAGCTCGGCGCGGCGGAGAAAATCGCCACCGTGCAGCGCGTGTACGGCGTGTCCGTGGCCTTCGGGCCGGAAGGTCAGCCGGTGGTGACGTACCTGGGCGGCGACCGGGAAGACCCTTCGTCGTTCTGGTTCCAGAGCGACCTGGCGGTTGCCTATCGCAGTGCCTCCGGCGCGTGGACGGAGCGCATCGTCGTGCGGCAATCGAATGAGGCGCAGCCCGTCAATCCCACGACGGACGTGGGATTCCTGGTGGGGCTCAACCCCGCCATCGTCTTCAACGGCAGCGAGGCGATCGTCGCTTACCGAGATGGGCACAGCGGGCAGTTCGAGCGCCAGGACTTCCAGGCCAGTGACCTGGAGATTGCCAGCGGCGGTCCCTCGAACTGGCAGCGCCGAGTCGCGGTGTCCTCCGGTGATACCAAGCTGGGGTACGGTGGGCACATCTCCATGGTGATGGCGGGGACCCAGCCGGCCCTGGTGCACGACAAGGCGCCAGAGGCCGCGCAGGCCACCGGCACGGATGTGCACTTCCAGCGGCGCAACGCGGATGGCCTCACCTGGACGCCGCCGGTGCGCGTGCAGGCGGTTCCCAATACGCAGCTCGGAGCCTCGCTGGCGCATGACTCGGTCGAGGGGTTCGGCATCGCCGTGCTGAACAGGAACTCGAACGCGCTGACGTACACGGAATGCGCTGACACTTCTGGGACGGCCTGCACGGCCACCGGTGATTGGTCCTCGCCGGACCCCGTGTTCAACAACGGCACGGGCGGCTGGTATCCGTCGCTCGCCTTCGATCCGGTCCACCACGAGCCGTCCATCGCCTTCTACATCTGCGCCGCCGAGTCCGGCCGCAATGACACCAGCTGCAACCCCAATGACGACGCGCTGGTCATCTCCACGCGCATCCAGGGCAACTGGCGGGAGACGCTGGTGGACGCGGGCGGTGGCTGGTCGCCGAAGCTGGCGTATCTCTCCAACGGCAAGCGCGTCGTCCTGTACCGGGCGCCGGTGGTGGCGCAGGACAAGGGCGTGCTGAAGCTCGCGGTGGAGCGATGACGCGCGCAGCCCGCACGCTGGCCGCCGTGGGGTTGTCCGCCCTGATGGCCGGGGCGGGGCTGACCGCGTGCGGCCTCGCGGACAACTCGCTGGCCGGCAGCGTGTCCGAGCTCTTCCCGCTGGAGGTGTCCCGCGTGGAGGTGCTCCGCAACGCGGAGGCCTTCCAGGTCAGCTACTACCGGAACAGCGACCTGGACGTGGACCTGGTCGTCCGGCTCACGGTGTCCACCGAGGGGCTGGACCTGCGTCCCGGGACGAAGGTGGACCTCGCGGGCACCACGCCGTCGGGACAGGCTCGGGCCACCGTGGTGCACCTCAACGCGGGCGAGCCGGCGCGCGTCTTCGGCCCGGTGAACAAGGGGGACCTTCAACTGGAGTCCGGAGGCAACCCGGGCGAGCCCACGCGCGGAGACTTCTCCATGTCCTTCAGCCGGGGTGATGGCTTTGGCGCCGGCCGCAACCTGGAGGGCACCTTCGCCGTGGTGGCGCAGGACGCGACCTTCGGCCCGGACCCGGGCCAGTTGCTCGACGGCGGCGTTCCTCCTCCCGACGCGGGCACGCCTCCCGAATAGGGGAGGGGCCGGAGCGAGTCGGGAGGGTTGCTGTTCGGAAATGTCGGGGGTTTTGTGCCGCGAATGTCCCGACATTTCCGAACAGCGAGCCGCGGGCCTTGTTACCGGGCCACGCAGGTGTTGCTGGCCAGGCCCTGGGACACGGAGGCCTGGGACACGGCGTGCTGGGCGAGCGCCTGCGCGCCACCCTCTTCGTACACGCGGCGGGCCACGGCCAGCGCGTCACGGGCGTGGACCGTCAGCGTGGTGCCGGCGGCGTCCGTCACCGCCACCGCGCCGTCCGTCGCCTCCTGGGCCTGGATGAGCATGGCGCCGGCGTCGTCGCGGACCACCATGCCGTCCTCGAGCGGCTCGAAGTAGCGGACCATCGTCTCCTGGCCCTCGCGCGCCAGCTCCATGCGCATGACGCCCGTCTCCACGTCACGCGACAGGCGCAGCGTGTCGGTGGGGCTCAGCTTGACGATGCGGGTGGTCTCCGGAGCGCCATCGACGCTGGCGACGGGGTTGCTGCCCGTCCAGAACTCGATGCTGTTGATGACGATGGCGTCGATGAACGCGCCCAGCCCGTAGACGGGGATGATGGTGAGCACGAGGAACATCAGCCACTGCACGAACTTGTTGCCGGAGATGTTCTTGTTGAAGTTCCAGATTTTCTGCGTGAGCTGGAACTGACCGAAGCAGCCGGTGGCGTGCATGGACATGAAACCGGCGAACAGCATGGCGAGCCAGGGGGACGGACGCTTCATTCTTTGACGTCTCCTAGAGGAGGGAGGCTTGACTCCCAGTGCGCCGCGAACATGCCACGGCCCGCAGGGCTGTCACGAGCCGCTTCCACACTCCGTCCGCTGGTCGCCAGTCCGACGCGCCCGGACGTAGCGGGCGCCTCAGTCCGTCTCGCTCTGAACGAGTCCGTACTTGTGGAGCAGCGAGTACAGGTGCTTCCGGTCCAGCTCGGCCTCGCGGGCGGCGCGGGCGATGTTGCCCTTGGCGCGGCCCAGGAGCCGGGTGAGGTACTCGCGCTCGAAGGCGCGGATGAGCTCGTCCTTGCAGACCTTGAAGGGGCCGGTGAACTCCACGGGCAGGGAGTCTCCGGCGGCGGCGGGGGGCTCGCGGGTGAACTCGCGCAGCAGGGTGTCCCCGGCCAGCTCCGGGATGTCCACCATGTGCCGGGCGCGCTCCAGGGCGTTGCGCAGCTCACGCACGTTGCCCGGCCAGGTGTGCCCGGTGAACTGCTCGCGAATCTTCTCCGGCAGCCGGGGCCACACGCCTTCGCCCGCGAAGGCATCCACCAGCAGGGGGATGTCCTCCTTGCGGTCCCGGAGCGAGGGCAGGCTGACGGTGAAGACGGAGAGGCGGAAGTAGAGGTCCTCGCGGAAGCGGCCCGCCTGCGTCTCCGCCCACAGGTCCTTCTTGCTGGCGACGATGATGCGTGCATCGAAGGAGATGGGGGTGGAGGCGCCGAGCCGGCGGAACTCCCGGTCCTCGATGGCGCGCAGCAGCTTGGGCTGCAGGTCCAGGGCGAGGTCGTCGATTTCGTCCAGGAAGAGGGTGCCGCCGTTGGCGCGCTCCAGGCAGCCGACGCGCTGGCTCACCGCGCCGGTGAAGGCGCCCTTCTCGTGGCCGAACAGCTCGCTCTCGATGAGGGAGTCGGACACGCTGGCGCAGTCGAAGACGACGAGCGGCCCGCCCGCGCGAGGGCTGAGCTTGTGGGTGGCCTTGGCGGCGGCGCCCTTGCCGGAGCCCGTCTCACCCACGAGCAGCACGGTGGAGTCGGTGGGCGCGATGCGCTGGAGCAGCGCGAAAATCTGCCGCATGGGCAGGCTGCGGCCCACCAGGTCACCCAGCCGGTCCTCCAGGATGGGCTCCACCTGGACAGGGGAGACCTGGGGACTGAAGCGCAGGCGCACGTCACCGACCTCCAGCAGGGCGCCGGGGCGGAGGAAGGCCTCGCGCACCTGGGCACCGTCGAGGAACGTGCCGTTGGTGGAGCCCAGGTCCTGCACGAGGAAGCGGTCCCCCTGGCGGCGCACCACCAGGTGGTTGCGGCTCACGGTGGGGTGGTCGATGACGACGTCGTTGTCCGGGGCCTTGCCCACGCGGAGGGCTTCATTGGCCAGGGGGAAGACGGTGCCGGCGCGCTCGGTGTCCAGCAGGACGAGGTGGAAGAGCTGGGCGGAGAGCCGTTCCCCTTGGGTCCGTGCGCCGATGACGGTGTGCGAGGGGATGGGTGCGGGGGGCAGAGCGGGCATGGCCGGCGGGGATTCTAGACGGCTTCGCGCTCCGTGGTGACTTCCTGTCCCTCAGGACGATGCCCGCCCAGCAGCCGGCCATGCGTGGGCCGGGGCAGGGGGCATCCGGTGCGTGGCCGATGCGGGCGGGCCCTGGCCCCGTGTCACCGCGCGAAGACGCATGGAGGAAGGCGGCCCGCACGGTTTCGACCCGGGCCACTGACGCCGGCGCTCGAACTGGACCGCTATCAGGGGGCGTCGTAGCGGCTTAGGACGCGGGGCAGCGAACCTGGAGGCCTCTGCGATGACGGATGTGCGCCCCGAGGCGAAGCCAGTACAGAGGAACCGTGACGAGTTGATTGATGCGCTGCGACAGCACCTCGCGGGCACCTTTCGCTGGGCTGGCGCGAGCGTGGTGTTGGGGGCGCTGGCGGTGCTCCATGGGTGGCCGTCGTTCCAGCAGGCGCTGGATGCCGGAAGACACAGGTGGCCGTTCAGTGCCCAGCTCCCGGTGTGGGGGGGCCTGCTCATGGTCATCGGCCTGCTCGCCTTCTGGCTGGCGCCTCGTTACACGCGGAGGCTGGTGCGGAGCGTGGAAGCGGATGTGCGGACCTCGATGTTGATGACGGTCGAGCGCAAGGCGCTGCCAGGAGACGACGGGGATGTCTTGTTCGTCGCCACCCTGTACACCCCGAAGCCGCAGCGCGTGGTGCTTCGAAACGTGCACTTTCGCCAGGGGTCCAAGCCGCTGGCGTATCCCTTCGTGGAAGGCGTTTCCCTGGCGCCGGTGCAGGTGTACGGCAGGCCCGGCCTGGGCCCCATCGTCATCGACGCGGGTTGGGCGTTCCTGCTGCCCGCCAACCTGACGTACCCCTGGTACAAATAGGAGCGGCCGCTCCCCGGGTGGGAAGCGGCCGCCGCGGCCCTATCGCGAGGCGTGGCTAGTCCCCGGAGTAGATGCCGATGGTGCCCGGCATCACGGTGCCGTCGCTCAGCGTGGTGCCCTGGAAGGCCACCAGCATCCGGCGCCGCGGGCCGGAGCGGTCCACCTGGATGTCCGGCACGCGCATGCTGGACAGCTCAGGTCCGAACACGGAGAGGCCGTAGTGGGAGACGGAGCCGCCCCGGACCCGGGAGAGGCCGCCGCCCCAGCTATGGCCTGCCCAGATGCTGCCGTTGGCCGGGTCCGCCGCCACGCTGGCCACGTGCGGCGCGGCCAGCTCGTTCTTCAGCGTGCGCACCACCTGGCCGCTGTCGTTCAGCTCCGCGATGCCGTGGCCGAAGGAGCCCACCCAGGCGGAGGTGCCCACGACGGCGATGCCGGAGACCAGGTCATCCGTGCGCTGCTCCGGACGGGAGTAGCGCTCCTCGCCCACCGCGTCCTTCCAGATGTCGATGCGGTTCCACGCGTAGGCCCGGGACTCCGTGCGCGTCTGGCCCTCCCAGAAGTCGTTCCCGACGGTGCCGTAGAAGTAGCGCGTCGTCCGGTTGGCGCCGCCGACCCAGACGTCTCCGTCCGGACGCACGCCCAGGCCCCAGTACGCATCCGTGAGCAGCGCGGGCTGGACCCGCCACTGGCTCCGGTCCTCTCCGTACTGGGCCCGGTCCGCCGTGGGGTTCGTGTAGATGTACGCGTTGATGCCCGGGTGCGAGTGCTCCTCGACGCCCCAGCAGTGGAACTGCCCGTTGCACGTCGGGTCGCCCCGGTAGTCCGCATCGCCGCGGGCGAGGCCGTGGTTGGCGCCAAACCAGACGCTGTTGGTTCTCGCGTCATAGGCGATGCGCCAGATGTTGCAGAGCTTCTCGCGGCCCCGGAGCTCGGCGTCGACAACGTTCGGCCCCGAGAAGATGTCGTAGTGCACGACGTCGAGCGTGCCGTCCGCGCGCAGCGAGACGCGGTCCGCGTCGCCGCTCTTGTAGCGCGCGGGGTCCGGCGCGTTGCTGTCCCAGTTGTTCTCGCAGTGGAGCGCGCCGTCGCCCGGCATGCCCTCGTAGCCGACGAAGACGGTGTCGTTCCACGCGCCCGCGACGGAGATGACCTTGAGGTACTTCGGCCCCGGCGGCGCGCTGCCGTCCGGCATGTAGCCGTACGGGCGCAGGCCCTCCGCCATCGTGTAACGCCGGAAGGTGCGCTCACCCTTCTTCATCACGAAGAGCCCTTCCTCGCCGCCCGCCACCCAGATGTTGCCGGAGGCGTCCGCGCTCACGCCGTGGATGAAGCGGGGGCCGCCCGCCTCGCGGCCGAAGAACTCCCAGTTCGCCGCGGAAGGCGTGGGCAGGGGCACTTCCACGGGGCCCCCGTCCGGCGTGCCTCCGTCGTCCGGCGTGCCACCGTCATCCGGCGTGCCACCGTCATCCGGCTCGCCACCGTCGGGCGTGCCCCCGTCGTCACCCGGTGTCCCCGAATCCGGCGTGCCCGAGTCCGGCGTGCCTGCATCACCTTCCGGGGCTTGGGGGGATTCCGAGGGCGGGACGTCCAGGTCC
>NZ_JAAIYB010000520.1 GCF_010894475.1 Myxococcus vastator
CGCGCGGTGCCCGCCTCGCCCTTGTCCGGGCGCGCCGACAGCGCGTCCAACAGCAGCACGTCCTTCACCCGCAGGCTCGCCAGGTCCAGGCCGGAAATCTCCGCCGAGCCAATCTCCGCGCGCAGCCAGCTGCGCACCGCCGACAGGCGGCTCGCGAAGGCCTCCAGGTCCGCCTTCCCCCGAGCCCGCCGCTGCGCGCTCTCCACCGCCGGCTCGGCCGCGTCCAGCACCGCCGCGGGCACCACCAGCCGCACCATGCCGCTGTGCGGCCCCAGCGTCGCATGCAGGTGGACCGCCAGCATGGGGCCGTCATCCCCCAGCCGCGCGGAGACCTCGTCCACGCCCCGCGCCACGCCGTCCAGCCGGGGGCGCGGCACCGCCGCCTGCAGCCCTGGCACCAGCAGCTTGAGTCCCTCGAGGACGACGTAGGCCATCACGCCCTCCTCGATGTCCGTCAGCGGCCGCAGGCCCACCGTCTCCCCGGCGCCGCCCAGCAGCAGGTCCACCGCCACGTGCGCCAGCGCGAGCTCCACCTCCAGCACGGCCCGCCCCTGGAGCGCCCCGGGCGCGAGCACCGCCAGGAAGGTGGGGTCCCCCAGGAAGCGCCGCAGCTCCGCCATGGGCCGCACCTGGACGGACTCCACCGTCAGGCGCACCTCCGCGTCGAACACCTCCTTGAGCCGGGCCGCCACGGCCACCGCCGTGCCGTCCGCGGGCGTCAGCCACCGCAGGCGCTCGGCGAGCAGCCCCTGGGCCCGGGAGACCTTCTCCAGGTTCCTGAAAGCGAAGGGCCGCCAGCGCCGCTCCTCGCTGGCGGTGGGCTCCTCGCAGGCAGGGGATTCCCGTGGCGGCTCCTGACGCGAAGGCCGGAGCTGGCGCAGGTCCACCAGCATCGTGCGCTCATGGACGCCCGGTCCTTCGTCCTCGGATTCGAGACTCATGCCTTCGCCTCGAAGCGGACGTCTTCAAGCCGGAGCCCACGGCCACTGAGCGCGGACCGCAGTCCCTCGCTGGCCCCTTCGAGCTGCTTGAGCACCTCGCGGTTGCTGCCGCTGAAGGTGGCCGAAATCTTCCCGTTCCGGGCGCTGACCTTGATGGACAGGCCGCTGAGCACGTCGCCCCGCAGATCAATCTGGAACTCCGCGTTGCCCGCGGCGTTGGTGCCCACGCGGACGCGGTCGACAATCTTCTGCGCAATCTCGGTGGCCAGGGCCCGCAGGCGCTCCGAGCCCGCGGTGTCCTTGGGCTTGGCCACGGGCACCGGCGCCATCAGCGCGGGGTTGAAGCGGAAGCCGGGGGCCATGGCCTCCGCCCCGCCCTCCTTCTTGTCCTTGCCGCCGCCGCCCTTGCCGCCGCCAGCATCCGCGTTCGCCCGGATGGCGGCCCCCCGCTCGGAGCTGACCTGCCCCAGGGACGACTCCGCCTTGCCCAGGTCCTTCTCCCGGCTATCGGAGGTCCGCTTCTCGTCGGTGCGCCGGGCATCCCGGGCGTCCGACGCGCGCGAGCCGCCACGGGCCTCCGCGGCCATGCCCTGCGCCTGGGCCTGGGCTTGCGGCTGGGCCAGCTCCTTCATGGCGGGCTGCTGCTCCTGCTGCACCCGCTCGCCAAACGTCTTGCCCTGCTGCGTGGCCCGCGCGAGCACGGCACGCGCCAGACCGCCCTGCTGCTGGGGCTGCGCGGGCGCCGGGCCCGGCGACGGGGGCGGCTGCTGGGCCTGCTGCATCAGCCGCTGGAAGGCGGAGGCCCCCTCCTGGCGCTTCTTGGCCTGACCCTCGGCGAGCTTCTTCTCCTGGAGGAGGCGCTCGGCCATGCGCGCTGCTTCGCGGTCGTCGTCAACTCGGCTCATGACGTCATTCCAGGGGGATGGGGAGGGCGCAGGTTACTTGCGCTGGCGCGCCAGGAACAAGGCGTTGCCAATCTCCTCCTGGTTCAGTTCCTCACGCTGCTGTCGCTCGTACTTCACCTGCTTCTGCCAATTCTCGCGGTGCTTCTCGATGGCCTTCAGCTCCTTCGCCGCCTCGGCCATCTCCCGCCGGCGCTGCTCCACCAGCCGTTCGGCCACCTTGACGGCCTCCCGCTGGCGCTCCACCTCCAGCGCCACCTGCGCCTCTTCGTCCTTCAGGCGCTCCTCGAAGCGGTTCATCATGTTCATGCCGTTGATGCCGGCACCCTTGAACATGACCTCCTTCAGGTAGGCGGCCACCTTCGCCTTGCGCTCGCGCTTGCGCTGCTCCAGCTCGTCGATGAGCCGCTGGAGCTCCGCCTTCTCCTTCTCCAGCGCCTTGATGGCGGAGGAAAAGGCCTGCTCCGCCTCTTCCTTGGCCCGGGCGCGCATGTCCTGCAGGGCCTGCAACCGGTACGGGGGCATGTTGGCCCCATCCTAACCCGGAATCCCCGCCGCGCACCCCTGGCCGGCGCCTTACTCGTCGAACAGGGCGATCAGCTGCTCCACCGTCTCCTCGAATCCGGAGTTGGAGTGGGTGTCCTGCTTGAGGAAGTCGATGATGGCGTCGTACTTGTCGATGGCCTGATCCGTGCGGGGATCCGTCCCGTACTGGTAGGCCCCCAGGAGGATGAGGTCGCGCTGCTTCTCATACGTGGAGAGCAGCTCGCGCAGCCGGCCCGCCGCCTTCTTGTGGTCCTTGGAGACGATGCCGCTCATCACACGGCTGAGGCTGGCGAGCACGTCCATGGCCGGCCACTGGTTGCGCTCTCCCAGGGCACGGTTGAGGATGAAGTGGCCGTCGAGAATACCGCGGACCTCGTCGGCGATGGGCTCCTCCATGTCACCGCCGGCCACGAGGCAGGTGTAGATGGCGGTGCACTTGCCCTTGTCCGAGTTGCCCGTGCGCTCCAGGATGCGCGGCAGCATGGAGAACACGCTCGGCGGGTAACCTTGACGGGCCGGGGGCTCACCCACGGCGAGGCCAATTTCACGCTGGGCACGCGCCAGACGCGTCACCGTGTCCAGCATGAAGAGCACGTTGCCGCCGCGCTCGCGGAAGTATTCGGCGATGGCGGTGGCCACGTAGGCCGCGCGCAGACGCACGAGGCTGGGCTGGTCGGAGGTGGCGCACACCAGCACGGAGCGCTTCATGCCCTCCTCGCCCATGGCGTCTTCGATGAACTCACGCACTTCGCGGCCACGCTCGCCGATGAGCGCCACCACGCAGAGGTCCGCTTTCGTGTTCCGGGCAATCTGCCCCATCAGCGTGGACTTGCCGACGCCGGAGCCGGCGAAGAGGCCCACGCGCTGGCCCTCCCCCACCGTGAGCAGCCCGTCGATGCAGCGCACGCCCAGGGGCAGTGGCCGCTCGATGCGCTGGCGGGTGAAGGGGTCCGGGCAGTCGCGGTCCACGGACCAGTCGATGAGGCCCTCTTCCGGCAACGGGTGGCCGTCCATGGGCTCGCCGATGCCGTTGAGCACGCGGCCCAGCAGGGCCTCTCCGCACTTGATGCTCAGCGGCTTGCCGGTGGGGATGACCTCGCTGTCCGGACCGATGCCGTGCAGCTCGCCCAGGGGCATGAGCATCACCTCATCCCCCTGGAAGCCCACCACCTCCGCCTTCACCGCGCCGCGGTTGCGACTCTTGATGAGCACCAGCTCGCCCACGCGGACGTTGGGCACGCTGGCCTTGATGATGAGGCCCGTCAGCTCGGTGACGCGGCCGCGCACGCGCACGACCTGGGCTTCCTTGATGAGGTCGAAGTACCGCGAGAGGTCAATGGCCATGGGCGTGTCCCTCGACGCTCCGGCTCACGCCGGCCCTTCCTTGCGCGCGGTGTCCGGCAACAGGATGTTCTGGAGCATCTCCAGCTGCGTGGGCAGCTGGGCGTCCACCGTGCCGAACTCCGTCTGGACGATGCAGCCCACGGGGGCCACCTCGGGGTCCTCCTTGATGGCCAGGTCCACCGCGCGGCCGATGAGCTCCATCAGGACGGGCTTCTTCGCGCGGAGCACGGCGGCCGTCTTCGGGTGGACCCGCAGAATCATGGAGCGGGCGCTGCGCAGGTTTTCAATGGCCACCGCGCACAGCTCCACCATCAGCTCCGGGTCCTTCTCCAGGCTCCGGCCGATGATCTTCTCCGCCATCTTGAGTGACAGCGCGATGACGTCCTGCTCGTGGCCGCTCAGCACCTCCCCCGCCTGCATCTTCGCGCGGAGGATGATTTCGGTGGCCTGCGCCAGGCCCTCCTGACGGCCCTGCTCACGCGTCTTGGCGAGGAGCTCCTCGCGCTCACGCTGCGCCTCCGCGAGGATGCGCTCCTTCTCGCGCTGCGCCTCCTCCAGGATGGCCGACGCGCCCTGACGGGCCTCGAAGACCTCGGCGTTCATCACCCCCGCGCGGGGAGGCCGCAGCACGGGACGCTCGGGCGCGTGCGCCGGCTCCGCCGTCCCATCACCTCGAATCACCTTGCCGATCGCCATGGGCCGCTCCTTGCGGGCCGGATGCTAGCGCGTTCCGCCCTTGGGTCCACGCCCCCCCGCACCAGGAGGCACAGGACGGTCGGTACCCGACGGAGAGCGGGGACGGCGCTGGACGGCGGTCCCCTCGCTCCGGGGCTTGGGCATGGGCGCCAGGGCCGGCGAGGTGATGGCCCGCCCCACCAGCACCCGGGGGGGACGCTCCGGCGCCGGCTCCGCCTCGGCGGGCCTGGCCCGGCCGCCTCCCTGGGCACTGGACGAGCGTGAGCGGAACACCCGGGAGACCTCCGAGTCCTCCCGGTCCGGGTCCGCCGCCCGGAGCTTCATCCGAGCGGCCCGGGGCGGCTCCTCCGCCGGGCGCTGCGGCCCCCCGACGCGGGAGCGCTCATCCCCGGGGCGAGCCTGGACGCGCGAGCCCTCGGCCACGCGGGAGCGCTCATCGCCGGGGCGCGCCTGGACGCGCGAGCCCTCCGCCACACGGGAGCGCTCATCCGCGGGTCGGGCGTGGACCCTCGAGCCCTCGGCCACGCGGGAGCGCTCGTCTGGAACGCTCGCATGGACTCGCGAGCCCTCGGCCACACGGGAGCGCTCATCCGCGGGTCGGGCGTGGACCCTCGAGCCCTCGGCCACGCGGGAACGCTCATCCTGGCCCGCGGCGTGGACCCGCGAGCCCTCGGCCACCCGGGAGCGCTCGTCCTGGCCCCCGGCCTGAGCCCGCGAGCCCTCGGCCACGCGGGAGCGCTCTTCCGGCGGTCGCGAGTGCACCCGGGAGCCCTCGGCGGCGCGCGCGCGCTCACGCTCGGACAGCGCGTCGGGGTCCTGGGGACGAGGCCGGGCGCCGCGCTGCCCCAGCCGCGAAGGCGGCGGACCGATGCGCGCGCCCTCAGGATCCGCGCGAGGCGGGCGCGTTTCGGGCCCCTCACCCTCACGACGAGCCCCCGCGTTCGCGGGCTCACGCCGGGCCGGCATCCGCTGCACCGCGGCGCCATCCTGCCGCTTCGCGGGCGTGGCCACGCGGGACGGCTCACGCGACGACAACACGCCCGCGTTCCGCGCCGCCCGCTCCGCCATGAAGTCCCGCCGGGCTGGTGGTGCGCCCGCCCCCTGGCGAGCCG
>NZ_JAAIYB010000521.1 GCF_010894475.1 Myxococcus vastator
AGCCAAAGCCCAGCCCGCCCACGAGCACCCGGACGCCGCTTCGGCCCGCCAGCCCCTCGCAGCCCGCGTTTGCCAGCGCTTCCTCGGAGCCGTGCTGCCGGCTGGACATCAGCGTCTGTCCCCGCACGCGGAAGACGTACTCGTCTCCGCGCCGGACCAGGGTGATGTCCCCCACGTCCGGGACCTCTGCGCGCTCCAGCGTCTCCCAGGGCTTCATGGCCGGGCTCTTCGCGCGGAGGCGGCCCGGCGTCAAGCCATGACGCCGGGCCCCGGCACACCTCCGTGGCCGCCCGGGCTCAGGCCGAGCGCTTCACGTTCTTCGAGGTGTCCACCAGCACCTTGGCGAAGGTGAGCCCGTCCGGCCCCACATCCGCCTGGATGTGGTCGCCCGGGACGAACTCGCCGCCCAGGACCTTGAGGGCCAGCGGATCCAACAGGTTCTTCTGCACCGCGCGCTTCAGGGGCCGCGCGCCGTACGTCGGGTCGTAGCCGCGCTCGGCGAGCAGCTCCCGCGCCTTCTCCGTCAGCTCCAGCGTGAGCCGCTTGTCGGCCAGCAGCTTGGACAGCCGCGCCAGCTGCAGGTCCACGATGCGGTAGATGTCCTTCTTGCGCAGCGGCTCGAAGAGGACGACCTCGTCCACGCGGTTGAGGAACTCCGGCCGGAAGTGCGCGCGCAGCGCGTCCATCACCTCGTTGCGCGTGCGCTCGTCCAGCTCCTCCTTGCCCGCCATGCCGACCTGGATGTCCTGCGAGCCGATGTTGGACGTCAGGATGAGCACCGTGTTCTTGAAGTCCACCGTGCGGCCCTGGCTGTCCGTCAGCCGGCCCTCGTCGAGAATCTGGAGCAGCACGTTGAAGACGTCGTGGTGCGCCTTCTCGATTTCGTCGAAGAGGACCACCGTGTATGGCCGCCGGCGCACCGCCTCGGTGAGCTGGCCGCCTTCCTCGTAGCCGACGTACCCCGGCGGCGCGCCCACCAGCCGGGCCACGGAGTGCTTCTCCATGTACTCGGACATGTCGATGCGGACCATGGCCGAGTCGTCATCGAAGAGGAACTCCGCCAGCGCCTTGGCCGTCTCCGTCTTGCCCACGCCCGTGGGGCCCAGGAAGATGAACGAGCCGATGGGGCGGTTGGGGTCCTGCAGCCCGCTGCGCGCGCGGCGCACGGCGTTGGACACTGCCTCAATGGCGCTGCGCTGGCCAATCACCCGCTTCGCCAGCCGGTCCTCCATGTGGACCAGCTTCTGGACCTCGCCCTCCATCAGCCGCGAGACGGGGATGCCCGTCCACTTTGCCACCACCTGGGCGATGTCCTCCGCGTCGACCTCTTCCTTGAGGAACTTCTGGTTCTTCTGCAGCTCGGCCAGCTTCTCGTTCTGCGCCTTCAGCTCCTTGTCGAGCGAGGGGATGACGCCGAACTTCAGCTCCGCCGCGCGGTTCAGGTCGCCCTGACGCTCGGCCGCGGCCTGGTCGTTCTTCGCCTTCTCCTGCTTCTCTTTCAGGCTCCGGATGGCGCCAATGGCCGCCTTCTCCGCGTCCCAGTGCACCTTGAGCGCGTTGAACTTCTCGCTCAGGTTGGCCAGCTCCTTCTCAATCTGGCCCAGGCGCTCCTGCGAGTGCGGGTCCGTCTCCTTGCGCAGGCCCTCCCGCTCAATCTGGAGCTGCGTCATCTTCCGGCGCACGTCGTCCAGCTCCGTGGGCATGGAGTCGATTTCGATGCGCAGGCGGCTGGAGGCCTCGTCGACCAGGTCGATGGCCTTGTCCGGCAGGAACCGGTCCGCGATGTAGCGGTGGCTCAGCGTGGCGGCGGCCACCAGGGCGTTGTCCTGGATGCGCACGCCGTGGTGCACCTCGTAGCGCTCCTTCAGACCGCGCAGGATGCTGATGGTGTCGTGCACGCTCGGCTCGCCCACCATGACGGGCTGGAAGCGCCGCTCCAGCGCGGCGTCCTTCTCGATGTGCTTGCGGTACTCGTCCAGCGTGGTGGCGCCAATGCAGTGCAGCTCGCCGCGCGCCAGCGCCGGCTTGAGCATGTTGCCCGCGTCCATGGCCCCTTCGGCCTTGCCCGCGCCCACCAGCGTGTGGAGCTCGTCGATGAAGAGGACGACCTCGCCCGCGGCGTCGGCAATCTCCTTGAGGACGGCCTTGAGGCGCTCCTCGAACTCGCCGCGGTACTTCGCGCCGGCCACCATGGCGCCCAGGTCCAGGGACACCAGGCGCTTGTTCTTCAGGCCCTCCGGCACGTCGCCGTCGACGATGCGCCGCGCCAGCCCCTCGGCGATGGCCGTCTTGCCCACGCCAGGCTCGCCGATGAGCACCGGGTTGTTCTTGGTGCGCCGGCTCAGCACCTGGATGCACCGGCGAATCTCCTCGTCACGGCCGATGACGGGGTCCAGCTTGCCGGAGCGCGCCGCCTCCGTGAGGTCGCGGCCATACTTCTCCAGCGCCTGGTAGGTCGACTCGGCGTCCTGGCTCGTCACGCGCCCGGAGCCGCGGACGTCCTTGAGGCCGGACAGCACGCGCTCCCGCGTCACGCCCGAGGACTTCATCACCTCGCCCACCGCGCCCTTGTCGTGGGTGAGCGCGAGCAGCAGGTGCTCCGAGGAGATGAACTCGTCCTTGAGGGCCTTGGCCTCGTCCTCGGCCTTGTCGAAAGTCTTGAGCAGCCGCTGGCCGAGCATCGCGCTCTCGCCACCCTGCATGCGGGGCAGCTTCTGGAGCGCTTCGCCGAGCCGCGCGGCGAACAGCTTCACGTCCGCCCCAATCTTCCGGAGCAGGGGGTCGACGATGCCGTCCTTCTGGCCAAGCAACGCCGCGGCCAGGTGCTCGGGCTCGTACTGGGGATTGTCCGCCCGACGGGCCAGGCTCTGACCCTCGTGGATCGCCTCCTGCGCCTTCACTGTGTACTTGTCGAGTCGCATGTCTCCAACGTAAGAGTCGGACACCCCTTGGCAAGCAGCGCACGTGGCGCGACGATTTTGCTTGCCCTGAATTTGTTTGACCTCCTGGAAACCACCTGCTTTTCAAGGTGCGGGAGTTGCCAGCGGGTATGATGCCGGGTATAGGCGGCGCCCAATCCCCTGGGGGGCTGACACTGCAAGCGCACGGCGGATATCTCCTGAGACTCGAAAGCTTCGGCGGCCTGGAGCTGCTCCGGCTGGCGCGTGAAGCGCTGGCGCTGGACGGCGCGATGGGCGCGACGGGGCTGAACGTGTCCGTCAACCGGCGCCGCAAGGTGGTCCGTCTGGCGTACGTGGCACCCTTCACGGTGGGGCGGCAGGGCGCGCACTGGTACGCGGCCCACCATGCGCTCCCCCGGCTGCTCTCCCGGGCGGCGAACGCCGCCGTCCAGGCCTACGTCTACGATCCAGACGAAGGCGAGCAGGTCATCGCGTACGGCAACGGCCGGCGCGTGGGCGGGGAGCGGGTCGTCTACGAGGACGTGGAGCTCCCGGTGCCGCTGGACCAGATGGACGACGCGGCCTTCAAGCACATGCAGGAGCGCTGGCCGGTGGGACACCTGGCCTACGTGTTCGGCCTAACGCGCAAGGAGCTGCTGCGGCTGCCGCGCGTGGCGCCCAGCCACGAGCTGTCGCTGGAGGGCCGCGACGCCGAGGCCGGCGCCATCCTGGAGGCCCTGCTGCCGACCTGCCAGGTGACGCTGCCGGAGTCCGACGCCCTCTAAAAGAGGGCTACTCCTCCTGCGGCCCGTCCTGCACGGCCACGGCCTCGCGGACGCCCTGGCTGCGGAAGTACTGCCCCAGGAACGCGAAGGTGCCCGCCACCACCAGGGTGCCGAAGATGGCGCTCCCCGCGCCCATCGCGCTCAGGATTTCACGAGAGGCCTCGACGGTGATGTCCGGTGGGAACTCGGGCATCTTGCTCATCGGCTCCGCCAGCGCCGCGAACAGGCGCTGCTTGGCCACGGACATCTGCGCGCCGTCAATGGTGCGCAGCCCGGCGGCGATGATGGCCGCGCGGCTGAGGACCCGGCGCATGGCGTCGCGGGGCAGGTGCTCCGGATTCAGCATGCGCGCCGCGGACACGCTGACGAAGGCGCAGGCCACGGCCAGCAGGCCCAGCAGCACCGCGCGGGGCTCCCGCATGGGCTCCAGCGCCGCGTAGTAGACCTCGAGCGTCTTCGCGTCGAGCGCCGGGGCACCGGGAATCCGAGGCAGCTCCTGCTCCATCCGGAGCGAGCGCGCTTCGTAGAAGTTCACCATCTCCACGGCTTCCATCAGCGCTGCCCAGCCCGTGAGGATGGAGAGCACCAGGCCCACGATGGCGGCGAAGCGGATGCCGCCGGGCAGGCCCTTCCTTCCAGAGTGCTTCACCGCTTGGTCGCCTCCACGTAACGCAGGCGGAGGTCCGCGAGCAGCCCGTCGAAGAGCTTCTCTTCCTCGGCCGTGAGGTTGCCTCGCGTCTTCACGCGCAGCATGGACAAGAGGTCCAGGTTCTGCCGGGCCAGAGGCAGGTCCTTCGCCTTCTGACCCGTTTCAGGATTGGGTGCACCTCCCAGGTGGATGAGCACCGCGGTGCCCAACCCCACGATGAAGGTGCTGAAGGAGATAGCCTCCTCGGACGCGGAGCGCGCTTCCCCCCGCATCACGAAGGTCTCGCCGCGCTTCCCGTCCTCGGAGCTCATGCGGAGACCGGCCCCTCGTCGTCGGGGGTCTCGTTCGAAGTGGTGTCGGCGGCGGCGTCGCCCTCGTCGCCCTCGGCCTCGTCGTCGTCCGCGCCGGCCTCGGCGGCGTCGCCATCCGTCGACTCCGCGGCGGCGGACGTCTCAGCCTCGTCGCTGTCGTCGGACGTATCGTCGTCCTCGTCGTCCTGGTCTTCGTCCTCGTCGTCGAAGTCATCCTCGTCGTCGTCGAAGTCGTCGGCGTCGTCGTCGAGCATGTGCGTCTCCACGGGGACGGACTTGTCCGCCACGTCGGGCAGGCCCTGGAGATGGCGCTCGTACTCCGCCTCGCCGAGCTGGCCAGAGCGCACGTACCGCTCCGCGGTGCGCTTATCGAGGTACTTCGGGTCCGCCGAATCCGCCATGGTTCAAATCCTCAGAATTGCTTGGAAAACAGCGCGGCACCTTATAGCAGGGTGGCCATCTGTCAACGCCGCCGTCCCGCCTTCCAGAGCCGATGAACGCACCGTCCCGCCCGCACCTTCCCCGCGGTCCCTACCTGCTGTGTGACGACTCCGTCCTGCCGGAGCTTTCACTGGTGGACAAGGCGGCTCGCCTGGTGGCCGGAGGGGCCCGCGTGGTGCAACTGCGCATGAAGCGCACCCCGGCCCGTGAAGCGCTGGCCGCCGCGCGGCAGGTGGTGGCGCTGTGTCGCCGGGAAGGCGCGCTGTGCCTGGTGAACGACCGGGTGGACCTGGCGCTGCTGTCGGACGCGGACGGCGTCCACGTGGGGGACGAGGACGTGCCCGCCCAGGATGCGCGCGCGCTGCTGGGGCCTGGCCGTCTGGTGGGCGTCACGGTGCGAGACGCGGCGGGCGCGCGGGTGGCACAGGCGGCGGG
>NZ_JAAIYB010000522.1 GCF_010894475.1 Myxococcus vastator
AGATGAGGATGGGGCTGACAGGGCGTGGACTCACACTGGCGTTGCTCGTAACCGTCGGGACGGCGTGCCACGAGGGGGCGGAGACCCGCGCGGTGCAGGCCACCGCGGTGGTGGACACGAACCTCCTCGACTTTGGCGACGTGCCCGTGGGCGAGTGGCGGGAGCGGGAGGTCCGCATCCGCAACGTCGGGTACGTGCCCTTCTCCGCCCTGGACGCGCTGGGTCTGGCCAACAACCCCTCCTATGAAGTGGAGCTGGGCGAAGGCGGCGAGCGGGTGATGCCGGGCGAGTCGCACGTGGTGCACGTCCGCTTCCACCCGCTCACCGAAGGCCTGGCGACGGAGACGGTGCACGTCAAGACGGACGCCAACCAGGGCGCGGAAGCCCAGGTGCAGGTGATGGGCATGGGCACGCCCACCCAGATTGGCGTGGAGCCGCCCTTGCTGGACTACGAGACGCTCGAGGTGGACAGCGAGCGCACGCTGGACGTCACGGTGACGAACCCCGTGGACCTGCCGCTGACGCTGTCGGTGGCGGGCACGCACGCGGACCCCTTCACCGCGGACACCATCACCATTCCCCCGCTGTCGTCGCGCAAGGTGAGCACCCGGTACCTGCCCCGCGCGCTGGGGAGCATGGGCGCGCGCCTGGAGATTCTCTCCTGCGAGGGCTGCACGCCGTCCACCGTGGAGCTGAAGGGCAACTCGGTGCCCTCCGCCTTCGTGTTCGACCCGGCGCCCGTCCCCTTCGATTTGATTCCGGTGCATGAGCGCACGCAGTCGTACACACGGGCGCGCAACATCACCTGGCGCCCCGTCACCGTCGAGCGGCTGGTGACCAGCGACCATGCCTTCGTGCCAATCTCCCGGCCCGAGGGCTCCTCCGTCGGGCCGGGCGAAGTCGTCGAGATGCAGATGGAGTTCGCGGCGCGCTTCTCCGGTCCCAACGTGGGCGACCTCACGGTGCACTACACGTCCGACAAGGCGCGCGCGTCGCAGGTGATTCTGGACGCGCGCGGCGGCCGGCCCACGCTGGCGGTGACGCCGGTGTCGCTGGACTTCGGCGAGGTGCCGGTGGGCGGCAAGGTGGAGCGCGTCATCCGCATCACCAACGCGGGCACCAACGGCAACCTCCAGTTCGTCGGCGTGGCGGCGGGCGGCGACAGCCCGCAGTTCAGCGTGGATGTGCCCACGCGCGGCACCGAGGCCTATCCGTGGAGCGGCGGCGTCTGGCCCGTGCTGGAGACGACGCCCGGGCTGCCCATTGCCCCCGGCGCCGACGCGCTGGAGCTGAAGGTCTACTTCGAGCCCACCGCGGCGGGCACGTGGACGGCCGCGCTGCGCGTGCGCTCGGATGACATGTTCAACCCGGAGCGCGAAATCATCCTCACCGGCCGCTCGCGCGCCACCGCGCCGTGTGTGTACGAGCTGGTGCCGCAGCCGGTGATGGACTTCGGCAACGTGACGCCGGGCCGAGGCGCGGTGCTGGGCTTCCAGTTCCGCAACCCCGGCAGCGCCGAGTGCGCCGTGAAGGACATCCACATCAGCAACGACGGCGGCGGCGTCTTCTTCATGCCGGGCGGCCGGCTCACCGGCGGCGTGGTGCAGTACGACACGGGCTTTGGCGCCATGGTGGCCTTCCGGCCGCAGGCGGAGGGGGACTTCACCGGCGAGCTGCAGCTGACGGTGAGCAACCCGGCCGCGCCCACGGTGCGGCTGCCCCTCAAGGGCGTGTCCCGGCAGAGCTGCCTGGTGGCGACGCCGTCCTTCGTGGACTTCGGCCCCATCCGCTACGACTGCGCCGCGACGCCCCGGAAGACCTACGTGGCCAACCGGTGCAGCAGCCCCGTCACCGTGACGGGCGCGGACATCGGCAACGGCACCAGCAACCAGTTCTCGCTGGTGACGCCCATGACGGCGCCCGTCACCCTGGCGCCGGGCGAGGGCTTCGAGCTGGAGGTCGGCTACGCGCGCAACGTGCACGGCCAGCACTTCAGCCCGCTGTACCTGCGCACGCCCAACGAGCCCTCACCCTTCCTCGTGCCGCTGCTGGCGGAGACGAACCACGAGGGCATCCAGGTGGACCGCTACACGCAGGGCACCGACAGCCAGCTGGACGTCCTCTTCGTGGTGTCCAACACCACCACCATGCAGCAGTACCAGGACCGGCTGAAGGCGGCGGTTCCGCAGTGGCTGCAGACGGCCCAGACGAACGGCGTGGACGTGCGCGTGGGCGTCACCAGCACGGGCCTGGTGGCCCGGGGCCCCCAGTGCGGCGGCGGCGCCAACGGCGGCGAGGCCGGGCGCCTCTTCCCGGTGGACGGCAGCCGGCCCCGCGTGGTGTCCAGCACCAGCCCCAACGCGGTCGCGGACATCCAGGCCAACCTGGGCGTGGGCATGTGCCACAACCTGGTGCAGGGCCTGGAGACGATGCGCCAGGCGCTCTCCGCGCCCCTGTCCGAGCAGATGGACGACACGCGCACCCCGCAGCCCAATGACGGCAACTCCGGCTTCGTCCGCGCGGCGGCCCGCATGGCGGTGGTGGTGCTGGCCGACGAGGACGACAACTCCGGCTTCGGTCCGGAGAGCTACATCCAGTTCCTCCAGACGCTGAAGGGCACGGGCATGTCCCACCGCAGCCAGCTCTACGGCCTGGTGCCCACCGACTCCGGGTGCGCCACCGCGGGCAGTGGCTCGGCCCGCTTCACCGCCGTGGCCAACGGCACCGGTGGCCAGGTGGCCAACATCTGCGCCCAGAACTACGACGGGCTGCTGGAGCAGGTCATCCAGCGCGCAGGGGAGCCGCAGGCGGACTTCCCGCTCACCGCGGCGCCCACGGGCCTGGGGGAGATGGGCGTGCGCGTCCAGGGCCAGCCGGTGCCCGCGACGCAGTGGCTCTACGACGCGGAGCAGAACGCCATCGTCTTCCAGCCCGGGGCCATCCCCCTGGCCGGCCAGTCGGTGGAGGTCCGCTACCGCAGCGTCTGCGCGGCCCCGTAGGCCCGGCGGGGAGGTCCGGGGCACCCCGGACAAAACATGGAAGTCCCGGTGTTACAGGAAATGATGTGCCGTGGACTTCCGTGCCCCCACCCGGCGCGGCTATCGTGGCGGACGTCGTGGAAATATTCGGCCGCTACGAGCTGCTTCGGAAACTCGCCATTGGCGGCATGGGCGCCGTCTACCTCGCCCGGCAGAAGGGGCCGGTGGGGTTCCAGAAGCTGCTGGTGGTGAAGCGGCTGCTGCCCCACCTGTCCGAGGACGACGAGTTCATCGACATGTTCCTGGACGAGGGGCGCATCGCCGCGCACCTCAACCACCCCAACATCGCGCAAATCTACGACTTGGGAGACGTGGACGGGCAGTACTACATCGCCATGGAGTACGTGCATGGCGAGGCCGTGGGCCCCCTGGGCGCTCGGGCCCAGCAGCACGGCATCACGATTCCCCTGGGGCTCAAGTGCCGAATCATCGCGGACGCCGCCGCCGGACTGGACGCGGCCCACAACGCGCGCAGCCCTTCGGGCCGGAAGCTGGCGTTGATTCACCGGGACGTGTCCCCGCAGAACGTGCTGGTGGGCTTCAACGGCGGCGTGAAGCTCATCGACTTCGGCGTGGCCAAGGCGTCCGGGAAGCTGTCCCAGACGATTGTCGGCACCATCAAGGGCAAGCACGCGTACATGTCCCCGGAGCAGGCCCGGGGTGAGCCGCTGGACTCGCGCTCGGACGTGTTCGGCCTGGGGACGGTGTTCTACGAGCTGCTGACGCAGCAGCGCCTCTTCAAGCGCGAGACGGAGCTGGCCACGCTCAAGGCGGTGGTGGGCACGAAGATTGTCCCCCCGTCGGAGGTGGTGCCGGAGATTCCCAAGGCGCTGGACGCCATCGTCTTCAAGGCGCTGGCGCGCAAGCGGGACGACCGCTTCTCCACGGCGGGGGAGCTGCAGCTCGCGTTGGAGGAGTTCCTCCTCACGGAGAAACTGCACGCGACGACGGCGCACCTGGCGGCCTTCATGCGGGGCATGTACGCGGAGGAGCTGGAAGAGGACCGCTTCGCCACCGAGCCCACCGTCATCAACTTCGACCCGCGTCAGGCGGCCCGGGCCCAGGCGCGGCCCGCCGCCCCGGCCCGTCCGCCGGCCGCCGCGCCGGGTGCGAAACCCGCCCCGGCGAAGCGGCCTCCACCGAAGGGCCCCGGCGGACAGGGCGACGGCGGCAAGTAGCCCGCGGGCTAGAAGCTCTTCCCGTCCACCTTCATCACCGGCAGGCCGTCCAGCTCGACGCCGTCCAGGCAGCGGACGTTGATGGCGCGCATCTCCTTGCCATCCGGCATCGTGCCCTTGCCGAAGGAGCGGATTCCACACGTGCCACAGAACAGGTGGTGGATGGCCTTCTTGCCGAACTGGTAGTCGGTGACGTGCTCGGCCCCCTTCTGGAGGTTGAACTGCTCCGCGGGGGCGAAGGCCAGCAACATGCCCGCCTTCAGGCAAATGGAGCAGTTACAGGACAGCAGCGGCTGGCTCAGGTCCAGGCTCACGTCGTAACGGACCTGGCCACAGTGGCAACCACCCTCGTAGCGCTTGGATTCGGACATGCGCGCATCCTGCCCCAACGCGCGCGAGGGAGCGGCACGAAACGATGACGCCCGGCAGGCGCGGCTACAGGCTGGCCAGCGCCACGCGGTACAGCGCGCGGTAGCCCATGCGCGGCGCGGCCTCGAAGCGCTCCGCGTTGAAGATGTCCTTCAGCAGCGCCTGCCCGTCCGGCGACGACTGGAGGCTCAGCAGCGTGGACTCCAGCGAGCTCACCAGCTGCGGCTGCAGCCCCATGGCCACCGGGACCCCGTCGTTGGGGGCCTCGTCGGTGTACGCAATCAGCTCGAAGCGCCGGCCGGCGCCCGCGCCCAGCACGTCCTCCACGCCGGTGGCGAACGTCAGCCCCGTGGACGCCGGCGGGCAGAAGACGCTGGTGACGTCCGCCTTGCCGTCCAGCACCGACTCCAGCGCGCCCTGGTACGAGCCCGCGAAGTGCTGCGCGAAGAAGGCCCGCGTCGGCTCCAGGCCCTGCGTCTTGAGGTAGGCGGTGGGCAGCAGGTAGCCCGCCACCGAATCCCGGTCCACCCACGCGGCGGTGGTGCCCTTCAGCCGCTCCACCGTCAGCCCCGCGCCCGCCCGGCACACCAGGGCGGACCGGTAGGACGACATGCCCCGGCGCACGCCGCGCACCACCACGCGCACGCCCATGGCCTCCATGCGCGCGCAGACGAAGGGCGGGGCCCAGGCGGCGTCCGCGCGGCCGGAGAGCAAATCCTTGGCGAGCGTCTCGTAGCTGGACGCGACGCTCACCTCCACCAGCTTGCCCAGGGCGCGCTGGAGGAACGAGGCCAGGCGGTCTGCGCGCTCTCGCGCCGTCTCGCTGCCCAGGGAGGGGGGCAGCCCGAACCGGAAGGAATGCCGGGGCGTCGAGGGGGCTTGCAGGGTCATACGAACCCCTAACTAC
>NZ_JAAIYB010000523.1 GCF_010894475.1 Myxococcus vastator
GCTGCGGGCCCCGGCCCTTCTTCGGGGACTCCGCGTCCGCGGCCTTCGCCGGGGCCCGCAGCAGCGAGCGCGACGCCGGCTTCAGCCCCAGGTCCATGTCCTTCAGGAGCTGCACGCGGTCGCGGTACTCGGCCGCCTTCTCGAACTGCATCTCGTCCGCGGCGGCGAGCATCTCCTTGGTGAAGTCCTCGATGAGCCGCTTGATTTCCTTCGGCTGGAGGACGTCGTCCTCGCCCTCGGCCGCCATCGGCAGGGCGCCCACGTCACCCGCCTCGTAGGCCGCGTGCTCGGACAAGTCTGTGATGTTGCTCTTCACCGAACGCGGGGTGATGCCGTGCGCCTGGTTGTGCGCGCGCTGGATGTCGCGGCGGCGCGTCGTCTCCTCCAGGGCCTTCTTCATGGAGTCGGTGACGTTGTCCGCGTACATGATGACGCGGCCATTCACGTTGCGGGCCGCGCGGCCAATCGTCTGGATGAGGGAGACGTGGCTGCGCAGGAAGCCCTCCTTGTCCGCGTCCAGGATGGCCACCAGGGACACCTCGGGGATGTCCAGGCCCTCGCGCAGCAGGTTGATGCCCACCAGGACGTCGAACTCGCCCTTGCGCAAGTCACGGATGATGGCCATGCGCTCAATCGCGTCGATGTCCGAGTGCAGGTAGCGCACGCGCACGCCCACGTCGGAGAAGTACTCCGTGAGGTCCTCCGCCATGCGCTTGGTGAGCGTCGTCACCAGGACGCGCTCGCTGCGAGTCACCCGCTGACGCACCTCCTCCAGCAGGTCGTCCACCTGATTGCCCACGGGGCGAATCTCCACCTCCGGGTCCGTCAGGCCGGTGGGGCGGATGATCTGCTCCACCACCACGCCCTGCGACTTCTGCAGCTCGTACTCGGCCGGCGTCGCGGAGACGAAGATGGCCTGGGGCACCAGCTCCTCGAACTCACCGAACTTGAGCGGGCGGTTGTCCAGCGCGCTGGGCAGGCGGAAGCCGAAGCCCACCAGCGTCTCCTTCCGCGCCCGGTCGCCGCGGTACATGGCGCCAATCTGCGGCACCGTCTGGTGGCTCTCGTCGAGCATCACCAGCAGGTTGCGCGGGAAGTAGTCGATGAGGCACGGCGGCGGCTCTCCCGCCGCGCGGCCGGAGAAGTGCCGGGAGTAGTTCTCGATGCCGCTGCAGTAGCCGACCTGCTCAATCATCTCCAGGTCGAACATGGCGCGCTGCTCCAGCCGCTGCGCCTCCAGCAGCTTGCCCTCGCGCTTGAAGGTCTGCAGTTGTTCGGTCAGCTCGTCGCGGATGGTCTGGATGGCGCGCCGGCGCACGTCTTCCTCGGCCACGTAGTGGCTGGCGGGGAAGATGACGATTTTCTCCAGCGCGCCCAGCGTCACGCCGCGCAGCGGGTCGAACTCGGTGACGCGCTCCACCTCGTCGCCGAAGAAGCTGACGCGCACGGCCCGCTCCTCCTCGTAGGCGGGGAACACCTCGACGGTGTCGCCGCGCGCGCGGAAGGTGCCGCGGTGGAAGTCCAAATCGTTGCGCTTGTACTGGGCCTCCACCAGCTTGCGCATGAAGGTGTCGCGGCCCATCTCCTCGCCCACCGCCGCGCGCACCGCCAGGTCCACGTAGCTGCGAGCCGCGCCCAGGCCGTAGATGCAGGACACGCTGGCGACGATGATGACGTCGTCCCGCGTGCGCAGCGAATGGGTGGCCGAGTGGCGCATCCGTTCGATGTTGTCGTTGATGGACGAGTCCTTCTCGATGAAGGTGTCCGTCGACGGGACGTAGGCCTCGGGCTGGTAGTAGTCGTAGTACGAGACGAAGTACTCGACGGCGTTGTTCGGGAAGAGCGACTTGAACTCGCCGTAGAGCTGCGCGGCCAGCGTCTTGTTATGGGCCATCACCAGCGTGGGCCGCTGCACGTTGGCGATGATGTTCGCCATCGTGAACGTCTTGCCCGACCCGGTGACGCCCAGGAGGGTCTGGTAGCGGTCGCCCCGCAGGAGACCCTGCGTGAGTTCGCCAATGGCCCTCGGCTGGTCGCCTTCGGGCTTGTGGTCGCTGACGAGCTGGAAGTCCGACATACCCGCGAGACTTAACACCGCGCGGGTGGGAAGGCCGGATGTTCGTGACCGCGCTACCTCGAAGTGTCCTGCCGCTTCAGCGCTTCCAGGGATTGCAGCCGGGCGGCCTCGAACTCATCCCCCTTGTTCCAGCGCGGCAGCTCCGGTTGCCGGGCGACGTGTGCCCCCAGCAGGAAGAACAGGCGGACGTCTTCCACCGCGCCGGAAAAGTCCCACTCCGGGCGCAGCTCGTCCGACGGCTGGTGGTAGTGCTTCGACTCCCAAACCTCCCGCTGCTGCTTGCCCCAGCCCTCCGGCTTGTCGATGAAGTCCATCCCACTGCCGAAGTACGCGGCGGGGATGCCGCGCTTGGCGAAGTTGAACTGGTCCGACCGGTAGAAGAAGCCCCGGTCCGACAGCTGGTCCGCCTTCACCACCCGGCCCTGCGTCTTCGCCAGGGCGACCAGCGTGGCGTCCAGGTTCGACTTGCCCAGGCCGATGACGGTGAGGTCGCGGGTGCGGCCATGGATGTTGGCGCCGTCGATGTTGATGTTGGCGGCGACCCGGCCGTGGGGCACGGGCGGGTGCTCGGCCAGGTACTGCGAGCCCAGCAGCCCCTGCTCCTCGGCGGCCACGGCGGCGAAGAGGATGGAGCGGCGCGGAGCCTTGGGCAGGGCCTTGAACGCCTGGGCGATGTTGAGCATCGCCGACACACCGGACGCGTTGTCGAGCGCACCATTGTAGGTGGTGTCCTCGCCCGGCTTGCCGCCTTCCTTCTTGCCCAGGTGGTCATGGTGCGCGGTGTAGAGCACCGCCTCCTGGGACAGCTTCGGGTCGCTCCCGGGCAGCAGCGCCAGCACGTTGGCGGTGGGGCTGCGGCGCACCGTGTTGGTGAGGCGCGACGACACCGTCACCCCGAGCGGCACGGGCTGGAAGTCGCGCTGCTGCGCGGCGGCCCACAGCGCGCCCAGGTCCTTGCCCGCCAGTTGCAACACCCGGCGCGTGGCCTGCTCGGTCGTCCAGGCCTTCACCTGGAGGCGCGGCCCCTCCGCGGCGGGCAGCTCGAATTGCTCTCCCGTCCATGACGTCTGCACCACCTGCCACGGGTAGCCCGCGCTCGGCGTGGTGTGGATGATGATGGCGCCCGCCGCGCCCAGCTTCGCGGCCTGCTCGTACTTGTAATCCCAGCGGCCGTACCAGAGCCGCGTCTTCCCGGCGAAGAGTCGCGGGTCATCCTCCGGGTCGCTGTTGAGGATGAGCAGCGTCTTGCCGCGCAGGTCCATCCCCTTGAAGTCGTCCCATTGGTACTCGGGCGCCTGGATGCCGTAGCCCACGAAGACGAGCTCGGACGCCTCCAGCTTCGATTCGGGGGCCTGCACGCCGGATACGGCGATGAAGTCCTCGTGGAACTTCAGGTGCACCGCGCCCTGGGGCGCATGGAACGACAGCGCCTTGGGGCTGCTGGTGACGCCCATCAGGTCGAAGGGCTGCAGGTACGAGCCGTCCGTGCCCAGCGGCTTGAGCCCCAGCGCCTCGAACTGCGCGGCGATGTACGCCTGCGCGAGCGCGTCGCCCCGTGTGCCGGGACCGCGGCCCTCCAGCAGGTCATTGGCGAGGAAGCGCACGTGCGCGCGCAGCACCTCCGGAGCGATGACACCGGACGCGGACTTCTCCGCGGGCGTCGTCAACTGCACGCGCTGCGCGAGCGCGGGAGCGGAGCAGAGGGCGAAGAGCAGGGGCAGCGAGCGCATCATGGTGTCCCGAGCCCTAACACGAAGCCCGGGACACCCGAAGCACCGCATCAGCCCTGGAGCGGCGCCACCTTCCACGTCGTGCCAGCAGGCGTGTCCATGATTTCCACGCCCTTCTGCTTCAGCTCGCTCCGCACCCGGTCCGCGGCGGCGAAGTCCTTCGCCGCGCGGGCGGCGGTGCGCTCGCCCAGCAGGCGCTCCACCTCCGCCACGTCGATGCCGCGCTCGCGCACGGCGCGCTCCCGGCGGCGCAGCAGCCACGCATCGGGCGCGTCCTCGAAGAGGCCCAGGACGCCGGACACCCTGCGCACGTCCTCACGCAGCGACTGCAGGGTGCGGCCCACCAGGGCCTTGTCCTTCACGGGCGGCTTGTCGGTCAGCTCGTTCATCATCCCGAAGAGGCCCGACAGCGCGCCCAGGCCGCCCGCGGTGTTGAAGTCGTCGTCCATGGCGGACTCGAACTCGGAGAAGAAGCGCCGCGGGTCGCCGTGCAGGGGCCCCTTGCCGAAGTCCTTCCCTGAGAGTCGCTCGTCCACCTTGCGGAGCGTCTCGTAGAAGTACTCCATGCGCGTCTCCGCGTCCGCCAGCGCCTTGTCGGAGAACGACAGCGGGTGGCGGTAGTGCGTGGCGAGGAAGAAGAAGCGCAGCGCCTCCGGGTCCACCTTGGTCAGCGCGTCGCGCAGGCGCACCACGTTGCCCAGCGACTTGGACATCTTCGCGCCTTCCAGGTCCAGGAAGCCGCAGTGCATCCAATACCGGGCGAACGTCACGCCGTTGGCGGACTCGCTCTGGGCGATTTCGTTCTCGTGGTGGGGGAAGATGAGGTCCAGCGCGCCGCCGTGGATGTCGAACGTCTCTCCCAGGTACTTCGCGCTCATGGCGGAGCACTCGATGTGCCAGCCCGGACGGCCGGGGCCCCAGGGGCTCTCCCACGCGGGCTCTCCCGGCTTGGCCGCCTTCCACAGGGCGAAGTCGAGCGGCTCGCGCTTCAGCTCACCCGGCTGCACGCGGTCGCCCACGCACAGCTCGTCCAGGTTGCGCTTGGACAGCTTCGCGTAGTCCGCGTCGCTGCTCACGGAGAAGTACACGTCGCCCTGGGAGGCGTACGCGTGGCCCTTGTCCACGAGCTTCTGGATGATGGCGATGATTTCAGGGAGGTGGTCGCTCACCCGCGGCGAGAAGTCCGGCTCCAGCAGGTGGAGCGCCCGGGTGTCCTCCCGGAAGATCTCCACGTAGCGCGCCGCCAGCGCCACCGGGGCCTCCCCCGTCTCCGCGGCCGCCTTGATGATTTTGTCGTCCACGTCCGTGAAGTTGCGGACGTACCGGACCTTCAGGCCCCGGTGACGGAGGTAGCGGACCACCACGTCGAACGAGGTGAAGGTGCGAGCATTCCCGATATGGATGTAGCTGTAGACGGTAGGACCACAGACGTAGACCCCCACCTCGCCAGGAATGGCGGGCTGCAGCAGCTCCTTCTGCATGGTCATCGTGTTGAAGAGCCGAATAGCGGGCGGGGTCACGTGCGGCAATCCTCTCGGGTCCATAGGCGTGGGTGTGTCCCTCACTCTAGAGTCTCGGGTCGCGGACAGGCCAGTATTCGCAAGGGGTTCGTCGCCGCCCCCAATCTGGGAGAATGGGCACCATGGCTCCACCGAACCCCAAGCGGCCTCCTCGAC
>NZ_JAAIYB010000524.1 GCF_010894475.1 Myxococcus vastator
GGGGGACGTGCAGCCTGCGGAGCTTCTCCGGGGCATGTCCGGCCAGCCGCAGCCGCTCGAAGGCGAGCTCGCCTCGCACCCAGATTTCATCCGCGAGGACTCGCTCCGCCTCCTGCCGCGCGACGTCCTCCGCGGAGGCGCGGTGGTTGCGAAGGAAGGCCTCCTCCGGGTGCCGCGCGGCGGCGGCGTCCAGGTCCGCGTGCAGCTCCCTCAAGGAGGGCAGGTCCTCCACCAACACGCAGCGCGCGCCGCGGCGGCGGGCCACCGCGAAGACCTCCCGGGCACAGAGCGCGGGCGCGAGCACCGTCTCCACCGACGCCGGGAGCAGCGCCGAGGCCGCCTGCGCCCACCGCCTGCGCAGGGTGAAGCGGGCCTGGAAGGTCGCCGCCGTCGAGCGCACCGCGACGCGCATCCCCGCCTCCACCGCCGCCCAGCCCGGCAGGCCCCAGACGCGGAAGCCCTCGGGCACCGGCAGCGTCCGGCGGGTCCAGGCGTGGCGCAGGCGGGTGGGAACGGGGCCCCAAGCGGGCAGTCGCGGCAGCGCCCAGGGGGCCAGCACCTCCGCCTCGCGCGTGAGCAGCGCTGCGAGGTGAGAGAGCCAGGGGGCGGGCTCCGGTGCGAGCACCAGGTTCATGGAGCCCGGACCTCCGTCAGCGGAACCTCGACGCGGGCGTGGCAGGCGGTCTCCCCGCACGTCAGGCACGTCCGCTTCCGCGCCTCGGGGTTCAGCAGGCGTCGCCGGTTCTCGGCGATGGTGCGCTCCTCCAGCACGGCGCCAGAGCCGGTGTCTTCGACGCGGCGCACGACGCGGTTGATGCGCAGGGTTCCCTCGGGGAGTTCGAGAAGGGACTCGTCCTCGGACCAGAACCGTGAGCGCGTCCGGGGGGCATCCGCCCCGTGGATGGAGAGCCGCAGCTTCCCATCCGAGACGCGCGCTCCGAGCCGCACCGGGCCCTCACGCGGCGCCACCACCAGGTCCACATAGGGCCAGGCCACCGTGGCATCCATTCCCCACAACGCGCCCGGCGGAGGAGGCACCGCCTCCATCGTGTGCCCCCAGCGCTCCAGGATGTGCCAGCCCTGACGCGCGGCGAACTCGAAGAGCGCGTTGGCCAGCAGGCAGATGCCGCCGCCGATGGACGGGGTGAGACAGCCGCCGCTCAGCGCCAGCCCATGCCGGTAACCCTTGCGCGCCGTCAGCCGGCCCAGCGTGCGCCAGAAAGAGAGGGGCCTGTCCGGAGCGAGGAGGAGGCCATCGAAGGCCGGCGCCGCCAGACGCACGTTGTGCTGCTTGCCCGCTTCGAGCACGGGGTCCGCGTCCTCGTCCGCGCGCAGCAGATTCACCGTGTGCGAGCCAAGCAGCACGCCCTTCTCATGCATGGGCGCCAGGAGCGGGCGCGGCCAGCGCTCCGGGGTCGCGGACCACCGCGCCAGACGGTTCGCCTGGAGCATCAACTGCTTGCTCCGCCTCCACAGCAGGGCGGGGGCGGACAACTCCAGGAGCCGGGGAGCGATGGCGGGCGTGGGCATGTCCGAACATTGTGCAAGGGCGGCGCCAGGGAAGGAAGCGAGGGGCGCGGCTGCGGGGCCACTTGTCCGGCCCTCCCGCCGCTTCGGCGTCACCCGACGGCGCGGGCTGTTAGACTTGCCGCATCATGACCCGCGCCCAGCCCCTGGACACCGTGGTCCTCTTCGACGGCGTGTGCAACCTGTGCAACGGCACGGTCCTCTTCATCATCGACCGGGACCCGGACGCGCGCATCCGCTTCACGGCGCTGCAGTCCCAGCGGGCCGCCGCGCTGCTGGCGCCGCACGGCGTCGTGCCCAAGGAGGAACCGGACAGCTTCGTCCTCCTGCAGGGCGGCAAGCTGTATGAGCGGTCCACGGCAGCGCTCCGCGTCGCGCGGATGCTGAAGGGGCCGTGGCGGTTTCTCTACGCCTTCATCGTGGTGCCCCGGCCGCTGCGCGACCTCGTCTACCGAATCATCGCGCGCAACCGCTACCGCTGGTTCGGGCGTGAGGCCCAGTGCCGCATCCCCACGCCCGAGCTGCGAGCCCGCTTCCTCCCGGAGGCCGCGCCGTAGCCAGGCGTCGCCCGCCGAATCAGCAGGCGTTGGCGTCCGTGCAGCGCGCCTTCTGCATCTCCGTGGCGAAGGGGCTGGGCGCCAGGAAGCCCGTCACGCGGGGCTGGGTGAGCACCTTGCCCTCCGGCGAGATGAACGCCACGGTGGGCAGGCCCTCCACGCCGAAGCGCTCCAGCAGCGCGTCCAGCGCGTCCTCGCTGTTCGTCGCGTCAATCTTGATGTTGAGGAAGCGCCCCGCGTCGGCCTGGGAGATGACCTCCTGTGCGGGGTAGGTGTCGCGGTCCAGCTCCTTGCAGGCCGCACACCAGTCCGCGAAGAAGTCGATGAGCACCGGCCGGCCCTCCGCCTTCGCCTGCGCGAGCACCTGGTCGAAGGCCTCGGGGGAGAAGGTGGCCTGCTTCTCCGGCATGACGTGGTGCCACTGCCAGGACGGAGCACGCGGCGGCTCGGCGAGCCCCAGCCCCACCCACAGCGTTCCCACCGGCCCCGCGTCCAGCGCGCCGCCGCGCAGCACCAGCGCCGCGACGACGAGCGCCACGCCCAGCGCCTTGAACGAGAACTCCCGCGCGCCTTCCTTGAACGAGCGGTGCACCGCGCCCAGGACCACGCCCACCGCCACCAGCAGCGCGGCGATGACGGCCCCCGGAACCCGGCCCACCAGCAGGCCCATGCCCTTCACCACGTCCCGCGCCCAGGGGAAGGCGTCCTTGAGGTAGCTGAAGGCCAGGGCCACCAGCATGATGCCCAAGACGCTCTTCACCCACTCCATCCACACGCCGCCGCGAGGCAGCCGCACGGTGAAGACGCCGATGAGGAAGAACGGCACGCCGATGCCCAGCGCGTAGACGAACAGCAGCGACGCGCCCAGTGTCGTATTCGCCGACTTCGCCACGAAGGCCAGCAGGCCCGTCAGCACCGGGCCGGTGCACGGCGCCGCCAGGAAGCCGGACACGCTGCCCATCAGGAACGCGCCCGCCACGCCCGCGCCGCCCACGGCGTTGAGCTTCGTCTGGAAGGATGACGGCAGCGCCAGCTCGAACGCGCCGAACATGGACGTGGCCAGCAGCAGCAGGAACACCGCCAGGCCCGTCACCACCGCCGGGTGCCCCAGCATCGACCCGAACGCCTGGCCCGTCTTCGCCGCCAGCACGCCCAGCGCGCTGAACACCACGCCCATGCCCACGATGTAGGAGGACGTCAGAAGCAGCGCGCGGCCCCGGCCCTCCGTCTTGCGCGCGCCGAAGACGGACACGGTGATGGGGATGAGCGGATAGACACACGGCGTCAGCGCGGTGAGCAACCCTCCCGCGAACACCACCGCCGCCCCCACCGCGAGGCTGCCGGATTCGAGGAACCGGGCCGCATCCAGGTTGGCGTTGGGGCCCGTGGGCAGCAGCCATGGCACCACGGCCACCGCCACCCCGGCCAGCACCGCCATCACTCCAAGCTTCTTCGCATCCATGCGCGCGTGGCTCCGTGGTCCCAGGCCCCCCCTTGTATACGAAGGCCCGGGGCCCCGGGCTACTGCGCAGGAGAAGCAAGCGGGGAAGCAGGCGTCTTCAGTCCGGCGGAGCGCGCCAGGCCCATGACGCCCTCCACCGCCGCGGCGATGTAACCGAACGGGTTGGCCCCATCCACCGCGGTGACGTGCACCTCGCCCATCTTCTGCTGGAAGGCCGCGGCCACCTGGGGGAGCTGCTGCGCCAGGGTCATCTGGATGACCTCCGCGCTGACGCTGTTCTCGATGTCGCGCAGCGCGCGCGCCTTGCCCAGCTCCAGCTCCTGCTGCGCCTGGTCCTTGCGCACGCTCAGCTCGGCGATGACCACCTCCGTCTCCACGATGGACCGGCGGGCCTGCACCACCTGGAGCTCCGCGTGGAGCCGCTCGGCCTCCTGCTGGTGCGCGGCCATCTGCACCTCGTGCCACGCGGTGGCCTGCTCGTGCTCACGGCGCAGGCGCTCCAGCTCCAGCTGGGCCTTGGCGCCGGCCTCCTCCTGTTCGCGGCGCAGCTTCGCCAGCGCCACCTCCTGCTCGTGCCGCTGGCGTGACAGCTCCAGCTCCTGCTCACGCTGCTGCCGCGCCAGCTCCATCTGCGCCTTGGCGTTCTCCGCCTCCTGCGCGCGCTGGAGCCGCACCAGCTCGACTTTCGCCTGCGCGGCCTCGGACTCCTGCGCCAGCTTCAGCTTCTCCAGCTCCAGCTTCGCGCGCCCGGCCTCCGTGTCCTGCTCGCGCTTGAGTGTCTCCAGGGCCACGCGCTGGCGCGCGACCTCCGCGTCCTGTTCGCGCTGGAGCTTCTCCATCTCCACCTGCGCCCGGCTGACGGCCAGCGCCCGCTCGGAGACGATTTTCGCGTCGGCCAGGCGGGACTCCGCGGACAGCGCGTCCAGCTTCGCCTGTTCGTCGGCCACCTGCTTCTTCTGGCGCACCTCCTGCTCGGCGGCCAGCTTCGCCAGCGCCACCTCGCGCTCCACGGTGGCCTGCTCCTGCTTCAGCGTGCGCTCCTGGCCGAGCTTCGCCTCGGCCACGCGCGCCTCCACCGCCAGCGCCTCCAGCCGGGCCAGCTCCTCCGCCGTCTGCTTCTTCTGGCGCACCTCCTCCTCGGCCGCCAGCCGCTGGAGGCTCAGCTGCCGCTCGGCCTCCGTCTCCTCGCGGTGGACGAAGCGCTCCTTGGCCAGCTCCGCCTCGCGCGCCTGCCGCTCCTGCTCATGGCGGAAGCGCGCCTGCATGTTGGCGAAGACGGTGGAGGACAGGACGCGCACGTCCTGGATTTCAATCGTGTCCAGGAGGACGCCCCAGCCTGTGTCCGTCTGGTCCTCCAGGCGACCCCGGCCCGAAAGCACCGGCGCGATTTCGCGCACCAGCTCCGCGGCGATGCCCTCCTTGCGCTTGGAGAGGCACTCCTCCACGGACATGTTCGCCACCAGCCGCCGCGCGGCGCCGACGAACATCTCCCGCAGCAGCTCCGCCAGCTTCTCCTGCGCGCGCTCCGGGAAGGAGAAGTTGAGCATGCGGAAGGCCACCAGCGGGTCCGAAATCCGGTACACCGCCAGCCCCGTCACCTGCACGCCCACCTTCTCGTGCGTCACCTGGTCCGCGGTGAACTGGAGCCGCTGGATGCTGGTGGGGACGATGGCCACCGAGTCCCCCGGCAGCTTGAAGCAGCTCGCCCCCTGGCCGCTGACCTCGCGCACCCGGCCGCGCCGCATGTGGACCAGGAACTCGCTGGGCCGCGCCGTGACGAGCCCCCAGCGCTTCATCTTCTCCGGGTCCTCCGTGGGCTTGCCGGCGCGCCAGCCATCCACGTAGCGCGGCTGCTCCAGCTTGCCGCCGCCCCCTCCGCCCCCCCCGTCCATGCGGACCAGGTGGGCC
>NZ_JAAIYB010000525.1 GCF_010894475.1 Myxococcus vastator
GTCCATGACGTGGCGGAGGCCCACGCGGCCCGGGGCGCGGACCTCGCCCTGGTGAGCCCGGTGTTCGCTCCCGGCTCCAAGCCAGGGGACACGCGGCCTTCCCTCGGGCCGGAGGGGTACAGCGCCCTGGCCGCGGCGTTGCCCTGCCCCGCGCTGGCCCTGGGCGGAATCACCCCTGCGCGCGCGGTGACGCTGCCGGACGCGGCGGGCTTCGCGGTCATCTCGTCCGTCCTGGAGGCCGACGACCCCACGGCGGCGGCGCGGAGCCTGCTGGCCGCGTGCGCCGGGCGGGCTATGCTGCGCGCCCCGTGAGCTCCACTCCCGCTGCCGCAGCGCTGCGCCCCCTCGCCATGGGGGAGATGATTGACCGTGCCGCCACCTTCTGGCGCTCCCACCTGAAGCCCCTCTTCGTGCTGAGCTTCGGCTTCACGCTGGTGAACTACATCGTGACCAAGGCGACGCTGGTGATGGGCCAGCGGGTAGCGCCGCTGTTCTACATGGGAGACGCGCAGTCGCGCGCCCAGCTGGACCCGGCGGTCATGCTGCCGCAAGCGAGCATCACCATCGCGCTGTGGACGGGGCTGTTCCTGTTCCTCGTCTGGACGTACTGGCTGGCCACCGTGGCCGCGTCCCGCTACGTCCTCGCCTCCCAACTGGGAGAGCCGGTCCGCCCCGCGGAGGCCCTGCGCCGGAGCTTCTCGCGGCTGGGCACACTGACCGGGGTGTACCTGCTGTCGCTCGGCTGGTCCACGCTGGTGACGGTGGCGCTCATGCTGCCCGGGCTCATCCTCGCGGTCATCGGAATCGGCGTCGGAGTGACCTCGGGCTCCAACACCCTCGCCGTTGTGCTGGGCGTGGTCGGTGCGCTGCTCGCGAGCCTGGGCCTGCTGGCCGCGGCGCTCTGGTACATGCTGCGCTTCCTGCTGGTGCCCCCGGTGCTGGCCATGGAGGACCTGGGCGCCTGGGAGACCTTCCGGCGCTCCGGTCAGCTCCTGTCGGGCCGCGTGGCGCCGGGCTTCATGGGCCGGGTGATGGTGCGGGCGATGATTCTCTTCACCGTGGTGAGCCTCATCCTCATCTCCGTCCAGCTCGTCTCCGGGTTGCCCTCGTGGCTGGCGATGATGCCCTACGGCAGTCCCTTCGACCCGGGGACCATGGCCCGCACGCCGCAGCTGCTGCTGGTGCCCGTGGAGCTGCTGCAGACGGTGGCGCAGTCCTTCTTCACGCCCATCAACTTCGTCTTCTGCGCGCTCTTCTACCTGGACATGCGCGTGCGCCGCGAAGCCCTGGACCTGGAGCACCAGCTCAACACGATGACGCCCGCCGCCTGACGGCGCCCCCTGGACTCCGCCGTGCCGAGCCTGCCCCTCCTCCTGCTGCTGGCCTCTCTGCCCTGCGCCGAGCGCGAGGGCCTCACCCTGGACCTGCGCGAGACGGCCGAACACCGCCCGGCCGGGTTCGCCGATGAAGTGAACACGCTGTCAGCACGCCTGGGCGGAATCCCGCTGCCTCCCGCCCAGGATGGGGACACCCCTCCCGAGCGCGCGGCGCAGCTCGCCCGCTTCCTGAAAGAGGCCTGTGACGTCCAGGCGCTGGCGAACAGCCCCAACGCCGTCCCACCCCCGCCGACAGAACCCGAGCGGCTGGAGGCCATCCTCGACCGGCCCGAGTTCGCCCGCGCGCGCCAGCGGCACGGCGATGCCTTGAAGCGCCTCATGCGGGAGGTGACAGCGTGGCTGGAGGGCCTCTTCGAGTCGAGAGAGGCCCAGGGCTTCGCGGTGGCCACGCGCGCGGTAATGCTGGGGCTGGCGCTCGCGCTCATCCTTTGGGGTGTGCTCCGGCTCCGCGCGAGGCGGGGACGCGAGGCGGCGCGGGTCTCCGGCTCCTCCGCGACGAACGCGGAGCCGTTGGCTTTGGACTCTCCGGCGGAGCACCTGCGCAGGGCCCGAGCGGCGCTCTCCACCGATGCACGCGAGGCCATCCGGGAAGGCCTGTTGAGCCTGCTGTCCTCACTGGAACAGCAACGGCTGGCCCGGCCAGACCGCGTGCGGACAAACCGTGAGCTGGCGGCGGAGCTGCCGGGCCGCGGCGCGCCCGCGACGCTGGTGCGCGAGGTGGAGCGGCTCATGGGCTGGTACGACCGGACCTTCTATTCGCTCGCGCCGGTGGCGACGGAAGAGGCGGCCCGCTTCGTCACCGAGGTCGAGTCGCTGAACGGAACCCTGGCCACGGAGGGCGCGCGGTGACGAACACCCGGGCCGTCGTCTTCTTCGGAGTGCTCATCGCGCTGGCCCTGGCGGTGGGCCTGTCCACGCGCACGGACGCACCCGACTCGCCGGTGCCCACCGTGGAGAACACGGCGCCGCAGGGGGCTCGCGCGCTCTATCTGTACCTCCGCGAGGGGGGCCGGGCCGTGGACACGCAGCTTTCGCCGCTCGAAGCCCTTCCCCCTGGCACGCGAACCCTGGTGCTGGCGGCGCCCGAGGGCCGGTCCGTGTCGACGGAAGAAGTCACCGAGCTGGAGCGCTTCGTCACGGAGGGCGGGACGCTCGTGTACCTGTCGCCCCGCGAGCTGGGGCAACACCAGGCCGCGCTCGAGGCGTGGCTGCAGCTGGAGTCCGGGCTGATGCTGCCCGCGAGCAGCCGCGGCCTGGACTCGACGTTGTCCGACGTGGGGGGGACCACCGTGGATGTGTGGCTGCCCGTGGGCCCCCTGCACGGACTCTCCCGGCTTCGCGTCTCCCAAGACCGGGGTCTGCGCATGGACCACGATGACGCCGTGCCCGTCGCCGGCCTGGGCGGCGCGGTGGCGGTGTGGCGCAGGGCGGTGGGCAAGGGCGAGGTGTACGTGCTGGCCGGCTCGGACCTGCTGGAGAACCGGCGCCTGGAGCTGCTGGACAACCTGCGCTTCTGGGAAGCGCTGGCCGCGCGCGGGCCCCTGCTGTTCGACGAGTACCACCACCAGCTCGCGCCGCCGCCCCCCTTCTCCCGCGGCATCTGGGTCTTCGCGGCGCAGGTGCTGGCGGTGGGCCTGCTCTACGCCGTGTCGCGAGGCACACGCTTCGGCGCCCCGCGCCCGCTGCGCGTGGAGCGGCACCGGTCCGCGCTGGAGTACGTGCGCAGCATGGGCTGGCTCATGCGCCGCGCGAAGGTGGAGAAGGAGCTGCTGCCGGAGCTGGACCAGGCCCTGCGCCAGCAACTGCAGGAGCGCCTGGGCATCCCCCTGAGCCTGTCGGACGCGGACGCCGCGCGCCTGATGGAACAGGACGGAGGCGTCCAGGCCACCGAGTACCTGGAGGCGAAGGCCGACCTCACGCGGACCCACGCGCAGCCCACCGTGGCACCGGCGGACTACGCGCGGGTGGCCCGCCGCTACGCCCACCTGGAGCGGGCGCTGGGGGGCCGCGAAGGCCGCGCCTAGGCGGGCGGAACGTCAGAGCGCCTTGCCGTCCGCCATGAGCGCCGCGCCAACATGGTGGCGAATCTCATCCACGCGCGCGTCCCAGCTCTCGTTGAAGATGCGCTCGGCGCGCTCGCGGTTCGGACCGGGCTTGTCCGCCAGGCACTCGTCCACCTTGCGCACGAAGTCCTCGGTGTCCTTCGCAATCTTGCAGAGCCCCACCTTGCGCACCTCCGGCAGGTCCGTGGACACCACGGGCAGGCCAGACGCCAGGTACTCACGCACCTTGAGCGGGTTGGCGTTGAGCGTCAGCTCGCTGACCTTGAACGGCATCAGCGCCACGTCGAACGCCTTGCTGTAGCCGGGCAGGTCCGCGTACGGCTTGCGGCCCAGCATGTGGATGTTCGGCTCGGCGCGCAGCGCGGAGTCGTCACAGTCCGGCGTCGTCTTGCCGATGATGACCACCGAGCCCTCCGGGTGGGCACGGGCCGTGGCGATGAGGGCCTCCTGGTCCACCCAGTCCGCCACCAGCCCGAAGAAGCCGATGATGGGCTTGGGCAGGCGGGCGATGTCCGCGGGAATCGTCGTGGCCGGCTCACACGCCTTCACGAAGTGGGTGAAGTCAGTGCCATGCCGCACCAGCACCGTGCGCGGATTGACGCGGGCCTTGTTCTCACGCAGCCGCTCCGCGGAGGTGATGCAGAGGTCGGCGCGCTTGAGCAGCCGCTCCTCCAGCTCCGCGATGTGGCGGCCGTTGGTGTCGCTGAAGGCGGAGAACTCGTCCACGCAGTGGTAGATGACGAACTCCTCGCCCAGCGTGCCGGACACCGGCGCGGACGCGGGCAGGAAGCTCCAGGAGATGGGCTTCTGGAAGCCCAGCTGCTTCATCGCCCGCAGCACCTGGAGCCGCAGCAACCGCCGGTTGGCGCCACGCACCAGCTCCGAGCCATAGAAGGGAATGGCCAGCGGCGACAGGACGTGGATGTTGGGCTCCACCTCGCGGACGCCTTCGGTGAAGCGGCCCAGCTTGTCGAAGATGCGCTTCACGTCATGCGCGTTGGCCTTCGGCGCGCGGTTGCCGATGCTGTTCACCCAGAGGACGCGGTTCTCCCGGGAGAGAATCCGCATGATGTGGACCTTCGACAGCGGATCCCCATCCCAGTCGTTGGAGAACACCACCAGGTCACGTCCGCGCAATGCCCTGCGCGCGAGGTCCAGCTCATCACTGCGCCGCATGTCTCGTCTCCCCCAGGCCTGAACCTTGTTCGTGTGACGACTTCAAAGCGTTGTTGGAGGACAGCGCCCCGTACAACGAGAGCAGCTCCGGCCCCGCATCCACCTGAGGCACATGCATGGGCCCTGCCGCCACGGCCTCGCGAATCACCCGCGCCAGCTCCCCGGCATTGCCCGCGGCGAACACGCGGGTGGGCTCGGGCCGGACACAGACATCACTGGCCACGCAGGGCACGCCCAGCGTCAGCGCCTCCCTCACGGAGATGGAGTCTCCGTCATGCGTGGTGGGCCGCACGAAGGCGTCGCTGCGCGCGATGAGCCCCAGCGCGGCGGCGTGCTCGAGTTCCCCCAGCACCTCCAGATGGCCCGCCACGCGCGCCTCACGGACGTCGCGGATGAACGCCTCGGACTCCAGGCCCGGACCGAAGAGCGCCAGCCCCACGTCCGGCCACGTCCGCGCCAGCTCGCGCAAGGCCCGGAACATCAGCGTGCGTCCGTAGACGGGCGATGGATGGTGCGCCATGGACAGCAGCACCCGCCGCCGGGAGCGCGCGGCCTCCACCGCGGAGGGAACGGGCCCCGGCCGCACCTGCGAGGCGCAGAAGGCCGGGAGCACGTCAATCTTCTCCTCGGGCACGCCGCAGCCCACCAGCGCGGACCTCACCGCTTCGGACACGGCGACCACCCGCGCGTAGCCCGCCAGCGCCACGCGCGCGAGGTTCCGCCGCGTGCTGGACGCGGCGAGGTAGTCCGGCAGCAGTCCGGAGTGGAGGGTGATGACCCGGGGAGACCTCGGCCCGGGCAGGCCCCCCACCATC
>NZ_JAAIYB010000526.1 GCF_010894475.1 Myxococcus vastator
ATCAGAGACAGGGGCTGGGCCGGGCGCCGCCGGCGGAATGAAGGCGTTGTCGCAGCCGCGCCGCGCGCTCGGCGAGCTGCTGGAGGTCCGTGTCGCGCGTCACCGCGTGGCTGTCCGTGGTGAGCGCCTCGAGCCCCTGGGCCAGGTCCGCGCGGCCACGCTCGCGCAGCCCGTGGGCCACCGCGTCCGCGGACGCGTGCGCGGGCAGGCCCGCGTGCAGGGCCAGGTCCTGGGTGAGGCCCCGGAGGATGAGCTGGGCGGAGAAGCCGTGGTGCCGGCCCTCGCGGTACAGCCGGCCCATGGCGAAGAGCGCGTCGGTGGCGCCCACGCGCGAGGACTCGGGCGGGGGCCGCGGGCGGCCGAAGCGCTTGAGCGACACCGACCACAGCGCCACGCCGAGCAGCAACTGCAGCACGGCGAAGTGCAGGCCGTAGCGGCGCGCGAAGTCCACCACCGAGCGCTCGTTGGTGAAGCCGTGATGGAACTCGTCGAACTCGATGGGGCCGGGGCCCATCGACGCCAGGGTGCTGAGCCAGAACTGCGCGTTGTCCGCGCGCGCCAGCGCCTGGTTCATGGCCAGCTCCGGGGCGCCCACCACCAGCACGCGGCCTTGCCCGTAGGGCACCACCGCCGCCACGAACATGCCCAGCCGCTCATCCTCCAGGACGGGGACGGCCGCCTCCGGCAGCTCCAGGTAGGCCTGGACCTTCGCCTCCACGCGCTCCACGCCCAGCGTGTACGGCGTGGGCTGGGGTGGCACCAGCGTGCGCATGGGCAGGGTGGTGTCCGCCTTGAAGAGCTTGACGTTCAAGGCGCGCAGCACCGGGTTCTCCCGCGAGCCCCACGGCACGTAGATGGCGCTGCCGCCCTCGCGCACGTGCGTCAGCAGCTGCTCGGTCTCATCGTCGTCCAGCGCGGCCGCGCGGAAGGCGTTGAAGCCGGTGCGGGGGACGTGCTCGTCGGCCAGGCCCGCGTCGGGCTCGGCGGCCAGCGCCGTCTGGTCCGGGTCGTCCTCGTAGGCGCCGGACACCTCCACCGCCAGCAGCACCGGCGTCCCCAGTCCGGACACGATGCGCAGGTCCGCCATGCGGCGCGTCACCGGCAGCCCGCTCTCCTGGGCCAACAGGAACAGGGCCCGCGCGCCGTCCTCCTGCGCGCGGTACGTGGACAGCGTGTCCGCGAACGCGTTGCGCCGGGCGCCTCGGACCAGGAAGGTGGTCAGCACCGCGGTGAGCAGCAGGCCCCCCACCACCAGCAATGGGAAACGGTCACGCACCGGCCACCTCCGGGCGCGCCGGCGCGGCCAGCAGGGGCTCGGTGAGGGCGCGGAACTCGCGGTAGCCGTCCACGCCCACCGGCAGGTTGCCGTACCAGGCGAAGTCGAAGCGCCGCGTCAGCTCGCGGAAGGGGGCCTTCCATTCCGCGCGGCCCCGGAACTGGGACAGGTAGTCCCAGTTGCTCAGCGTCTCGTCATAGAGGATGGCGCCGTCGCGGTGGAGCCGGGACAGCAGCGCCAGGTAGAGGCTGCGCACCGCCTCGCGGTAGGCCCCCCGCGCGGCCAGCTCGTCCGCCAGGTGGGCCCAGCCCTCGGGAGGCCGGGACAGCGCGTGGTGGGCGTCCCCCGCCAGCGTGGACGCGTCCACCGTGGACACCTGCACGCCGTCGGCGCCCGCGCGGCGCTTGTCGCGGTTGAGCGCCCGCAGCAGCACTGCGCCCAGCACCGCGAGGGTGAGCGTCACCAGCACCACCACCAGCACGTTGGCCGCGCTGACGCCGCTGAGGACAGGCTGGGCCGTCTCCTGTCGCGGCTCCGCCGGGTCCCGCTCGAACCACTTCTTCAGCAGCTCTCCCAGCCAGTCGATGAAGCGCCGCCACCAGCCTGGCGGCTCGCGGGGGGCCGTGGGCTCCGGGGCGTCCTTCTCCGCCTTCGGCGCGGCCTCCGCGAACTCGGGCCGGGACAGGATGTCCTTCGCCCGCGCGGTGGCGGCGCGCGCGTCCGCCTGGGCCTGGGCGTCCACGGTGGCGCCCAGCGTGGTGAGCCCCTGCGTCAGCGTGGCGCGGGCCTTGTCGCAGTCCTCCTCGTCGAAGGCCTGCCGCTCCACGCGGCGCACGAAGCGGTCCAGCTTCACGGCCTCGCTGGGCCCCAGGGACGCCAGGGGCGCGTACAGGCCCGCGGCGTCCTCCGCCGTCGAGCCCTCACACGCCTCCGCGACCTCGCCCAGCCGCCGCAGCGCCTCGGTGGGGGCCAGGGGCTTCGCGGCCTCGGGGGCCTGGGCATGCGCTGGCGCCGCCGTCAGCAGACCCAGGCCCAGCACCACCGCCAGCATCGCCGCGCCACGCGTCGCGCCCGGCGGCGGCAGGGGGCGCCCCAAATCCCGGGAGGGGAGCTGCTGGACGCTGGCCAGCAGGTCGAGCCCTTCCTGGCGCACGCGCCCGTCCACCAGCAGCAGCGTGGCCGTCGCGGCGCGCACCGGCTCGAAGAGGGCGAACGTCGTCACCGCGAGGAAGAGCAGCCACTGGCCATTGTCCAGCGAGGCGTAGCGCTCCGCGAACGTCAGGTCCAGGCCCACCAGCTTGCGGCCCAGCAGCAGCAGGAAGTTGAGGGCGATGTGCAGGTTGAAGAAGGCCAGCACCTGCACGGACATGAGGACGCGGACCCACATCGCGGTGCCGCGCGCCGGGCCCAGCAGCCGTGAGCACGTGCCGTAGAGCTTCAGCGGACTGCCGCGCCCCTGCATCACCGCCGCGTAGCCCACCCCGTGGGACTGCAGCAGGAGGTAGCCGAAGCCTCCCGTCACCATCACCACCAGGGCGTTGAGGCCCAGCAGGTACGCCACGGCGATGAAGAGCGCGGGCATCCGGCCCAGCGCCGCCTTGAGTGAAGCCCCCGCGGAAGGCTCTCCCTGGGTGCCCAGCAGCAGCTCCTGCACGTAATGGCACGTCGCGCCCTGGCCCAGGCCCCGGAGGAACCACGCCAGCGTCAGCAGCAGCGACGGCACCATGAGCGGCCAGCCCATGCGCACCGACTCCGCCAGGTACAACAGGGCGGCCACCACGGCCGCGCCGCCGGGCAGGGTGAGGGCCCAGACGCCCGCGTTGCGGGTGCACAGGCGCAGCGCGGCGTCCATCAAGGCCACCGCGTTGCGCGGGCGGAGCTCGAGCGCGGAGACAGCCATGGGTCAGCTCGCCGCCACTTGGGCCATCAGGAGGATTCCGCCCCAGACGAGCGCCAGGCTCAATAGGGCCAGCACCACGTTGCCCGCCGACCATTCGCGGCGCTCACCCGGGCCCTCCAGCGCCTTGAGGCGCTGGGCCAGGCAGTGGGCGCAGCGGTTGATGCCCTCGAACTGCGTGGTGCATTCCCGGCAGATGACACGCCGGCACTCCACGCAGACGCCGAGGCCGGCGCGCTCCGGGTGGTAGTGGCAGCGGCCCGAGCCTTGAATCATGCCGCCACCTTAACGCACACCCGGGCCCGCCGTACCACTCCCGAAGCGGGGACTACAGCTCGTCGAGGAACTCGTCGTTGTACGTGTAGCGGGACAGCCGCTTCACGAGCGCCTCCATGGCCTCCACCGGCTTCACGGAGAAGAGCATCTGCCGCAGCTTCTTCACCTTCTCGTACTCGCGCAGGGTGAAGAGCTTCTCCTCCTTGCGCGTGCCGGACTGGGCGATGTTGACGGCCGGGAAGACGCGCTTCTCCGCCAGGAGCCGGTCCAGCGTGACTTCGGAGTTACCCGTTCCCTTGAACTCCTCGAAGATGACCTCGTCCATGCGGCTGCCGGTGTCGATGAGCGCCGTGCCGATGATGGTCAGCGAGCCGGCCTCCTCCGTCGCGCGGGCGGCGCCGAAGATGCGCTTGGGGCGCTCCAGGGCGCGGCTGTCCACGCCGCCGGACATGGTGCGGCCGGAGTTGTCGACCTCCTTGTTGAAGGCGCGGGCCAGCCGCGTAATCGAGTCCAGGAGGATGACCACGTCCTTGCCCGACTCCACCAGCCGGCGAGCGCGCTCCAGGGCCAGCTCCGCCACCTTGAGGTGGTCCGCGGTGGGGCGGTCGGAGCTGGAGGCCAGCACCTCCGCCTTGATGCTCCGCCGCATGTCCGTCACTTCCTCCGGACGCTCGTCGATGAGCACCACCATGACGTGGCACTCCGGGTGGTTGGAGAGGACGGCCTGGGCGATGCGCTGGAGCATGATGGTCTTGCCCGTCTTGGGCGGGGCGACGATGAGCGCGCGCTGTCCCTTGCCAATGGGCGAGATGAGGTCCAGCACCCGGGTCACCATCTCCTTGTGCCCGTTCTCCAGCTTGAGCCGCTCGGTGGGGTCCACCGACGTCAGGTCCGCGAAGTGCGGCAGCCGCGGCGCGCCCTCGAGCGGCCGGCCGTCCACCGTGTCCACCTTCTGGATGACGCCCTTGTGGCCCCGCATCTGCGCGAAGGCGGTGATGTACTGGCCCTGCCGCAGCCGCAGCTTCTGGACCAGGTTCTTGGGCAGCTCCGGGTCGTCCGGCGCCGCCAGCAGGCTGCGCTTGAGCTGACGCAGGAAGGCGTTGGGGCCCTTGGCCTCCGTGTCCAGCACGCCCTCCACCGGCGACAGGTTCGCTTGCTGCGAGGCCTGCTGGCCGCCGCCCCCGTGCTGCGCGTGGCGCGCGTGCTGCTGGCCCCCGCCGCCGTGCGCCGGCTGCGGTTGTTGCTGTTGCTGTTGTTGCTGCTGCGCCTGCCGCTGGCGGTGCTGCTCCAGCTCCTGCGGCGTCAGGAAGACCTGGACCTGCTGGCCGTCCGCTCCCGGCTGCATCCGGTAGGCCTGGCCGTCCGGGGTGAAGAGGACCTGCGCGCCACGGCGACGGCGCCGACGGCGGCGGCGGCGGCCGGTGGCCTGCCCGGGAGCGCCACCCTGTGCGCCGCCCGCGCTGGAATCACCGTCGTCGGGCCCCTCGTCGTCGCCCTCGTCGCCACCGTCGTCGTCCGGCTCGGGCGGCGCCACGGCGCGGGCGGAGGGAACAGGGGGGGCATCACGTGGGTCGCGGTTATCGGGGTTTTCGCTCATGAAAGTTCCAGACTGTGTGCGCCCCGGGCGGCCGCTCCAGGAGGAGGGCGGGGACGCAAGGTGACTCAGGCCGTGGGACAGGAAGCGGACGCGGGGCCCTGGTGACAAGCAAGCCGAACCGCCGGTTCCTGGAGCACCCTGGCGGCCCAAAGCCGTCCGGGGTGCAGGGGTAACAGTAACAGAGGCCGGGGACGGCGCCGCCGCTTTTTTCGCGAGGTGTCGTCCTCCCGACCCCTCCCCGCCGAGCCAGGGCCGCCGCCAGGACCTCAGTGGACGGTTATCTGGAAGGGCACCATCGCCTTCACGCCCGGCTGGAGCCACATCAGGTTCAGCCCAGCCGAGCGGGCCAGCGCCCGCAGGGACTCGGGCAGGGCGGGCTC
>NZ_JAAIYB010000527.1 GCF_010894475.1 Myxococcus vastator
TCGTGGATGGGGGTAAGCGTCATGGTGGGAATGGACATGGAAGCGCCGCTGCCCGCGGAGTGGGCGGAGGCCCGCCGCAGGCTGGAACTGGAGCTGGAGGGCCAGGGCAACGAGGTGCTTCAGGGGCAGGTGGACCGGCCCACGCGCATCGTCGCCATCGGCGGAGGCACGGGGTTGCCCATGGTGCTGCGCGGCCTGGCCCGGCGTGCGACGCCGAAGGCCCGGCAGCCCGGCATCGACATCACCGCGGTGGTGGCCATGAGCGACGACGGCGGCAGCTCTGGCCGTCTGCGGCGCCAACACGGCGCGCTGCCTCCGGGCGACATCCGCAACTGCCTGGTGGCGCTGGCGGGTGGAAAGAACGCGCTCAAGGACGTCTTCCAGTTCCGCTTCGGCGGGGCGCGCGGCCTGGCGGGGCACGCGGTGGGCAACCTGCTCATCGCCGCGCTCGCGGAGCTGAAGGGGGACTTCATGGAGGCGGTGCGCATGTCCGGGGAGCTGCTGGGCGCCCGGGGCCATGTGCTGCCCTCCACGCTGGCGTCCGTGCAGCTGGTGGCGCAGATGCATGACGACACGGAGGTGGTGGGGGAGCGCAACATCTGCCGCGCGCACGGCCGGGTGCGCCGCGTCACGTTGAGCCCGCGCTCGCCGCCGCCCACCGAGGGCCTGCTGGAGGCCATCTACACGGCGGACCTCATCGCCATCGGCCCGGGCTCGCTGTACTCGAGCGTGCTGCCCAACCTGCTGGTGGACGGCGTGGCCCAGGCGCTCAAGGAGACGCGCGCGCTGAAGGTCATGGTGGCCAACCTGATGACGCAGCCCGGGGAGACGGACGGCATGTCCTGCCTGGACCACGTGCAGGCCGTCTCGGACCACGTGGGGCCGGTGCTGGACGCGGTGCTCGTCAACGGCACGCTGCCCACGGAAGAGGCCACCCGGCGCTATGCGCGTCGCGGCTCGTTCGTCGTGTCGGCCCACCCGCGAGACTTGATTGGCGCGGGCGTGGTGCCGGTGCAGGCGGACCTCCTCAAGGCAGGGTCCAGGATTCGACACGACAGCCGCAAGGTCGCCGCCTGCCTGCTGAAGATGGCCCGCAGCGGGTTGTAGCCGCGAACCTCCATCACCACCTTGGGCGCCCGACACCACATGGAAGCAAGAGACCTTTCTGCCACGCCGCGCGTCACCGAAGTGACGGGACGCGCGGCCTTCATGGCCCTGGAGTCCGAGTGGAACGCGCTCGTGGAGGCCACCTCCAACGAGCTGTTCTACCGGCATGAGTTCATCCGCGTCTGGATGGACAACTTCGTTCCCGGTGTGAACCCGCGCGTGCTGACGCTGCGGGACGCGGACGGGAGCCTCGGCGCGGTGCTCCCGCTGTGGGAGGAGCGCACGACGCTGCTGGGCGTCCCGGTGCGGCAGCTGTCCGCGGCGGCCAACGCCCACTCCTGCCGGTTCGACCTGGTGGCGAAGGCGCCGGAGGTCGCCGCGGCGGCCTTCGTGTCCCACCTGCGCTCGGCCGGTGGCTGGGATGTGCTGCGGCTCACGGATGTCCCCGACGGTGGGATGGCCTGGCGGCTGCACGCGGTGGCGCGCGAGTCCGGGATGGCCGTGGGCGCGTGGGAGTCCCTGCGCTCGCCCTACGTGCCGCTGCCGGCGACCCGCGATGCCTTCCAGAAGCGCCTGCAGTCCAAGTTCAAGGCCAACTGCCGTCGTCGCCGCCGCAAGCTGGAGGAGCGGGGCCGCCTCACCTTCGAGCGGGTGGACAGCGGGCTCGGCCTGGAGGGCGCGCTGGAGGAAGGCTTCCTGCTGGAGCAGAGCGGCTGGAAGGGCGCGCGCGGCACGGCCATGGCGCAGGACGCGCGCACCCGCGGCTTCTACACGGAGCTGGCGCGGGACGCGGCCTACCGCCAGCGGCTGGCGCTGTACTTCCTCCGGCTGGACGGCCGGCCGGTGGCCTTCCACTACGGCCTGGAATACGGCGGGCGCTACTTCCTGCTGAAGCCCGGCTACGACGAAGGCCTGCGCGAGTGCAGCCCGGGCCAGCTCCTGGTGGACGAGGTCATCGGGAGCTGCATCGACCGGGGCCTGCACGAGTTCGACTTCCTGGGGCCGGACATGGTGTGGAAGCGCGACTGGACGAACGAGGTCCGGCGCCACACCTGGCTCTACGTGTTCAATGACTCCCCCTTCGGCCGGGCGCTGTGTGCGGCCAAGTTCCGGTGGGGGCCCGCGGTGAAAGAGGTGGTGTCGCGATGGAGACGATGAAGCACTCTGGCCGGCTGTTCGTGCCGTCACTGCCCACGCTGTGGCCACACATGCTGCTGTCGCGGCCCAAGCCCGGCGCGCTCCCGCCGTTCTCCTCGCCCAACGTCCGCTACTTCTACTTCGCCCGCAACGCCATCTGGCTGACGGTGAAGATGCTGGGGCTGGACTCGGGCGAGGTGCTGATGCCGTCCTACCACCACGGCGTGGAGGTGGAGGCCCTGGTGGACGCCGGCGCCACGCCGCGCTTCTACCGCGTGGGCAGCCGCTGGGACGTGGACCTGGACGACGTGGCCCGGCGCATCGGCCCGAAGACGCGGGCCCTGTACCTGACGCACTACGCGGGCTTCCCGGGCCCCGTCGCGCAGATGCGCGAGCTGGCGGACCAGCACGGCCTCATCCTCATCGAGGACTGCGCGCTGTCGCTGCTGTCCTCCGACGGCGCGGTGCCGCTGGGCACGACGGGAGACGTGGGCATCTTCTGCCTCTACAAGACGCTCCCGGTTCCCAATGGGGGCGCGCTGGTCGTCAACGGCCCGCGCCAGTACAGCCTGCCGGAGCCGCCCGCGCCGCCGTCCGCGTCCACCTTCAGCCACACGGTGTCCGCGCTGCTGCAGAACCTGGAGCTGCGCGGCGGCCTGGCCGGCCGGGCCCTGCGCAGCGCCGTGCGCACGCTGGGGCATGGCACCGTGAAGGCGGCCAGCATCGAGCGCGTGGCCACGGGGACGCAGCACTTCGACCGCAAGCACGTGGACCTGGGCATGAGCCCGCTGACGAAGCGGATTGCCCAGGCCCAGGACCTGGAAGCCATCGTCGAGCAGCGGCGCCGCAACTACTTCTTCCTGCTGGGCCGGCTGCGCGACATCTCTCCGCCGCTGTTCAACCAGCTGCCGCCGGGCGCCTGCCCGCTGTTCTACCCGCTGGTGGTGCAGGACAAGGCGGAGGTGCTGGCGCGGCTGCGCGCGTGGGGCATCGACGCCATCGACTTCTGGAAGCGCTTCCACCCGGCCTGTGACGCCGCGGCCTTCCCGGAGGTGGCGCAGCTGCGGCGCTCCATCGTGGAGATTCCGTGCCACCAGGACCTGACGCCGGAGGTGATGGCGGACGTGGCACACGCGGTGCGCGAGGCCGTGAAGTCGGACCACCGGACGAAGAAGCGCGCGGGTTGAGGTTCATTCAGGGGACAGGGGAGGGGCGGCTGCCCCTCCGGGAGGACGGGCGTTGATTCGGGAGGATGAGCTGTCACAGGGACCGTGGGCCGCGCACCGGCTGGAGGTAGGCGCCGTGGGCAGCCTCTCCACGCTGGCGGGGATGCGGGAGGAGTGGGCCGCGCTGATGGATGCGAGCGACGCGGGGCCCTTCAATGCCTGGGAGTGGGTGTACCCGTGGTGCCGGCGCATCGCCACGGGCCGGCGCCCGCTGGTGCTGACCGCGCGCGACGCGGCGGGCACGCTGGTGGGTTTGATGCCGCTGGGCGTCGAGTACCTGGGCGTCACCGGCGTGTCGGTGCGGCGGCTGAGCTTCCTGGGGGAGACGCACGTCGGCAGTGACTACCTGGATGTCGTGGCGCGGCGGGGCCGTGAGCGCGAGGTGGCGGGCGCCTTCGCGCGGATGCTGCACGCGCTGCGTGACGAGTGGGACGTGTTGGACTTGTCGGACCTGCGCGAGGACTCGCCCACGGTGGACGTGCTCCGGGACACCTTCTTCGGGCAGGACGTCCGCGTGGCGCCGCGCTACGTGTGTCCGTACGACACGCTGACGCCGGGCGAGCCCTTCGACGCGTTCCTCAAGCGCACGGGACGCCGCGACAACTTCCTGCGGCGGCGCAAGTGGCTGGAGAAGCAGGAGGGCTACCGCATCGAGCGCACGGATGCCCCGGGCGAGCTGGCGGCGCCGCTGACGGACTTCTTCCGCCTGCACTCGGCGCGGTGGGCCGCGGATGGGGGCTCGCAGGGCATCAAGGGCTCGGGCGTGGAGGCGTTCCACCGCGATGCCACCCAGTTCCTGGCGGAGCGGGGCCGGCTGCGCCTCTACACGATGAAGGTGGGTGGCCAGGCCGTGGCGTCGGTGTACGGCATCCTCCACCGCGACAGCTTCGTGTACTTCCAGTCCGGCTATGACCCGGCGTGGCGCAACCGCAGCGTGGGCCTGGTGCTGGTGGGCGAGACGTTCCGCGACGCGATGGAGGCCGGCCTCACGGAGTACGACTTCCTCCGGGGCACCGAGACGTACAAGTCCGACTGGGTGTCCAAGCAGCGGCGCACGCTGTCCGTGCGCGTCCATGCCGGGACGTGGGAGGGGCGCTGGTTCTCCCAGTCCGAAGCCCTGGCGCGCCTGCTGCGCAACGGCGCCAAGGCGGCGATGCCGGACACGCTGGTGGAGAAGGTGCGGCGCCTGCGCCGCCGGCGGGCCGCGGTGCACTGAGTGTTGAAAACGCCAGCGGCGCCTGCCTCAACCACGCTGGGAGGTTGGGGCGGCGCCGCGGGTGCTGTCCAGGCGGCCGCGCGTCAGGGCATTCCGCCCGCGACCTCCGCGCGGAGCTGGGCAATCGCGGGGCCGAGCTGCGGCGGCTGCATGTTGCGCGGGACTTCCACGGAGAAGCGCTCGAAGTAGGCCAGCGCGGTGGCCTTGTCGCCGCGGCGCAGGGCGAGGCTGCCCAGGAAGATGAGCGCCTCCTGCGCGTCCGGCCAGGTGTCCACCAGCTCCGTCAGCTCCGCCTCGGCGCCGGCCATGTCGCCCTGGGTGGCGCGCAGCACGCCGCGGTGCACCTTCAGCTCGACGTTGAAGGGGTCCGCGGCCAGGCCCTTGGCGGTGACCTTCACGGCCTCGTCGAACTGCTGACGGCGGATGAGCTCGTGGCTCAGCAGCGCCGCCGCGTCCACGTCTCCGGCGTTGGCGTTCAGCCGCGCGCGAGCCTCCTGCATCTCCGGGCCTTCCTGCAGCTGCTCGTTCATGCCCGCGCCCTGCGGCTGCGCGGCGGCGCCGCCCGGGGGCATGCGGCCGGTGGCCTCCATGCCGTCGGTGCGCGTCTGCTGCTCGGAGACGAGCAGGTAGCCCAGCCCGCCGAAGAACACCACGATGCCCGCGCCCCACAGCGCGCCCACCAGCTGCGGATTGCGAGCCGCCCACCCGGTGGGGGCCGGGGCCTGGGG
>NZ_JAAIYB010000528.1 GCF_010894475.1 Myxococcus vastator
GGGCCCCACGCCCATGCCCCTCAGGTGGTGCGCCAACTGGTTCGCGCGTCGGTTCAGCTCCGCGTACGTCAGTCGCTGGTCCTCGTACTCCACCGCCACCGCGTCCGGTGTCCGCTGCGCCTGCTGCTCGAAGAGCGCGCTCAGGCTCGCATCGCGCGGATACGGAGTCGCCGTCCCGCTCCACTCCTTCACCAACCGCTGCTGCTCTTCACTGCCCATCAAAGGCAAATCAAGCAGCCGCTTCTCCGGCTCGGCGACGGCGGCCTCCAACAGCACCTTCAAGTGTCCGAGCATCCGGTCCATTGTCCCGGCCTCGAACAGGTCGCTGTCGTAGTTGACCATCGCCATGACGCCGTCCTTCACCTCCTCCATCACCAGAGACAGGTCGAACTTCGACGTCCGCCCCTCCGACTCCACGCCGGAGAGCCTCAAGCCATCTCCTAGCTTGACCTCCGTCACGGGTGTGTTCTGCAGCGTCAGCGTCACCTGGAACAGCGGACTGCGACTCAAGTCACGCTCGGGCTGAAGCTCCTCCACCAGCTTCTCGAACGGCACGTCCTGGTGCGCATACGCGCCGAGCGTCACCTCTCGCACCTGGGCGAGCAACTCACGGAAGCTCGATGCCGGAGACACCTTCGTCCTTAGCACCAGCATGTTCGTGAAGAAGCCGATCAGCCCTTCCGTCTCACCATGCGTGCGCCCTGCGATGGGGGACCCCACGCACACGTCCTCCTGCCTCGCGTACTTGGACAGCACCACCTGGAAGGCCGCCAGCAGCACCATGAACGGCGTTGCGCCTTCACGCTGTGCCAAGGCCTTCACCCGCTCCCACAGGGGGAGAGACCAGGACTGGTCAAGATGACCTCCTCGGAAGGTCTGCGCCGCGGGCCGCGGTTTATCCGTCGGTAGCTCCAACGATGGGGGGGCCCCCTCCAGTTGCCGCTTCCAGTATGCGAGCTGCGACTCCAGCACCTCGCCCTTCAGCCACTCCCGTTGCCACAGCGCGTAGTCCGGGTACTGCACTGCCAGTTCCGGTAGCGGTGAGGGGCGCCCCTGCGAGAACGCCTCATAGAGCGCGGTCACGTCCCGCACGAGGACGCCCATGGACCACCCATCAGACACGATGTGGTGCATCACCAGGATCAGCACGTGCTCATGCTCGGACAGCTTCAGGAGCGTCACGCGCAGCAAAGGACCCCGTTCGAGCTCGAACGGCTGGTGTGCCTCCTGTTCGACCAGGCGAGTGACTTCCGCCGTGCGGGCGGCCTCCGTCAATGACTCCAGCCCCACGCGTCGGAAGGCCAGCACCGGCTCGGCTGCGATGACTTGAACGGGCTTTCCATCACGAGCGCTGAACGTCGTCCGCAGCGACTCGTGACGCCGCACGAGTTCCACGAAGCTCCGCTCGAGCACCTCGGCGTGGAACGGCCCCTCTACCCGAAGGACGGCCGGCACATTGTAGGAGGCGCTCCCACGAGCCATCTGATCCAGGAGCCACAGCCGTTGCTGCGCGAACGACGGAGGCAACACCCGGCTTCCATCCGCTCGTGGCTTCAGCGGCGGAGCGGTGACCGACGCTCCCGTGCGAATGGCATGGTCAACCCGCTCGGCCAGGGCCGACAGCGTGGGAGCCTCGAACAGCTCACGGAGGGGCAGCTCCGTTTGGAAGGTGCTCCGGATCCGCGAAACCACCTGCGTTGCCAACAATGAGTGTCCGCCCAGCTCGAAGAAATCGTCCTTCGCCCCCACCCGCTCCACATCCAGCACCTGCGAGAAGATCCCAGCGATCAACTCCTCTGTCGGAGTGCGCGGCGCCACATAATCGGGACCTGGGGTGCCCAGCATCGCCACCGGCGCGGGCAGCGCCTTGCGGTCCACCTTCCCGTTAGGCGTCAGCGGCAGCGACTCCAGCACCACATACACCGACGGCACCATGTACTCCGGCAGGCGCTGCTTCATGTGGCTTCGCAGTGCACCCGCGTCCAGCCGGGCGCCTTCCTGCGCCGTCACGTACGCCACCAGCCGCTTGCCTTCACTCCCGTCATCGCGGGCCACTACCACCGCTTCGTTGACGCCACCGTGCTGGGCCAGCGCCGCTTCCACTTCGCCCAGCTCGATGCGGTAGCCGCGCACCTTCACCTGCGTGTCCGCGCGGCCCTGGAACTCCAACGTCCCGTTCCCCAGCCACCGCACCACGTCGCCCGTGCGGTACAGCCGCTCTCCATCGCCATATGGGCTCGGTACGAAGCGCTCCGCCGTCAGCTCCGGACGCCCTACGTACCCCACCGCCAGCCCGTCTCCGCCCACGTACAGCTCACCGGGCACGCCCACAGGCACCGGACGCATCTCCTCGTCCAGCACGTAGGCCACCGTGTTCTTCACCGGTCGGCCAATGGACACCGAAGCGCCCACTTCTTCCGGCTTCTCCATCCGGTACGTGCTGGAGAACGTCGTGTTCTCCGTCGGGCCGTACCCGTTGATGAGCGCCCCACCCGCCGCCAGTCGCTCCTTCACGCGCGACACTGGCAGCGCGTCGCCGCCCGCCAGCAACTGACGGACACTGGCCAGGGCCTTCGGCTGCCGCGCCTGCATCTGCTCGAAGAGCGCCGCCGTCAGCCACAGCGACGTCACTCCCGAAGTCTCCAGCTTTCGGCCCAGCTCCTCCAGCGACGGCGTCCCCGCCGGGTACACCACCAGCTTCGCGCCGTGCAGCAGCGCGCCCCACACCTCCAACGTCGATGCGTCGAAGGAGATGGGCGCCAACTGCAGCCACACCTCCTCCGGCCCGAAGTGTGCGAAGTCCGTTCCCAGCACCAGACGCGACACCGCTCGGTGCGGTACGCCCACGCCCTTCGGCTTCCCCGTGCTTCCCGACGTGAACATCACGTACGCCAGGTTTCCGCCCCCCACGTTGGCGACGGGCGTGCTCTCCGGCTGCAAGGCAATCTGCGTCTCCCACTCCGTGTCCACGCACACCACCCACTCACCACCCGCGGCCACCTCGTCCGCCAGCTTCTCCTGTGCAACCAGCAGCGCGACGCGTGCCTCCTGCTTCATCCACGCCAGTCGCTCCAGCGGGTAGCTGGCATCCAGCGGGACGTACACGCCTCCTGCCTTCAGGATGCCCAGCACGCTCACCACCAACTCCAGCGAGCGCTCCACGCACAACCCCACCCGCACCTCGGGCCCCACGCCCATGCCCCTCAGGTGGTGCGCCAACTGGTTCGCGCGTCGGTTCAGCTCCGCGTACGTCAGTCGCTGGTCCTCATACTCCACCGCCACCGCGTCTGGCGTCCGCTGGACCTGCTCCTCGAAGAGCGCACTCAGGCTCGCATCGCGCGGATACGGAGTCGCCGTCCCGCTCCATGCCTTCACCAATCGCTGCTGCTCCTCACTGCCCATCAGCGGCAACTCGGCCAACCGCGTCTCTGGTTCAGCGACGGCTGCATCCAACAACACCCGCAGGTGCCCCAGCAGTCGCTCCATCGTCTCGGCTTCGAACAGGTCGCTGTTGAACTCGAGCGCGCCCGACAGCCCTCCCGCGCTCGACTCTCCCAAGCCCAGCGTCACGTCAAACTTCGACGTCTTTCCAGGCGACTCGGCCGCCTCCAGCTTCAGCCCCGGCAGGCTCACCGCACCGCCCGGCGCGTTCTGCAGCACCAACATCACCTGGAACAGCGGGCTGCGGCTCAAGTCCCGCTCCGGCTGCAGCTCCTCCACCAGCCTCTCGAAGGGCACTTCCTGGTGCGCGTACGCACCCAGCGTCACTTCGCGCACCTGCGCCAGCAACTCCCGGAAGCTCGCTGTCGGTGACACCTTCGTCCGCAGCACCAGCGTGTTCACGAAGAAGCCAATCAGCCCCTCCGTCTCAGCTCGCGTCCGGTTCGCTATCGCCGTCCCGACGCTCACGTCCTCCTGCCTCGCGTACCGCGACAGCACCACCTGGAAGGCCGCCAGCAGCACCATGAAGGGCGTCGCATTCTCCCGCTGCGCCAGCCCCTTCACTCCCTCCCACAGCCCCTTCGGCCACTCCATTCCTCGCGTGTCTCCTCGGTACGTCTGGACCGCCGGCCTCACCTTGTCCGTCGGCAACTCCAGCGCCGCGGGTGCGCCCGTAAGCTGCTTCCTCCAGTACCCCAACTGCTCCTCCAGCACCTCCCCCTTCAGCCACTCTCGCTGCCACACCGCGTAGTCCGCGTACTGCACCTCCAGCTCGGAGAGCGGTGACTCCCTCCCCTGCGAGTACGCCTCGTACAGCGCCACCAACTCCCTCACCAGCACGCCCATCGACCACCCGTCCGACACGATGTGGTGCATCACCAGCACCAGCACGTGCTCCTCATCCCCCTCCTTCAGCAGCGTCGCCCTCAGCAGCGGGCCCACCTCCAGGTTGAACGGACGAAGTGCCTCTTGCTCCACGAGGCGTTTCGTTTCCGGTCCTCCTTCACCGCCGTCCGGAGTTCCACGCTCCACGACTTCCAACCGCGTCGTTGCCGTGTCGGAGACAAGCTGGACAGGCATCCCGTTCTGAGCACGGAAGGTGGTTCGCAACGATTCGTGTCGGCGAACCAGCTCATCAAAGCTACGGCGCAATGCTCCAACGTCGAGGACGCCGGTGAGCCTCACTGCAACCGGCACGTTGTAGAAGGCGCTGCCGGGTTCCAGTTGGTCGAGGAACCACAGCCTCTGCTGAGCGAACGATAGCGGCAAGGCCCCCTGGCGCTGTGCTCGCTTCAGTGGCGGCGCCTGGCGCACCGAGCCCCTCACCTGCGCGTGGTCCAGCCGAAGAGCCAGTTTCTCCACTGTCGGCGATTCGAAGACGTCCCTCAGGGGCAGTTCCACCTGGAAGGATTCGCGGACGCGCGACACCAACTGCGTGGCCAGCAATGAGTGGCCGCCCAGCTCGAAGAAGTCTTCGTCGATGCTGACTCGTTCGACGTTCAGCACCTCGGTGAAGATGGATGCCAGCTTCTGCTCGGACGCGGTGCGAGGCGCCTCGAAGTGCGCCGTCTTCGGACCTTGTGCATCCGAGGCGGGAAGCGCCTTGCGGTCCACCTTCCCGTTGGGCGTCAGCGGCAGCGACTCCAGCACCACGTATGCCGACGGCACCATGTACTCCGGCAGCCGCTGCTTCACGTGGCTTCTCAGCGCACTGGCCTCCAGTTCCGCGCCCTCTTGCGCGGTCACATACGCCACCAGTCGCTTGCCTTCACTCCCGTCCTCGCGGGCCACTACCACCACTTCGTTGACGCCACTGTGCTGGGCCAGCGCCGCTTCCACTTCGCCCAGCTCGATGCGGTAGCCGCGCACCTTCACCTGCGTGTCCGCTCGGCCCTGGAACTCCAGCGTCCCATTCCTCAACCACCGCACCACGTCGCCCGTGCGGTAC
>NZ_JAAIYB010000529.1 GCF_010894475.1 Myxococcus vastator
CGATGGGGGCGACGCTGGCGCTCGCGGTGGGGCTCGGCACCGTGGGGGACGTGGCTCCGGGCCTGGGCGGCGCCATGGCGCGGCTGTCCGCGCCCGCGCTCTTCTCCTTCCTGGGCGCGGGGGCCGCCATCCTCTTCGTCCTCTCCGCCAGCCGGGGCTCCGCGTCGCGCGCGCCCTATGCCGCGCTGCTCACCGGCGTGGTGTTCAACGCGTTCGCCTCCGCGGCCATCACCCTGGTGAAGACGCTGTCCGACCCCGACCGGCTGGGGGAAATCCTCTACTGGCTCGCCGGAGCGCTGGGGTACGAGCGCGGCGGCACGCTGGTGCTCTCCGCGCTCCTCCAGGCCGGCGCGATTGGCGTCATGTGGGTGCTCTCCGCACGGTTGAACCTGCTGTCGCTGGGAGACGATGACGCGGCGTCGCTGGGTGTGCCGGTGGCGGCGACGCGCCGCTGGCTGCTGCTGGCCACCAGCGCGAGCGTCGCGGGCGCGGTGGCGCTCACGGGGTTGATTGGCTTCGTGGGGCTCATCGTGCCGCACCTGCTGCGGCTGGCCTTCGGGCCGGACCAGCGGCTGCTGGTGCCCCTGTCGGCGCTGGGCGGCGCGGCCTTCCTCGTCCTGTCGGATTTGCTGGCGCGGCTGGCCTTCCCCTTGTTCGGGGCCGAGCCTCCCGTGGGCGTCGTCACCGCGCTGCTGGGCGGCCCGCTGTTCCTCGCGCTGCTGCGGCGGCGGGTGCGGCTGGGGACCCGTCATTGACAATGGCTTGCACCCGCCATATCCCCGCCCGCGTCCTCGGTGTCGCCGTGATTCCACGGCGACTCAAGGGAACCCGGTGTGAATCCGGGACTGCCCCGCAGCGGTGAGCAGGAACGAACGCCGTCACGTGAAGCACTGGCCCGAAGCGGGCTGGGAAGCGACGGCAAGTAGGTGGGTGCTGCATGCACCCGCGCCTGCGAGTCCGAAAACCTGCCGAAGACCCGTGCCCCTGGCACGGACATCACCGAGGCCTCCGAGGGGAGGCGGCGGGGGCGGTGCTGTCCGGCGCGTGTGATGTGCGCCGGGGCGCTGCCTTCGGCCGTGTCCTCCTGGAAGCCCATCCGCCCGTGGGGGCGGAAGAGGGAGCGAGGACACCATGAAGTACGCCGATGTGAAGCGCGCGGGAGCCCGCACGAAGTCCCTGATGTTCGCCACGGCCAGCCTGGTGCTGGCGGTGGCCACCACGGGCTGCGGCTCCGAATGCGTGGATGCCTACGACTGCCGCAGTGAGAACGGCCCCGCCCCCGAGGGCCAAGCGTGGACGTGCGCCGCGGAGAAGTGTGAGACGCGGCCCGTCCAGCAGGTCCCCGGGGAAGACGCGGGCACCGATGCCGGCACCGAGCCAGAGCCGGACGCGGGCACGGAGCCGGACGCCGGCACGGAGCCCGATGCTGGCACGGAGCCGGACGCGGGCACGGAGCAGACGTGTGAGACGGCGCCGCACGACCCCGTGCTCGGCACCCTCCAGCTCCAGACGGGCTTCGAGACCACGGGCTCCGCGCGGCTGCCGGCCGACGTGTTGGCGCTGGCCGCCTCGCCGGGCCCCACGTACACGGTCTACGCCGTGCGCGGCAGTGGCATGGGCATCGACGTCGGCATGTACTCGCTGGGCATCTGGCCCGACCTCCAGCCGGACGACACGAAGCTCTTCGACGTCGTCTCGCCCGCGGACCGCGCGGGGACGGCGACGGTGTTCTCGAACGGCTTCCTGGTGAACGACAGCCGGTATCTCTTCGCGGGCTACACCACGTCCGCGACGGGCGCGCTGGGCTCGGTGGCCGCGTATGACCTGGCGGCGCCCGCCGCGTCTTCCTACATCGAGGCGCAGGCCAACTTCACCGCGGCCCACTTCACCGCGGGGGAGGACTCCGTGCTGCTCGTCAACAGCGTGAGCCTGGGCACCGCGGGGGGCGGCCTGGGCGTCTTCGGCCTGGTGACGTCCGCGACTCCGTTTCAGACGGTGCGCCTGGCCAACTTCCCGGAGGGCGAAGCGGGCGCCAGTGGCTTCACGGCGGTGACGGACAATGGAATCGCGATGCTGGGTTTCTCCAGCAGCGTGGACTTCAGCAACAAGGCCCGCGTGGTAGCGCCGTCGGTGCTCGCGGATGCGCTGCGCGGCGGAGCGCCCGTGGACCTGGGCACGCAGGCCGAGCTCGTGGTGGACAGCGACTTCAACGGGGCCTCCACCTTCGGTGAGGGCATCGCCGTCAAGCGCGGCGGCTACGACGACAACTGGCAGTTCGTCTCCACCGACGTGTCCCGCTACGCCCTGTCCCTGGGCATCGAGCCTGGCGCGGTCGTCATTGGCGAGCGCACACCGGTGCTGTCGTTCGTGGACGCGTGCACCTCCGTGACGCAGCTGGCGCACCTGGGCTCGGACCTGCTCGTGGGCGTGGATGACAAGAACGGCCAGCGGCTGGTGCGCATCCAGGTGGCCCGGTGAGCCGTCGCGCCGTCCACCGCGTCGTCTGGGGCGCGGCGCTCGCCGCGCTCCTGGGCGCCGCCGCGTGTGGTGACGCGTCCTCCAGCGTCGACGAAGACGCGGGAGCGCCGGATGGCTCCACGCCGCTGGAGCCCGATGCCGGACTGCCGCCCGAGGACCCCTACGCGGACGAAGTCGTCCTCTTCGAGCCGGGTGACAGCGCGGGTTTCGGGCAGGACCGCTTCCCGGACGTCGTGCTCGGGCCTCCTTCGGGGCTGGGGCCGGACAACGGCTCGCTGGACGTGCTCTCGCTGGGGCGGGGCGGCAAAATCGAGCTGCGCTTCACTGACCTCGCGGTGGTGGATGGGCCGGGCGTGGACCTGCTCGTGTTCGAGAACACCTTCCTCGTCGCGGGCGGACCGGCCACGTACTCCGAGCGGGGCATCGTCTCCGTCAGCGACGACGGCGTCGCCTGGTACGAATTCCCGTGTGCCACCACGGACGCCGCGGGCGGCTACCCGGGGTGCGCGGGCGTCGCCACCGTCCAGGCCAATCCGGCCAACGGCGTCAGCGCCACGGACCCCGCGGTGGCGGGGGGGGACGGGTTCGACCTGGCGACGGTGGGCCTGAGCCGCGCGCGGTACGTGCGCATCGTCGACGCGGGCAACAACCGCTACGGCGGCACCTCGGGGGGCTTCGACCTGGACGCCGTCGCGGTGGTGAACGGTGTGTCGCTTCGGAGCGGCACCCCGTGAAGCGGCTCCCGCCACGGCCATGTCCCCTGTCCGCGACGGGGGAGGTGGACCGCCGCGCCGCGCTCGGCACGCTGCTCAAGGGCACCTGTGCCCTGGCGGCGCTCGGGGCGGGGTGCGGTGACGGGTGGCGGGAAGCCGTGGTGCTCGACCCTCCCGATTCGGGAGGGCCGGGCCCGTCCTGCACGCCGCGGGGGCCCTCGGGCCCGCCTGGAGAGGGCTGGGTGGAGGTCTCCCTGGCGGAGCACCCCGCGCTGGAGGTCCCCGGCGGCGCCTCGGAGGTCCGTATCCCCCAGGCCCTGCTGGACGTGGTGGTGGTCCACACGTCACCTGGCTGTTACGCGGCGCTCTGGCGCATCTGCACGCACGGTGATTGCGCCGTGGGCTGGGTGCCGGCCGACGGCGTCATGGAGTGCCCCTGTCATGGCTCCCGCTTCACCCAGGAGGGACAGGTGCTGAATGGCCCGGCGTCCCGGCCGCTCGCGGCCTTCCCCGTGGTGAGGCAGGGCGCCTCCCTCTTCATCCACCGGCCCCGCTGAGCAACCGCTCAGAAGCAGCCGTACCGCAGGTGAAATGACGCGGTGCGGAGAGACACGTCCTGGTGCGGGGTTGCGGAATACCCGCACCGAGTCCGTGTCTCCTTCTCTCAACAGACGGGAGAGTCGTGTAAGGTCGTGCCCTCGATGTGGCAGATCATCATCAACGGGCCCGGCTACTTCGACACGTCGTACGATCTGCCTGAGGGCGTGACGAGCCTCGGCCGCGCGGACGAGAACGATATCGTCCTGGGCGGCGACCTCGTGTCGCGCCGACACGCGCGGCTGTACGTCGACGGCGACGTGCTGCGAATCGAAGACCTGGGCAGTCGCAACGGCAGCCGCATCAACGGCGCGCCCTTGCAGGGCTCTCGGCAGCTCGTCGCCGGAGACTCGGTGGCGCTGGGGGAGAATGTCCTCGCCGTGCGCCAGCCCAACACCGTGGAGAACGCGGCCACGGAGATGGTGGACCTGGGCGCGGGCGGCGTCGTGCGCTTCGGCCACGGCCAGGACGTGGGCCCCTCCGTCCTGCTGGCGAAGAACGTGCGCGACGCGGACGTGCTGCGGCTCCTGGACAACGTGGGCCCGGTCTCCTTCGACGACAGCTTCTCCGCGTCCGCGCCGCCGCCCGCCGCGAGCCCGCGCGTGGGGCAGGAGACGCTGGTGCTGTTGTTCCGCACCGCGGAGGCGCTCTCGTCGGCCTCCACGCTGTCGTCGTTCCTGGACACCACCATGGACCGGCTGCTGGCGGTCACGGACGCGACCACGGCGGTGGTGCTGCTCAAGCACGCCACGGGCGCCATGGTGCCCGCCGCCGTGCGCCACCGCGGCCGGCTGGCCCAGGGCGAGGTGCCCGTCTCGGATGCCATCGTCGAGGAGGCCCTGCGCCAGGGCCGCGCGCTCGCCGTGGGAGACGTGCGCGATGACCGCCGCTTCGCGGGCCGGGAGAGCGTCATCCTCTACGGCGTGGACCGCGTGCTGTGCATCCCCATCGGCGCCGAGCCGCCCTACGCGGGCGTGCTCTACGTCAACCTGTCCGCCAAGGGCGACGCCAGCGTGGAGTCGATGCTGGATACCTGCACCGCGGTGGCGCATCTGGTGGCCACCGGCGTGCAGAAGTTCTCCCCCCGCGAGGGCAGCCCCACGGCGGACAGGCTGCGGCGCGACCTGGAGCGCTTCCATCCGCCGGACGTGGCCGAGCGCCGCGCCGCCGAGGCCCAGAAGCAGGGCGGCAAGCTGCCCGGCCTGGAGGAGCGCAACCTCACCATCCTGCACGCGGAGCTCGTGGGCTTCTCCGTGTTGTGCATGCGCATCGGCGCCGCGCGCGCCACGCAGCTGCTCAACGACTTCCACGCGCGGATGAGCGGCATCATCTTCAGCTTCGAGGCCACCGTGGAGGGCTTCCGGGGCGAGTCCCTGCGCGCCCTCTTCGGCGTCCCCTACGTGAAGGGCGAGGACTCGGTCCGGGCCGTCCGGGCCGCCCTGGCGCTGCGCTCCGAGTGGGAGCGGTCCATGGCGCGCCGGCCCCTGGACGAGCGCTGCGAGCTGCGAATCGCCCTGCACAGCACCCGGGCCCTGGTGGGGCTGATCGGCACCGAGGTGCGTCCGGACTACACCGTGGTGGGGGACGGCGTCGGGG
>NZ_JAAIYB010000052.1 GCF_010894475.1 Myxococcus vastator
CCCCACCACCCGCCACACCAGGTGTTGCCCGGTCGCGCCCAGCGCCATGCGGATGCCCAGCTCGCGCGTCCGCTGACTGACCGAATAGGACAACACGCCGTAGAGCCCCACGCCCGCGAGCACCAGCCCCAGCACCGCCAGGGCCACCAGCAGCGAACCCAGCACCTTCGTGTGGCCAAGGCTGGCGTCCACGACGGACTCCAGCGAGCGCACGGGGGCCCTCGGGAGCGCGGGGGCCACGGCGCGAAGCTGCTCGCGCAGCACCGGAGCCAGCAAGGCAGCGTCCTGCGAGGCACGCACGGTGAGCAGCATGTGCAGTCCCCAGAGCTGTCCCATGGGGACGAACGCCTCGCTGGCCGGGGGGGCGTCCAGGCTGTTGTGCTGGACGTCCCCCACCACGCCCACGACTTCGCGGAAGGGCTCACCGTCGAGCACCAGCTGCACGCGCTGCCCCACCGCGCTCCGCCCGGGGAAGTAGCGGCGAGCGAACGTCTCGTTCACCACGACCACCGGCGCGGTGCCCGGCCCATCCCAGGCTTCGATGGCGCGCCCTTCCTTCACCGGGATGCCCAGGGTGCTGAAATAGCCGTCGCTGGTGGTGCGGAAGAGGACCCGCTCCCGGGAGTCCGCCTGCGCTGCCGATTCGCCCGGCAGCAGCACCGGCGCCAGGCCATTGCGCCCCCACAGGGGCACGGTGCTCGACATGCCCGCGGACGTCACGCCCGGAAGCGCGCGCACCCGCTCCAGCACGCTGGAGAAGAGGGCGCGCTGGGCGGCCTCCTCCCGGTACTTCGACGAAGGCAGGGAGAGGTCCACCACCGTGACGCCCTGGGGATTGAAGCCCAGCGGCACCGCGCTCAAGGCCTGGAGGGTGCGGAGCATCAGGCCCGCGCCCACCAGCGGAATCAGCGCCAGGGCCACCTGCGCGACCACCAGCACCACGCGCCCGCCTTCACGCCGCGTGGCCCCCGCGCCGCCTCGCAGCCCGCCCAGCACGCCCCGCGCATCCGCGCGCGACACCCGCAGCGAGGGGACCAGGCCGAAGAGCAGGCTGGTCACCACCGAGAGCACCAGCGCGATGCCCAGGACATGCGGCTGCAGGCGGAGGGCCTCGGCGTCCACGAACTGAGGTGGCATGAGCGCGCGCAGCAGTTCCATGCCCCACATCGCCAGGAGCAGGCCGGCGGCGCCCCCCATGAGCGCCAGCATCCCGCTCTCCACCAGGAACTGCCGCACCAGCCGCGCTCGGCCCGCGCCCAGGGCGACGCGCACTGACACCTCGCGCTCCCGCGCGGAGGCCCGGGCCAGCAACAGGTTGGCCACGTTGGCGCAGGCCACCAGTAACACCAGCGCCACCACGCCGGCCAGGAGCCATAGCCGCTCCTGGGAGCCCTCCACCACCTGCGTGTGCAAGGGCACCAGCCGCACCCCGGCGGGCTCCTCAGCGAAGCCCGGCTCGCGAACCAGCGCGGCGCCCAGGTCCGTCAATTCCGTGCGTGCCTGCTGCGCGGACACACCTTCACGCAGGCGGCCCACCACGCGCAGCCACACCCCTCCGGCCGACTCCTCCGCGGACAGCACCAACGGCTTCCACGCCTCCACGTCCGGTGCGAAGCGGAAGCCCGCGGGCAACACCCCCACCACCGTGTGGAGCTGGTCATCCACCCTCAACGTCTGTCCCACCACGTCCGGGCGGCCACCGAAGCGCCGCTGCCACAGCGCATGCGACAGGAGCAGGCCGTTGGCGTCCGTCTCCGCTCGGAAGTCCTGTCCCAACAACGGCCGCACGCCCAGGAGCGAGAACAGGCCCGCCGTTGCCCGCCCCGCGCGCACCCGCTCCAGCTCGCCGTCACCCGCCAAGGTGATGTCGCGTATCGACAGCCCCTCCAGCCCCTGGAATGAGAATGCACGCTCGCGCCAGGCCTGGAGCGACCGCGGCGACACGCCCAGCCGCTCGCGCTGAGGCGTCGACTGGTACAGCGTCACCAACTGCTCCGGCGCCCGGTACGGCAACGGCCGCAGCAGCACCTGATACACCGCGCTGAAGACGGCGGTGGTGGCGCCAATGGCCAGCGCGAGCGTGGCGATGAGGACCAGCGTGAAGGCGGCCTCACGCCGCATGCGGCGCAGGGCCAGGCGAACGTCCTGAAGAAGCTGGGACATGAAGGACCGGCTCCGTTGCAACTCCAACGCCATCAAGCGTCGCTTCGGACAGGGCCCGGTGTGCACCCGGCCGGGGCGTGCCCCGCGTTCGCCTGTGGCACGCGAAATCCCATCATCGGACAAGCGCCCGGACCTCGAGCAAGGCGCGCTGGGCCCAAGCTGCGGATTCCCGACAGCTTCAATGTTCCGGAGCGTCAGTGCGCCATCGGTGACTTTCGGCGAGCGGAGGCAGGTGGTACGGCCCCCCCATCGAGGTCCCCATGTTCCGAAACCTCTTGGTGCTGGCGAGCATCGCCTCCTGCGCTGCCTGTGTCTCCGAGCCGAAGAGGTTGCCCGCGTCAATGGACCCATCGAATCCGGATGCGCCCGAGGCCCCTCATGCGCCCGGGTTGACCGCATTCACGGCCTCCACTCCGGAGGTGCCTGCACCTGGTGGCACGGAGGCACGGGACGCGGGGCCCCCGGGTGCTGCGTCGCCCGACCCTGACCACGCCCCCGGACACGGCGGACCTCCGTGAGGCGGGCCTTGCGCGTGGGCGCGGCGCTGCTCGCAGGAGGTTGCACGTCCATCCAGAAAGAGCGGGGCCACGCGGAGGTAGCGGCGCTCGTCGAGGAGCGGTTGGGCCGCAAGACGCGCTGGAACCAGGGCACTCCGGAGGACGCCGAGGTCGCGCGCCATCTCGACGCGCTCCTGAAGGAGGACCTCACCTCGGACCGTGCGGTGGAGGTGGCCCTGCTCAACAATCCGACGCTCCAAGCCACCTACGAGGACCTGGGCGTCTCGCAAGCCGACATGGTTCAGGCCGGCCTGCTCTCCAACCCGACGTTGGACGGGAGCATCGGCTTCCCCATCGCCGGGCGTGGCGTGTCAGAGCACGAAGTCTCATTGGTGCAGGACTTCGTGGACCTCTTCACGTTGCCCCTGCGCAAGCGCGTCGCCCAGGAGCAGTTCATGGCCGACACGCTCCGGGTGGCGCACGAAGCGCTGGCCACCGCGGCCGAGGTGCGCAAGGCCTTCCGTCAGGTGCAGTCCCTCCAGCAGTTCGTGGAGCTGCGCCGCATGGCGCTCCAGGTGGCCGAGGCGGCGGCGGACCTCTCCGTCCGGCTGCGCACCGCGGGCAACATCACCGAGCTGGACCTTGCGAGTGAACAAGCAGCCGCCGAGGGCGCTCGGCTCGAGCTGGCGGAGGGTGAGCTCGCCTTGGTGGAGGCCCGCGAGCACCTCAACCGCCTCATGGGGCTGTGGGGGCCACGCACGCAGTGGACCCTCTCCGAGAAGCTCCCGCCGTTGCCTGACCAGGAGGCCTCACTGGAGCACCTGGAGTCGCTCGCCATCCGTCAACGGCTGGACATCGACGCGGCCCGAAAGCAAACCCTGCTGCTCTGGAATGCGCTGGAGCTCGCGCGGAGTACACGCTTCTTCGGGCGCGTGGACGTGGGCGTTCACGAGCACCAGGACGCGAACGGCCCCAGGCTCTTTGGCCCGACCCTGTCTTTGGAGTTGCCCATATTCGACCAGCGCCAGGCCCTCATCGCCCGGCTGGAAGCGCAGCACCGCCAGGGCGAGCGGCGACTGATGGCGCTGTCCGTCAATGCCCGCTCGGAGGTTCGCGCCGCCCGCGCCCGGCTGCTGTCGCTGCGCCTGATGGCCGAACGCTACCGGCGGGTGGTGCTGCCCCTTCGTGAGAAGGTCGTCGCGCAGTCGCAGCTCCAGTACAACGCCATGCAGATAGGCCTCTTTCAACTGCTCACGGCCAGGCGTGAGCAGGTAGAGGCGTATCAAGGCTACATCGAGTCCGTCCGCGACTACTGGATGGCGCGGGCCGACCTGGAGCAGCTCGTGGGCGGCCGGCTGCGAGCGGGCAGCGACGCACCCACGCCCTCGCCCACCCAGCCAGCACAGCCCGGGACGCACACCGGGCACGGAGAGGCCCCATGAGCACCCGCGCGACTGAAACCGAACACGCCTCGGGCCGTGAGGACGACGCCCCCGGAGCGCAGGAGCGCAGGGGGACTCCTGGAGACCTTCCGGAGGCTGGCTCCGAGGACGCGCTGACGCGGCGGACCTTGCTTGTCACCACGGGGGCCACGCTCGCCGGTGGCGCACTGCTGCTGAGCGGCTCCGCGGCGCGCGCCCAGTCGGTCGTCCCAGGGGCCTCCGGGCCTCGCGAGGGCGCCCCCACTGACACCGGCCAGCGGCGCGTACGACAGCCCCACCGGAGCTACCGGCCCGTGGTGGTGCCCAATGGCGCCAAGCTGCCGTGGAAGGTCGTGGACAACGTGAAGGTCTTCCACCTGGTGGCCGAGGAGGTGGAGCATGAGTTTGCCCCGGGATTGAACGCGTGCTGCTGGGGCTACAACGGCCGGGTCCACGGTCCCACCATCGAAGCGGTGGAGGGTGACCGGGTGCGCATCTACGTCACGAACCGGCTCCCCGCGGCCACCACCGTCCACTGGCACGGCATCCTGCTTCCCAGCGGCATGGACGGCGTGGGCGGACTCAGTCACAAGTCCATCGCCCCAGGTGAGACGTTCCGGTACGAGTTCACCCTGCGCCAGGCGAGTACGAACATGTATCACTCGCACCATGACGAGATGACGCAGATTGGCCTCGGGATGACGGGCATGTTCATCATCCACCCGCGCCGACCCGTGGGGCCCCGCGTCGACCGGGACTTCGTCATCCTGCTGCATGAGTGGCGCATCGACGTCGGCACGGGACGGCCCAATCCGAATGAGATGACGGACTTCAACGTGCTCACCATGAACGCGAAGGCGTTCCCGGGCACGGAGCCGCTCGTGGTGCGCAAGGGCGAGCGGGTGCGCATCCGGCTGGGCAACCTGAGCCCGCAGAACCACCACCCCATCCACCTGCACGGCTTTCACTTCCGCATCACCGAAACGGATGGCGGGCGCGTCCCCGAGTCCGCGCAACAACCGGAGGGGACGGTGCTCGTCCCCGTGGGCAGCACACGCGTCATCGAGTTCGTGGCGGACGTGCCAGGGGACTGGGCCCTGCACTGTCACATGACACACCACATGATGAACCAGATGGGCCATGCGTTCCCCAATATGATTGGCGTGAAGCCAGGGGACCTGGACGCGAAGGTCCGCCCGCTGTTGCCGGGCTACATGACGATGGGCCAGACGGGGATGGCGGAGATGAAGATGCCCGTCCCACCCAACTCCATTCCCATGCTGGGGGCGCAGGGCAAGCATGGCTTCATGAGCGTGGGAGGCATGTTCACCGTGCTCAAGGTTCGCGAACGGCTGGCGCGCTACGCGGACCCAGGCTGGTACGACAACCCACCCGGCACCCTGGCCGTGGCGGCCAGCCCTGACGAGCTGCGCCGGGACGGTATCGACGTGAATGCCCCGGCCCCGGTCGAGCCCGGCGCACCGGCCTGAGCCTTTTGACAGCCCGACCGGGCGGCCATTGCAATTTTCGTTACCGGCAATTCCTTACTTCCCTTCTTGACACCCCTGACGCTGCGTGGCACATATCTGTGCCACATCAATAATGAGAATCATTCTCATTATCCAATTTGCCCCCCATCGGGCGCGGCATCCAGCAGGAGGAGCAGGGACATGGGAACGCCCACCCGGGTGGCGCTCGTCACAGGAGCCGCACAAGGTATTGGCGCGGCGGTGGCGCGTGCGCTCGCGGGCGATGCGCTCATCGCCGCGGTCGACACCCACGCGGACGGCCTGTCCTCCCTGGTGGCCGAGCTCCGGCAGAAGAATCAACACGCGGTGGCCTACCCGGCCAGCGTGAGTGAGGTCGCCGCGGTCGACGCCGTGGTGGAGCGCATCGAGCGGGAGCTGGGCCCCATTGAAGTGCTGGCCAACGTGGCGGGCGTCCTGCGCACGGGGCCCGTCCTGTCCTACAGCGACGAGGACTGGGCGTTCACCTTCTCCGTCAACACCGTGGGCGTGTTCCAGGTGTCCCGCGCCGTAGCCCGGCGCATGGTGCCCCGGCGCGGCGGTGCCATTGTCACCGTGGGCTCCAACGCCGCCGCCATGCCCCGCACTCAGATGGCCGCGTACGCCGCCTCCAAAGCCGCATCCAGCATGTTCACCAAGTGCCTGGGCCTGGAGCTGGCCCCGCACGGCATCCGCTGCAACGTCGTGTCCCCCGGCTCCACGGACACCGCCATGCAGCGCGCGCTCTGGGCGGATGACTCCGGCGCGCAGGCGGTGATTGCCGGCTCGCCCGAGGCCTACCGACTGGGCATCCCGCTGCAACGCATCGCCACCCCAGAGGACATCGCCAACGCGGTGCGGTTCCTCGTCTCGGACGCGGCACGCCACATCACCCTGCACGACCTCCGCGTCGACGGGGGCGCGACGCTCGACGCCTGACCCCGCCCTCGCGCGGCCCCGCTCAGGCCCACGTCCATCAAGTTATTGAGAATGATTATTAGGATCCACTTCACCACTTGTCGCCGAGGCGCCGCCGTGTGGCGCCCTGTGCGCGACGCCCGCTGAGCCGAAGGAGCAGGAACACCCCATGGGACCGCAGACACTCGCCGCGCAGTTGCTCGAGAGCTACGAGGCTGGCGCTTCGTTCTTCTTCGCCACGCCCCGCCGCACGCTGCTGGCGCGCGGCACCTTCGCCACGGTGCCGCACCTGGGCGGCGCGGATGCCCTGGCGCGGCTCCCCGAGCGCGTGACGGCGGTGCTGAATGACGCGCGTCAGGCCGACCACGACATCCCGGTGGCGGTGGGCGCGGTGCCCTTCGACGGCTCGGTGCCCGCGCAACTCGTGGTGCCGCTGACGCTCCAGCGCGCCGGGCCGCTGGTGTTCGACCAGGACGTGCCGGTGCAGCGGCCCATCAGCGCCAGCTACACCGTCCAGCCGGTGCCGGAGCCCGCCGCGTACCTGAGCGGCGTCGCACAGGCGCTGAAGCTGATGCAGAGCGGGCCGCTCCAGAAGGTGGTGCTGTCGCGTTCGCTGCACCTCAACGCCACCGCCCCCATCGACCTGCGGCAGCTGCTGCGCAACCTCGCGCAGCGCAACCCGTCCGGCTACACCTTCGCCGCCGACCTCCCCCAGCAGGACGGGGCCAGTGGCGCGGGGCTCCGCACGCTCATTGGCGCCAGCCCCGAGCTGCTCGTGTCCCGCTCCGGGTTCCAGGTGGTCGCCAATCCCCTGGCCGGCTCCGCGGCCCGCAGCGCGGACCCGCTGGAGGACCAGGAGCGCGCCGCCGCGCTGCTGAAGTCCCCCAAGGATTTGCACGAGCACGCGGTCGTCATTGACGCCGTCGCGGAGGCGCTGCGGCCGTACTGCAAGACGCTGAACGTGCCCGCGGCGCCATCGCTGGTGAACACCGCCACCATGTGGCACCTGTCCAGCCGCATCACCGGCGAGCTCGCCGACCCCTCCATCTCCTCGCTGACGCTGGCGGCGGCCATGCACCCGACGCCCGCGGTGTGCGGCTACCCCACGCGGCTGGCGCACGAGGCGATTGGCTCCATCGAGCCCTTCGAGCGCGGCTACTACACCGGCACGGTGGGCTGGTGCGACGCCACGGGTGACGGCCAGTGGGCGGTGACCATCCGCTGCGCGGAGGCCAGTGAGCGCACCCTGCGCCTCTTCGCGGGCGCGGGCATCGTGGTGGGCTCCACGCCCGAGTCCGAGCTGGCGGAGACCGAGGCCAAGTTCCGCACCATGCTCCACGCCATGGGCCTGGGCCAGGGTGCCGGGGTGCAGTCATGACGTCCCCCCTCCTCCCTGGCTGCCCCACCTGGCCGGAGGCCTACGCCGCCCGCTACCGCGAGGCCGGCTACTGGCGCGGCGAGACGTTCGGCCAGCTCCTCCACGAGCGCGCCCAGCGTCACGGCGAGCGGACCGCGCTGGTGGCCGGTGAGCGCCGCCTCACCTACGCCGACCTGGACGCCCGCGTCAGCCAGTTGGCCGCCGGCTTTCATGCGCTGGGCATCCAGGCCCGGGACCGCGTGGTGGTGCAGCTGCCCAACGTGGCCGAGTTCTTCGAGGTCATCTTCGCGCTCTTCCGCCTGGGCGCGCTCCCGGTGTTCGCGCTGCCCGCGCACCGCGCGTCGGAGATTGGCTACTTCTGCGCCTTCACGGAGGCGGTGGCCTACGTCATCGCGGACAAGCAGGCCGGCTTCGACTACCGCACGCTGGCCGAGCAGGTGCGCACCACCTGTCCCACGCTGAAGCACGTCCTCGTCGCCGGTGACGAGGGCCCCTTCACGGCGCTGAGCAGCCTGTACGCCGCGCCCACGGCGCTGCCGCCCGGGCCCGCGCCCAGCGACGTGGCCTTCTTCCAGCTCTCCGGCGGGAGCACGGGCGTGCCCAAGCTCATCCCGCGCACGCACGACGACTACATCTACAGCCTGCGCGGCAGCGTGGATGTCTGCCAGCTCGACGAGGCGAGCGTGTACCTGTGCGCGCTGCCCGCGGCGCACAACTTCCCGCTCAGCTCGCCGGGCGTGCTGGGCACCTTCTACGCGGGCGGCACGGCGGTGCTGGCGCCCAACCCCAGCCCGGACACGGTGTTCCCGCTCATCGAGCGCGAGCGCGTCACCATCACCGCGGTGGTGCCGCCGCTGGCCATGGTCTGGATGGACGCGGCCCGGACGCGCCGGCACCAGCTCGCCAGCCTGCGGGTGCTCCAGGTCGGTGGCGCGCGCCTCAGCACCGAGGCGGCCCAGCGCGTGAAGCCCACGTTGGGCTGCACGCTGCAGCAGGTGTTCGGCATGGCCGAGGGCCTGGTCAACTACACGCGCCTGGATGACCCCGAGGAGCTCATCGTCAGCACCCAGGGCCGGCCCATCTCCCCGGACGACGAGCTCCGGGTGGTGGACGAGGACGGCGAAGACGTGGCGCCGGGCGAGACGGGCCAGTTGCTGACGCGCGGGCCGTACACCATCCGGGGCTACTACAAGGCGGAGGCCCACAACGCGAAGGCCTTCACCGACGACGGCTTCTACCACACCGGTGACGTGGTCCGCGTGACGCCCCAGGGCTACCTGGTGGTGGAAGGCCGCGCCAAGGACCAGATCAACCGGGGCGGAGACAAGGTCGCGGCCGAGGAGGTGGAGAACCACCTGCTGGCCCACCCCGACGTGCACGACGCCGCGGTGGTCGCCGTTCCGGATGCGTTCCTGGGCGAGCGCACCTGCGCCTTCGTCATCGCGCGCGGCACGCCGCCCGCGCCCCATGTGCTCACGGCCTTCCTGCGCCAGCGGGGACTGGCCGCCTTCAAGATTCCCGACCGGGTCGAGTTCGTCGAGGCGTTCCCCAAGACGGGCGTCGGCAAGGTCAGCAAGAAGGCGCTGCGCGACGTGCTCGCCGGCGCTCCCTCCCCCACTCCGGTTTCGCGCGCGACGCGCTGAAAGGAACTCCCCCATGGCGCTCCCCGCCATCGCTCCCTATCCCATGCCCGGCGCCGCCGACCTGCCGAAGAACAAGGTCTCCTGGACGCCGGATCCGAGCCGCGCCGTGCTGCTCATCCACGACATGCAGCGCTACTTCGTGGAGGCCTTCGCGCAGGGCCAGTCGCCCGTGACGGAGCTGGTCGCCAACATCCAGCGGCTGCGCCAGCACTGCACGGCGCTGGGCATCCCCGTCGTGTACTCGGCCCAGCCGGGGGGCCAGACGCCCGAGCAGCGCGGGCTGCTGCTGGACTTCTGGGGCGGCGGCATCAACGGCGGCCCGGACCAGAAGCGCATCATCGACGCGCTGACGCCCGCCGAAGGTGACATCCAGCTCACCAAGTGGCGCTACAGCGCGTTCCGCAAGACGGACCTGATGGACCAGATGAAGGAGCTGGGCCGCGATCAAATCCTCATCTCCGGCATCTACGCGCACATCGGCTGCCTGCAGACGGCCAGCGACGCCTTCATGAGCGACGTGCGGCCCTTCCTGATCGCCGACGCGCTGGGTGACTTCTCCCTGGCGCACCACCAGCTCGCGTTGAGCTACGCGGCCCAGCTGTGCGCCGTCACCACCACCACGCAGTTGGTGCTCGACGCGCTGGGGCCCGTCTCCACGTCCAGCATGCTGACCCGCAAGCAGGTGCGCGCGGACGTGGCGGAGCTGCTCCAGGAGCCGCCGGAGGCGCTGGGTGACGACGACAACCTGCTCGAGCGCGGAATGGACTCCATCCGGCTGATGACGCTGGTGGAGAAGTGGCGGGCCGCTGGCGCGGAGACCACCTTCGTGGAGCTGGCCGAACGGCCGACGCTCTCCGACTGGTTCACGCTGCTCTCCCTGGGCAACACGCCCGCTTCCCGGAACGCCGCGTAGCTCCGCGGTGCGCGAGGCACCTCGCGCCCCTGACGCATGAACACACGGGAGTCCCTGGCGATGGGCGAAACACACGAAGCAGGTTGGCCGCTGTCCGCGGCCCAGCATGGAATCTGGGTCGGCCAGCAGTTCGACCTCACGAGCGCCGTCTACAACGCGGGGGAGTGCATCGAGCTCCGCGGGCCGCTCGTCGTGGAGCACTTCGAGTCCGCCCTGCGCCAGGCCATCGACGAGGCGGAGGCGCTCCACGCGCGCTTCGTCCCCGGCGCCTCCGGCCCCGTGCAGCTCGTTCAACCCCGCGCGTCGTGGCGGCTGCACGTCGCCGACGTCAGTCACACGCCCGACCCCTGGGCCGCGGCGCAGGCCTGGATGCACGAGGACCTGACGCGCACGGTGGACCTGGGCCAGGGCCCGCTGTTCGCGGAGGCGCTGTTCAAGGCGGCGCCGGACCGCTTCTTCTGGTTCCAGCGGGCGCACCACATCGCCCTGGACGGCTTCGGCTTCTCGCTGGTGGCCCGCCGCGTGGCGGACCTCTACACGGCCCGGGTGACGGGCAAGCCCGCCACGAACGGGTTCGGCTCGCTCCGCGCCGTCATCGACGAGGACGCCGCCTACCAGGGGGGCGCGCAGCACGCCGCGGACCGCGCCTTCTGGGTGGAGCGCTTCACCCAGGGCCCCACGCCGGTGACGCTCGCGGAGCCCGCGCCCATGTCGCCGCGGTTCGTGCGCCAGACGCGGCACCTGTCACCCGCGGACCTGGAGCGGCTGCAGGCCGCCGCGAAGCAGGCCGGGCTCACGTGGCCGGACCTGGTGCTCGCGGCGACGGCGGCCTGGCTGCACCAGCACACCGGTGTGCCCGAAGTCGTGCTGGGGCTGCCGGTGATGACTCGCCTGGGCTCGGCCGCCATCCGCGTGCCGTGCATGGCCATGAACATCGTTCCGCTGCGTGTCCCGGTTCGCCCGGGCGCGGGCTTGTTCGCCATGGCCCGCGACGTGGCGGCGGAGCTGCGCGCCATGAGGCCGCACCTGCGCTACCGCTACGAGCAGCTTCGCCGCGACTTGAAGCGCGTGGGTGGCCAGCGGCGGCTCTTCGGCCCCGTGGTCAACATCATGCCGTTCGACTACGCCCTGCGCTTCGCGGGCATGCCGGCCTTCGCCCACAACCTCTCCGCGGGCCCCGTCGAGGACCTGTCCATCGGCATGTACGCCCGCTCCGACGGCAGCGGACTGCGCGTGGACTTCGACGCGAACCCCGCTTGCTACAGCCCCGACGTCCTGGACGCCCACCAGCGCGGCTTCCTCCAGTTGCTGGAGTCACTGGTGGCCTCGCCCGAGCAGGCCGTGCGCGCGGCGCCGGCCCCCGCACGGCCCTCCGTCGTGGATGGCGGTCCCCTGCCGATTCCGCGGCGGCCCGTGCTGGAGCTCTTCAAGGAGCAGGCGCGCGCGCGGCCGGAGGCCATCGCCGTGGAGCATGGCGAGCACCGCCTCACCTACGCGGCCCTGCTCCAGTCCGCCCAGGCGCTCGCGGAGCAGTTGCGGGCCGACGGCGCGCGGCCCGACACGCTGGTGGCCGTCTCCCTGCCCCGGAGCATCGACGCCATCGTGGCCACGCTGGGTGTCCTCTTCTCCGGCGCGGGCTACCTCCCCGTGGACCCCTTCGGTCCCGAGTCCCGGACGAAGGCCATCCTGGATGACGCCGCGCCGCGCCTGACGGTGCGCAGCGCCGTGAAGGACCTCACGGCCGGAATGCCTCCGCAGGCCCCCGGGCAGCTCGCGGTGCACCGGCGCGCCGGCCCGGAGCTGCCGGCCATTGCGACCCAGCCAGGCGCGCCGCTGGCCTACGTCATCTACACCTCCGGCTCCACCGGCCAGCCCAACGGCGTGCAGATTGACCACGACGCCCTGGCCCACTTCGTGGCGGGCGCGACGTTCCGCTACGAGGTGACGTCCGAGGACCGGGTGCTGCAGTTCGCGCCGCTGCACTTCGATGCCAGCGTGGAGGAGCTCTTCGTCTCCCTTTGCGCCGGCGCCACGCTGGTGCTGCGCACGGACGAGATGCTCCAGTCGGTGCCCCGGCTGCTGGAGGCCTGCGCCACGCATGGCATCACCCTGCTGGACCTGCCCACGGCCTTCTGGCACGAGCTGGCCTACAGCGTGTCCACGGGCGCGGCCCGGCTTCCGCCGTCGCTGCGCACCGTCATCATCGGCGGTGAGGCCGCGCTGCCCGAGCGCGTCGCGCGCTGGCGGGCCTCCGCCGGCCCTCACGTCCGGCTGCTCAACACCTACGGCCCCACCGAGGCCACCGTGGTCGCCACTGTCGCCACGCTCAGCGGCGGCCCCGACGTGACGCCCGCCGGAGACGACGTGCCCATCGGCCGCCCCCTGCCGGGCGTGCGCGCGGTGATTGCCGACGCGCGGGGCCGCATCGTCCCCACGGGTGAGGAAGGCGAGCTCCACCTGCTGGGCGGCGCGCTCGCTCGGGGCTACCTGGGCCGCGAGGCGCTGACCGCCACGCGCTTCATCACGCTCGACGCCCTGCCGGGAAGCCCCCGCGCCTACCGCACGGGCGACAAGGCCCGGCTGCGCGAGGACGGCCAGCTTGTCTTCGTGGGCCGCGTCGACGACGAGTTCAAGATCAGCGGGCACCGCATCGACCCATCCGAGGTCGAGACGGCGCTGCTCGGCCACCCGGGCGTGCGCGAGGCGGCCGTCGTCGGACAGGTGCTCCCCAGCGGCTCGCGCCGGCTGTGCGCGCACGTCGTCACCACGCAGCCCGCGCCCACCGTGGCCGAGCTGCGGCAGCACCTGCTGGACGGCCTGCCCGCCCCCATGGTGCCCGGCACCTTCGTCTTCACGGAGCGGCTGCCGCGCACCAGCACCGGCAAGCTGGACCGCGCCGAGCTGCGCCGCCTGCTGCCCACCGAGGAGGCCGCGACCCCAACGGAGGGAACCACGGCCCTGGAGCGCGTGGTGCTGAAGGTCTGGGAAGAGGTGCTGGGCGTGACGACGACGTCCGCGCAGGACGACTTCTTCGACCTGGGCGGCCAGTCGCTCCAGAGCATCCAGGTCGCCAACCGGCTCAGCGTCGAGCTGGGCCGCGAGATTCCCGTCGCCACCGTCTTCCGTTACCCGACGGCGGCCGGGCTGGCCCAGGCACTGGAGCACGGCAGCGACGGCGCCTCCGACGCCGGGGGCCTCACCGAGAGCATGCTCGCCGACGCCGTGCTGTCCGAGGACATCGTCCCCCCGCTCAAGGTGGAGGCCGCCGAGTCCCCGCGGCTGCGGCAGGTCGTCCTCACCGGCGCCACGGGCTTCGTCGGGGCGCACCTGCTCCACCAGCTCCTGCGCCAGACGGACGCGCGCGTGGTGTGCCTGGTCCGCGCTCGTGACGAGGCGCACGCCCTGGAGCGCATCCAGGCCACGCTGGCGTCCCAGCAGCTCGCCCCTGAACACCTGATGGAGCGCGTGGTGGCGCTGCCCTCGGACCTCACGCAGCCCTGGCTGGGCCTGAGCCCGGCGCGCTTCCAAGGGCTGGCCTCGGAGTGTGACGCCGTCATCCACAACGCCGCCGTGGTCAGCGTGGTGCGCGAATACGGCAGCCTCCAGGCGGTGAATGTGCGCGGCACCCGCGAGCTGCTGCGCCTGGCCGCCGCGGTCCGCGCCAAGCCCTTCCACTACGTCTCCACCCTGGCGGTGGCGCCGCAGACGGACGTCAGCCCCGACGTCCCGGAGGCCTTCGTGCCCGCGCACCCGGGCCTGCGCGACGGCTACCAGCAGAGCAAGTGGATCGCCGAGCGGCTCGTCGAACAAGCCGGAGCGCGCGGCCTCCCCGTGGCCGTGTACCGGCTGGGCCGCGTGGTGGGTGCGCCCGACAGCGCCATCGTCAACCCGCAGGACCTGGTGTGGCGCATCCTGCTGGCCGGCATCCCCGTGGGCGCGCTGCCCCAGCTCGACGTCGCCGAGGTGTGGACGCCCGTGGACTACGTGGCGGGAGCCATCGTCCGCATGGCGCGCGACGCCCGCCCGCCCACGGTGTTCAACCTCTGCCCCACGCCCGAGGTGAAGCTCCGGGAGCTGTTCGCCTGGGTCCGTGACTACGGCTATCCCGTGGAGCACTGCTCCGTGGGGGAGTGGCGCGACCGCGTGGCCGAGCGCGCCGGCACCGGGGAGCACCAGTCCACGCTCGCCTTCTTCGACCTGCGCTCGGGCACGGACGTGCCCGCGTTCGGGCTAGGCCCCATCCGCTGTGAGCGGGTCCATCAAGCGCTCGAGGGAACGGGCATCACCTGCCCGCCCACGGACCGTGCGCTGCTGTACCGATACCTCGACTCCTGCATCGCGCGCGGCCTGCTGCCGCCCGTGCCCGCAACCCGCCCTCCTACTGAAACGGCACTCCCGTGACGAACCCCACCTGGACGCCAGACTCCTGGCGGCACAAGCCCGTCAAGTACATGCCGGAGGACTATCCGGACGCGCGGGCCCTGGCCCAGACCGAGGCCGAGCTGTCCCGCCTGCCGCCGCTCGTCTTCGCGGAGGAGACGCGCCGGCTCACCTCCCGGCTCGCCCTGGTCGCCGAAGGCAAGGCCATCCTGCTGCAAGGCGGCGACTGCGCGGAGAGCTTCAAGGAATTCACCACCGACAACATCCGGGACACCTACCGGCTGCTGCTGCAGATGGCCATGGTGCTGACCTTCGCCGGCAACCGTCCGGTGGTGAAGGTGGGCCGCATCGCCGGGCAGTTCGCCAAGCCGCGCTCCAACCCCACGGAGACGCTGGACGGCGTCACCCTGCCCAGCTACCGCGGGGACATCATCAACGGCATGGAGTTCGACGCCCAGGCGCGAACGCCCGACCCGGGCCGGCTGCTCAAGGCCTATCACCAGTCCTCCGCCACGCTGAACCTGCTGCGCGCCTTCGCCCAGCGCGGCTACGAGGAGCTCGCCGAGCCCCAGCGCTGGCCCCAGGGCGGCATCAACCGCTTGCTGGCGGACCGCATCCTCGAATCCCTGTCCTTCATGCGGGCGCTGGGCGTCAGCCCGGAGCCTCGCGGCGGCTCCAGCGCCATTGATTTCTTCACCAGCCACGAAGCCCTGCTCCTCAACGTGGAGGAGGCCATGACGCGCGCCGAGCCTGACGGCCGCGGCTGGTACGACACGTCCGCGCACATGCTGTGGATTGGCGAGCGCACCCGCCAGCTCGACGGCGGCCACGTGGAGTTCATGCGCGGACTCCAGAATCCCATTGGCATCAAGTGTGGCCCCACCATGGAGCCCGACGAGGTGCTCCGGTTGATGGACGTCCTCAATCCCCAAGGCATCCCGGGCCGCATCACCCTCATCGGGCGGTTTGGCGCGGACCTGGTCGCGGAGCGGCTGCCCCCGCTCATGGCCGCCACCCGCCGGGACGGCCGCCCCGTCATCTGGTCCATCGACCCGATGCATGGCAACACCCACAAGGCCGGCAATGGCTACAAGACGCGCTCCTTCGACCGCATCCTCACGGAGGTGTGTGGCTTCATGGACGCGGCCGCCGCGGAGGGCGTCCACCCGGGTGGCCTGCACCTGGAGATGACCGGGCAGAACGTCACCGAGTGCCTGGGCGGCCCCCAGCCCGTGACGGAAGACGACCTCTCCAGCCGCTACCACACCCACTGCGATCCGCGGCTCAACGCGGACCAGGCCCTGCAGCTGGCCTTCCTGGTCGCCGAGTCCATGCCCTCCCTTCGCGCGCACGAAGCCCGTGCGGCCTGAATCGCTGGAGCCTTTCGTGACAGCCACCTTCTCACCGCGTCAGGAGCGGCTGCTCATCCTGCTGCTGGCGGGCGTGCAGTTCACCCACCTGCTGGACTTCATGATCGTCCTGCCGCTGGGTCCGGAGTTCATGCGGCTGTTCAGTCTGTCAGCCGCGCAGTTCGGAACGTTGGTGTCCTCCTACACGTTGGCCTCCGCCGCCATGGGCGTGCTGGGGCTCGCGTGGGTCGACAGGTTTGGCCGCAGAAGCACGTTGCTGGTCATCCTGGGGGGGTTCATCACAGCCACGCTGGCCTGCGGCGCGGCGCAGAGCCACGCGTGGCTGCTGGTGGCCCGGAGCCTCGCGGGAGGCTGCGCGGGCCTCATGGGCGCGGTCATCATGTCCATCATCGCGGACACCATCCCCGGTGAGCGCCGTGGCCAGGCCATTGGCACGGTGATGTCCTCGCTCGGGTTGTCCGCGGTGGCGGGGGTCCCCCTGAGCTTGGGCCTGGCCAACCTGCTCGGCTGGCGCGCGCCCTTCTGGGCCATTGGCGTCCTCGGGGCCCTCCTCTGGTTCGGGCTGCTCGCCGTGCTTCCGCGGCTGGATGCACACGTCACCCCGGGCACGGAGCGTCAGGCGCCTTCCGTCACGGCGCTCTTCACGCCGGGCTTCGCGCTGGGCTGGCTGCTGACGTTCAGCGTCGCCTTCTCCAGCTTCTTGCTGATTCCGTACCTGAGCGCGTTCATGGTCGGGAACCTCGGGCTGAAGCAGACCGACCTGCCCTGGGTGTACCTGGCCGGCGGCGCCGCCACGCTGCTCGCGGCCCGTCAGGTGGGCCGCTGGGTGGACCGGTTCGGCCCCGCCCGGGTGCTCGGGCTGTTGCTGGTGGGCACCCTGGTGCCGCACCTGGGCTTCACGCACCTTCCCGCCTCGCCGCTGCCGGTGGTGATGGTCGCCTTCGTCCTCTTCATGTCGCTGACGTCCACGCGCCCCATCCCCACCATCGCGCTCATCTCCGCGCGGGTGCCGCCGCCGCTGCGCGGGCGGTACATGGCCATGAACATGGCCGCCAGTGACGGCGCCTCCGGGCTCGCGGCGTGGGCCAGCGGCCTGATGCTGGCCACCGCGCCGGGCGGTGGGCTGGTGGGCTTCGGGCTGGCCGGATGGCTCGCCGTGGGCGTCACCACCGTCTCGCTCTTCATCCTCTGGACCTTTGGCCGTAGCGCCGCCCCAGAGAATCGCAGTCTCCCTCTCGCCCCGTAGAAGGAAACGTCCATGGACACTCCCCTCAAGAAGCACCCCTCCCTGCCTCGTCCCATTCAAGGCGAGCTGAAGCTCGACCGCTCCAACCAGCTCCTCGCCGAGGCGCGGCGGCTGGTCCCCGGCGTCACGCAGTCCATGATGAAGCGCCCGGAGATGTTCGCGCCTGGCGCCTTCCCCGTGTTCCTGGCCAAGGGCAAGGGCGCGCTGGTGGAGGACGTGGACGGCCAGGAGTACATCGACTTCATCGGCGGCCTGGGCGCCAACATGCTGGGCCACAATGACCCGGCCGTGCTGAACGCCATCCGGGAGCACCTGGAGGAAGGGGTCCTCCACTCGCTGCCCACGCCCGTGGAGGTCTCCGCCGCCCAGACGCTGGTGGACCTCATCCCCGGCGCGGAGATGGCGCGCTTCTTCAAGACGGGCGCGGATGCCACGTCCGCCGCCGTGCGCCTGGCGCGCCACATCACCGGCAAGCAGAAGATCATCACCGTCGGCTACAACGGCTGGCACGACCACTTCATGTTCGACACGCCGGGCGTCCCGGCCGCGCTGGCGGCGCTGACCCTCCGGATGCCGCTCTTCACGCCTCCGGACGAGCCGGCCCTGCTGGCCGCCATCGAGCAGAACGCCAGCGAGCTCGCCCTGGTGCTGCTGTCGGTGCCCTACAACCGGCCCCTCACGTCGGCATTCCTGCAGCAGGTGCGCGCCACGTGCACCGCGAACAACGTCCTGTTCGCCCTGGACGAGGTCGTCACCGGCTTCCGGCTCGCGGTGGGCGGCGCCCAGGCGTTCTTCGACGTCCGCGCGGACTTCGTCACCCTGTCCAAGAGCATCGCCGGGGGCATGCCGCTGTCGGCCATCGCCGGTCCGGCGAAGCACCTGAGCCGCCTGAGCGAGCTCCAGGTGTCCACCACCTTCGGCGGTGAGCTGCTGTCGCTGTACGTGTGCGAGGCGGTGCTGAAGGGCTACCGGGATGGCGCCTACGTCCAGCACCTGGCCCGCCTGGGCCGCAAGCTGCGCGAGGGCGTCAACGCCCAGGCGGAGGCCGCGGGCGCGTCGCTGCGCGTGATTGGCTACGACGCCATTCCCTTCTTCCTGTTCGCCAAGGACCCGGCGGAGCACGCGAAGCAGATGCAGCCCTTCCAGGCGGGCATGGCCCGCCGGGGCATCCTGCTGCGCCGCGACGTCACCTTCCTCAGCACGGCGCACACGGAGGAGCAGATTGACTACGCCATCGAGATGACGGGCGAGGTCCTCCGCTCCCTCGCGAAGCCGGCGGCGGCCTAGCCCTTCGCGTCGTGGTGGTCCGAGGTGCCGCGCTTCCAATAGCCCGTCACCCGGACCCAGCTCTTGTTGGCGCCACGCTCGTTGATGAGGTGGTCCTTGATGGGGCGCACGGTGTGCGCCTCACCCGCCACCCAGGCGAAGTAGTCCCCCGCGGGGAACTCCAGCCCGCGGATGGCCTGCTGCAGCACATCCGAGTGCCCCGCCTCCACGCCGTTGCGGTGCAGCCACGTCACCGTCGCGTTGGCGCGGGTGGTGAACCGCTGCTCTTCCGACGCGTCCGGGACCTCGCAGAACACGATGGCGCGCGTCCCCTCCGGCAGCTCCTCCAGGATGCGGCCCATGGCGGGCAGCGCCGACGAGTCACCCGCGAGCAGGTACCAGTCGAAGTCCTGCGCGACGAAGGTGGAGCCGCGCGGCCCACCCACGGCCAGCAAGTCCCCCACCCGCGCCTTGCTCGCCCACGTCGTCGCGGGCCCCGTGCCGTGCACCACGAAGTCGATGTCCAGCTCGCCCGCGGCGGCGTCGTACCGGCGCGGCGTGTAGTCACGCGCGTCCGGCTTGCGCTCGCCTTCCTTCAGCACCAGCCCCGTGGGCGTCACCGTGGGGATGACAGGCATGCGCTTGCCCTCCTCCGGGAACAGCAGCTTCACGTGGTCGTCCGCGCCGGGGCTGTAGAAGCCCTCCAGGTCCTCGCCCGCCAGGGTGATGCGGACCATCTGCGGCGTCACCCGCGTCACCCGCTTCACCTCCAGGAGGCGGAACTTCACGGGGAACGGTCCCCGTCGATAGACACGCTCAGTCGTCGTCGTCACGAATGCTCCAGGTATCGATATTGACTCTCATTTTCGATACCATGGCATCCCCGGTCGGGCAACGAATGAAGGAGCCCCGCGGCGTGCCGCCCTTCAGCGAGCGGTCCGCCGCGGGGCCGCCTGGCATGTGCGCTGAGTGGCTCCGCGCACATGCCAGGGAGCGACCTCAGCCGCAGGTCATGGTCCAACGGCAGTTGTTGGACAGGCACTCGCGGGCGCTGCCGCAGAGGGCGCCCCGGGCCTTCTTGTTCTGGCACTTGCCGGCGTTGAGCCCCCAGCCGCAGTACTGGGTGCTGGCGCAGTGGCTGTCGTTGGTGCAGGTGGAGGTGGAGGGGTACCAGGACGCGCGGGTCTCCTTCGGCACGTAGGCCGCCACGCCGCTGGTGTCGATGTTGGTCGCGCTGTCCGCCATGCCGGTGCGCGTACCGGTGGCGCGCTCCCACATGCGGATGAACGTCTCGGACGAGCCCTCCAGGCCCGTGGTGTTGACGCCGAGCTGCTTCAAGTCACGCACCACGTCCGGCAGCAGGCCCACGTGGGCCAGGCCATAGTTGTCGAAGTCCGTGCCCAGCGGCGGCGGGCCGGAGGTGAGCTGCTGCTGGGCCTGGGCCGCAGCCTCCGCGGCGAAGCCGGCCGAGCAGGCGCCGTGGGGACCGAAGCGCGGGCGGGTCTGCTGGATGAAGCCGTTGAGGTCCGCGCCGAAGCCCATGTTCACCTTGAGGCCCAGGCGGCCGAACTCGTAGGCCTGCGCCAGCGAGCGCGTGGAGCCCTGGCAGTTGTTGGCCACCGGCGTGCGGGTGTAGTCGCGCGTCTCGTCGTGCGCGGTGCGCAGGCCGAACATGCCGCCCGTCTGGCGCAGGTAGCGGATGATGGACGCGGGCGTCGTCTTCTCGTTGGCGGCGAGCCCCGGGTGCATCACCTCACGGAAGTGACCGTGGGAGATGTACATGGGGTAGTAGTTGCGGCCCTGGGCGATGGCGAACGTGTCGTTCACGGAGCGCTCGGACATGTGCGCCACGTCGACGAGCATGCCCTTGTTCATCATCTCCGCGACCAGCGCCCGGCCCTCGGTCGTCAGGCCCTTGGTGTTCTTGCAGTTGGCGTCCACGTTGAAGCCCAGCGTGAAGCCGTTGCCCGTGAGGCCGCAGTCGGTGTCCACGTGACAGTTCTCCAGGAACTGCGCGACCTGGAAGATGGCGTTGTGGGGCGCCGCGCCGCCAAAGCGGTTGTCCAGCTGGTGCACCGGCTGGATGGAGCGCACGCCCAGCGAGTAGACGCGGTTGAGCTCGGTCTGCCAGTTCTTGGTGCCGAACAGCTTGCTCGACTCGATGGAGAGCACCATGGCCAGCTTGCCGGAGGCGATGATCTGCCGCGCGTGCGCCGGCGTCAGCGCGATCTCCGCCCACGACGTGCGGGCGTCGAAGTCACGCGCCATCTGCAGCTGCACGTCCACGTCCACCATCTCGTCGCAAGGGCGCTTGATGTTCTGGTACGGCAGCGCCTTGCAGAGGAACTCGTTGCTCACCAGGGAGATGGTGACCAGCGACATGCCCCCCAGGTGCGCCTGCCGCAGCCAGCCCTCCCAGGCCTGCTGATGCGCGATGGTGTCCCAGCGCGGCCACTGCGTGGGCACGCTCATCCGGCCCAGGTGGAGGCCCGTGTCGCCCTCCGTCCCTTCGACCTGCCCGATGATCTCCGACGCCACCGCGCCGCCCACGCCGAACATCTCCGACAGCACCGGCACGCCGCCCAGGTCCACGCCGCCCGCGTTGGGACACACGTTGAGCATGGAGCCCAGGTCCATGCGGACGCGCGCATGGTCGCTCTCCGGGAAGCCACCGTCACAGCTCACCAGGGAGCCGTTGTGCTTGCCGTGGAACCAACCCCCGCTGAACGCCTCCTCGGCGAACATGTGGTGGTGCATCTCCGCGAAGCCCGGAACCGCGACGGGCTGTGCGACTTCGCCGGTCGCGGACTCCTCGACAGGCATGTCTTCATCCGTGGGCTGGCACCCTTGGCTCAGCGCCATGACGGACATGAGTGAGAGGGACAGGAAACGCCGTGGGGCTGCTCCGATATATCGCTGCATGCAGGACACCTTTCCGATACCGCGGTGAGGTGCTACCGGAGTACCAGGAGTGCGTCCTGTTTTTCAATGTTTCCAACTTTTTCTTGGGGCATGGAACTGACAGGTGTCACACGGTGAATCGGCGGTGGAACCCCTTGTGATGACGACTGTTCGCCTCTGGCGGGGACGTTAGTCGGTGTGAAGCGTCACGTTACAAACGGCGTTCAGGACCCGTGGGCAGGTGAGGCGGACCCCCGCCATTCACAGATTGACGCTCCAAGACGATCTCGACCTCACGGAGCTGCTGATGACGAAGTCCTGGCGTGCGTTCCCGGTGCTGCTGACGCTTGTGGCTGCCTGTGGGTCGCCACCGGTGGAGGACACGCATCCGTCATCCGCTGAAGCGCCCGCGCGGTCGACCGCGGCCCCGCGAACGTGGGAGCCCTGCGGGGACAGCGTGCGCAGGCTCGCGGACCTCCGCCCCGGCCCCGAGGGCGCGGCCATCCAGGAGCGCCTCCACGGCGATGGGCTGCTGTTCTTCACCGCGGATGATGGTCAACACGGTGCCGAGCTGTGGGCGAGCAGCGGCACGCAGGGCGAAGGAACCCGGCTGCTCCGGGACATCGCGCCGGGGCCGGAGGGCTCCGACCCCACGGACCTCACGCGCGTGGGCGACCGGGTCTTCTTCATCGCGGACGATGGGGTGAATGGCCGCGCCCTGTGGACCAGCGACGGCACGTCCGAAGGGACGTCCCTGGTGAAGCGCGTGCTTCCCGTGAGCGCCAGCCTCGAAGATGGACAGACGCTGATCGCGTACCAGGGCCGGCTCTACTTCTCCGCCGCCACGCCGGGGGGCGCGCGGGGCAACGAGCTGTGGACCAGCGACGGCACGGACGTGGGCACCTACGAGGTCGCGGACCTCGTCCCGGGTGAGGACAGCGCCTTCCCTCGCCGCTTCGCCGTTCACGACGGCTCGCTCTACTTCGTCATCAGCGTGGGCAATGAGAACTGGCTCGTGCGAAGCAAAGGCGGCGCGGCCTTCACGCCCCTGCTCAAGGTCTTCGAGGACACGGTCATCTTCCGCATGAAGTCCGCGGGCGGCAGGCTCTTCTTCCTGGTGGACCCCGACGAAGGCGAGGCCACCCTCCACGTCACGGACGGCACGGCGGAGGGCACACGCAGCCTGCGCTTCTTTCCGGGCCAGTACCCGCACGACCTGGTGGCATTCCAGGGCCGGCTCTACTTCAGCGCGGGTGAGGCGGCGCCAGAGGGCGAGGAGCTGTGGGTCAGCGACGGCACGGTGTCCGGCACGCGGCGGGTGAAGGACGTCCGGCCCGGGGCGGAGGGCTCGGCGCCGGCGTTCCTGTCGGTGCTCGGAGACCACCTCTACTTCGCGGCGGATGACGGCCGGCACGGGCGCGAGCTGTGGGTGAGTGATGGCACGTCGAGAGGAACGAAGCTCTTCGCGGACCTGGCGCCCGGAACGGCTGGCGCATCTCCCACCGAGGTGACCGCCATCCAGGGCTGGCTCTTCTTCAGCGCGATGACGGGGCATGGCGGGGAGCCCTGGGTGAGCAACGGCACCGAGTCCGGCACCCGGAAGCTCGACGCGGGGACCGCACGTGAACCACGCGCCTTCATCCGCTCTGGCTGGGACGTGTTCTTCACCGCCGAGGACGCAGCCAGCGGCCGCGAGCTCTACGCCCTGCCCTTCCGTCCCGCCAGCGAGTGCGACCACGCGATGCCCTGATGTCGCGCGGTGGCGGCTCGAGTGATGAGCGTGTCTGCCTCATCACCCGAGCCGAGGGAACGATTACGCTTTTCGCGTCATCGTCTCCGCGAGCACGTCGACCGCTGGCGCCCGGAGGATGGAGTGGTGGTCGCCGGAGAGTTCGTGCACCTCCACACCGCCTTCCGCCAGCGCTGCCCAGCCGCCGTCCGTGCCCGTGGGCACGTGCGTCTCGCTCGCGCGAAGCAGCGTGACGCGGCCACCGTAGCGTCCCGGTTGGTAGTCCCAGAGGGCGCGGAGGTTGCTCTCGTAGACCCGGTACAGCGCGTGGAGCTGCTCGGCTCCGACGCCCGGAGGGAGTGCGCCGGTGCGCCTCCCCAGCGCCAACAGGCGGCCCAGCAGCGAAGCCTCGTCCGCGGGATGCGCATCCGCCATCAACTCCGAGACGGGCAGGCCCAGGAGCTGGCCCGTGAACTCCACGAACCGGGTGGCAATCCACTCCGCGCCCACGGGCGCCGCTGGCCGCTGGTCGAAGGCGTAGGCGTCGATGAGCATCAGCTGCTCCACCTGCTCCCCCTGCTGCTCCAACTGCCGCGCCATCTCGAAGGCCACCACGCCGCCCAGGGACCACCCCGCCAGCCGGTAGGGCCCGCTGGCCTGGACGCCGCGCATGGCCTCCACATAGGTGGCGGCCATCGCCTCCACCGTCTCCAGCGGAGCCCCCTCGCCTTCGAGGCCCGGGGCCTGGAACGCGTAGAACGGCTGGTCCGGCCCCAGGCGCCGCGCCAGCTCCAGGTACGGCAGGACGTTGCCGCTGACAGGGTGGACGCAGAAGACGGGCCGCAGCGAACCGCCACTCTGGATTCGCACCAGCGGGGACACGTGCCCGGGTGCCTGTCGGAGCCGAGAGGCCAGCTCCGCCAGCGTCCCCGCCTGGAACAGTGAAACCACGGGCAGGCTCCGCCCGAGGCGCTCACGGATGAGCGACACCAGCCGCATGGCCAGGAGCGAGTGCCCTCCCAGCTCGAAGAAGTCGGAGTGGATGCCAATGGGGCCGGTGCCCAGCAGCTCCTCCCAGATGCGCGCGAGCACGAGCTCGAGCGCATCCCGAGGCGCCACATAGGCCCGCGTCGACTCCAGACGGAGGGCGTCCGGCGCCGGGAGCGCCTTGCGGTCCACCTTGCCATTGGGCGTCAGCGGCAGCGCGGCCAGCGCCATCACCACCGAGGGCACCATGAAGTCCGGCAGCCCTTCCTTCACGAAGCGCCGGAGCGCCGTGACATCGGCCACCGTGTCCGGCTGGGGCACGACGTACGCCACCAGGCGACGCCCGTCGCTCCCGTCCTCGCGCACGAGCACCACGGCCTCGCGCACGTCCGGATGCCTTCGCAACGCCGCCTCGACTTCGCCCAGCTCGATGCGGAAGCCACGCACCTTCACCTGCTGGTCGATTCGGCCCAGGTACTGCAGCGCGCCATCCGGCAACCACCGCACGCGGTCTCCGGTGCGGTACAGCCGCGCTCCGGGCCGTGGACTGAACGCGTCGGGAACGAAGCGCTCGGCCGTCAACTCTGGCCGGTCGACGTACCCTCGGGCGAGCCCGGCTCCGCCCAGGTACAGCTCGCCCGCCACGCCCTGAGGCACGGGCTGGCCGAGCGCATCCAGCACGTACGCGCGAGTCCCCTCAATCGGCCGCCCCACGGTGGGCTCCCGCGTGGCGCCGCGGTGGGCCACGGTCCAGGTCGAGTACGTCGTGTCCTCGGTGGGGCCGTAGAGGTTGAGCACGCGCTGCACACCGGGTGCGGACTGGTGGATGGCTTCCACCAGGGACTGGGCCAGCGGTTCTCCCGCCAGGTTCACCGTGCGCACCGAGTCCGGCACGGCCTGGGCGCGCACCAACTCCGCCATCGCGGAGGGCACCGTGTTGACGAGCGTGACCCGCCGGGCCCCCGGGAGCGACGGCAACTCCAAGGCATTGCGAGCGATGACCACGGCCCCGCCACGGAGGAGCGGCGCGAACAGCTCGAACACGGACAGGTCGAAGTTGAGCGACGTGGAGGCGAGGACTCCGGCCAGCTCGTCCGACGAGAAGGCCCGCGTCGTCCAGCGCAGGAAGGCCACGGCGCTGCGATGCGCCAGGGCCACGCCCTTCGGTCGGCCCGTGCTTCCCGACGTGAACAGCACGTAGGCCAGATGGTCCGGACTGGCCATGGACACAGGCGCCGCCTCGGCCTCCGCCACGAACTCATTCACATCGTCGAGCGCCAACCGGACCACGTCTCCGTGAGGCAGCGCGTCGAGCAGCGCGCGCTGGCCCACCAGGACACGAGGCTGGGAGTCCTCGATCATGAAGGCCAGCCGTTGGCTCGGGTAGGCCGGGTCCAACGGTACGTATGCGCCTCCCGCCTTGAGGATGCCGAGCACCGCGACCAGGAGGTCCGCGTTGCGCTCCGCACAGAGGCCCACGCGGACCTCCGGCCCGACGCCCAGCGCGCGGAGCTTCCGCGCCAGCCGGTCCGACCGCCGCATGAGCTCTCGGTACGTCAGCACTTCGTCACCGGCCACCACGGCCACGGCTTCGGGCGTGGCCGCCGCCTGCCGTTCGACCAGGGCGTGGATGCACGCCTCCGCGACTTCGCCGGAGCTGGTGTCGTTCCACTCCACCAGCATCCGCCGCGCTTCATCCGCGTCCAACAAGGGCAGCGCGAACACGGACCGGTCCGGCTCCGCCAGCGCACCTTCCAGCAGCGTCTTCAGGTGGGCCAGCAGCCGCGCCGCCGTCTCGGGCTCGAACAGGACGGTGCTGTACTCCAGTCCACCGGAGAAGCCGTCCTTGCCCTCCACGAAGCCGAGCGAGAGGTCGAACCGCGACACCCGGTGCTCCACGGCGACGTGCTTCATCCCCATGTCGGCCTGCGCGTCTCCCCCAGCGTCTGGCGTGCTGTCGAAGGTGAGCATGACCTGGAACAGCGGCGAATGACTGAGGCTGCGCTCCGGACGCAGCGCCTCGACGAGCTTCTCGAACGGCACGTCCTGGTGCGCGTAGGCGCCCAGCGTGACCTCCCGGACCCGAGCCAGCAGCTCGCGGAAGGACGGGCTGCCATCCAGCCGGGTCCTGAGCACCAGCGTGTTCACGAAGAAGCCGATGAGCCCCTCTGTCTCCGCGCGAGTGCGTCCGGCGATGGGCGAACCGACACTCACGTCGTCCTGCCCCGAGTAACGCGCCAGCACGGCCTGGAACGCCGCCAGCAGCACCATGAACGGCGTGACGCCTTCACGGCGTGCGAGTGCATGCACCGCGTCGGACAGCGCACGGCCCAATGAGAAGGGCACGTACGCCCCTTCCAAGGACTGGACCGCCGGACGAGGCCTGTCCGTGGGCAGCTCCAGCGCAACTGGCGCACCAGCCAGCTGTTTCCTCCAGTAGCCAAGCTGCGCGTCCAGGACGTCTCCCTGGAGCCACTCGCGCTGCCAGACCGCGTAGTCCGCGTACTGGAGCGGCAGCTCTGGCAGGCGCGACGGCTGCCCCTGGGAGAAGGCCGCATAGAGCTCGGTCAGCTCGCGAACCAGGAGCCCCATGGACCAACCGTCCGAGACGATGTGGTGCATCACCAGCACCAACACATGGTCCTGCTCCGACAACGCGAGCAAGGCGAGCCGCAACAGCGGACCGCTTTCCAGGTCGAACGGGCGCTGAGATGCCTCTTGCGCGATCCGCTGCGCCTCCTCTTCCCTCCGCGCCGCTGGCAACGAGCGCAGATCCACGATGTCGAGCCGCGCCCTCCCCTGCGGGTCGACGACCTGTACCGGCGAACCGCCCTCGGTCCGGAACGTGGTGCGCAGCGCTTCGTGGCGGCGGACCAGCGCGTCGAAGCTCTCCTCCAGCGCGGGAACGTTCAATGCGCCCGACAACCGCACCGACGCAGGGACGTTGTAGACGATGCTCCCCGGCTCCAGCTGCGCGAGGAACCACAGGCGCTGCTGGGCGAACGACAGAGGCAGCGCCCTGTCGCGAGGAACCCGTACCAACGGCGGTGGCTGTGCGCCACCCTCCGTTTTCGAAGTGCGGTCCAGGCGCTGGGCCAGCTTCTCCACCGTGGGGCACTCGAAGATGTCTCGAAGGGGGAGCTCCACTTGGAGTTCTTCCCGCACGCGAGACACCAACTGCGTGGCCAGCAATGAGTGGCCGCCCAGCTCGAAGAAGTCTCCGTCGAGCCCGACCCGCTCGACCTTCAGGACGTCGACGAAGATTGCGGCCAACGTCTTCTCGGTCGCCGTTCGAGGCGCCACGTACGTCTCGCGCGCCGTGCCCTCCGTGTCCGGCGCGGGCAGTGCCTTGCGGTCCACCTTCCCGTTGGGCGTCAGCGGCAGCGACTCCAGCACCACGTACGCCGACGGCACCATGTACTCTGGCAGCCGCTGCTTCATGTGGCTTCTCAGCGCACTGGCCTCCAGTTCCGCGCCCGCCTGCGCGGTCACGTACGCCACCAGTCGCTTGCCCTCGCCGTCCTCGCGCGACACCACCACCGCTTCGTTGACGCCACTGTGCTGGGCCAGCGCCGCTTCCACTTCGCCCAGCTCGATGCGGTAGCCGCGCACCTTCACCTGCGTGTCCGCGCGGCCCTGGAACTCCAACGTCCCGTTCCCCAGCCACCGCACCACGTCGCCCGTGCGGTACAGCCGCTCTCCGTCGCCGTACGGGCTCGGCACGAAGCGCTCCGCCGTTAGCTCCGGACGCCCTACGTACCCCACCGCCAACCCGTCTCCGCCCACGTACAACTCACCGGGCACGCCCACAGGCACCGGACGCATTGCACTGTCCAGCACGTAGGCCACCGTGTTCTTCACCGGACGGCCGATGGACACCGAAGCGCCCACCTCCTCCGGCTTCTCCATCCGGTACGTGCTGGAGAACGTCGTGTTCTCCGTCGGGCCGTATCCGTTGATGAGCACGCCGCCCGCCGCTAGCCGCTCCTTCACGCGGGACACCGGCAGCGCATCGCCACCCGCGAGTAGCTGGCGGACGCGGCCCAGGGACTTCGGCTGCCGCGCCTGCATCTGCTCGAAGAGCGCCGCCGTCAGCCACAGCGACGTCACCCCTGAAGACTCCAGCTTTCGGCCCAGCTCCTCCAGCGACGGCGTCCCCGCCGGGTACACCACCAGCTTCGCGCCGTGCAGCAGCGCGCCCCACACTTCCAACGTCGATGCGTCGAAGGAGATGGGTGCCAACTGCAGCCACACCTCCTCCGGCCCGAAGTGCGCGAAGTCCGTCCCCAGCACCAGGCGTGACACCGCTCGGTGCGGCACCCCCACGCCCTTCGGCTTCCCCGTGCTTCCCGACGTGAACATCACGTACGCCAGGTTGCCGCCGCCCACGGTGGCGACGGGCGTGCTCTCCGGCTGCACAGCAATCTGCGCGTCCCACTCCGTGTCCACGCACACCACCAACTCACCACCCGCGGCCACCTCGTCCGCCAGCTTCTCCTGCGCAACCAGCAGCGCGACGCGGGCCTCCTGCTTCATCCACGCCAGTCGCTCCAGCGGGTAGCTGGCATCGAGAGGCACATACACGCCCCCCGCCTTCAGGATGCCCAGCACGCTCACCACCAGCTCCAGTGAGCGCTCCACGCACAACCCCACCCGCACCTCGGGCCCCACGCCCATGCCCCTCAGGTGGTGTGCCAACTGGTTGGCGCGTCGGTTCAGCTCCGCGTACGTCAGCCGCTGGTCCTCGTACTCCGCCGCCACCGCGTCCNG
>NZ_JAAIYB010000530.1 GCF_010894475.1 Myxococcus vastator
CGGGTCACTGGAGACCCCCGCGCCCACCACCGCGACCACCGCCACCACGGGAGAGCGGGCATCCTGCTCCACCACCACGCGGAGCCCCGAGGGGAAGCGGAAGTCGCGCAGCGGGAAGGCCACGTCGCGCATGACGATCTGCCCACGCTGCGGCAGCGTGGCGCACGCGCTCAGCAGCAGCGCCACGGCCATGACGGCGACACGGGGCCGACAGGCGGAGGGGAGGGATACACGCGGGGGCGACATCCAGACAGACTCCAGGGACGGACCCGGGAGCAGCACGCAGGGACACGCCCCACCGCCTCCTCCGAGCGGAAGTGATTGCTGACAGCGACGAGGCGAAGGCAATGCGCGAACCGCGCGGGCCCTGGACTCAAGGCCAGACGGACGGAATGCTCATACCATCCACGGGAAGACAGGCCAAGGGCTGGGGTTCACAGGCGCGCCTGCAAAATCCAGACACCTCCGCAATCCTGGCCAACAAGGCCCCGGAGGCTCAGCGGACCTGCGCTGGCGTATTCACAGACGCGGGCTTCGGCAGGTCCGCGTCCTTCAGCACCTTGCCTCGCCGCTGGCGCTCCGTGGCGTCCGTGTAGCCCCGGTCCACCAGCCCGCTCAAATCGAACGGCACGCCCCGGGTGCGCTCCAGCTTCTCCGCGCGCGCCTCCAGCGTCTTGGCTGCCACCTTCTCCTCGTACCCCACGCCCACCAGGATGCGGTTCGAGCTTTGCGGCACGACGAACTCATACAGCTGCGTGAAGGCCACCTGCCACGTGTGCACCATGGCGTCGTAGTGACGGTTGGGCGGAAAGGCCCACACGTTGCCCACCACCGCGCCCTGGGGGCTCAGCTTCGCCCGCACCGCCTTCAGGAACTCCTGCGTGGCCAGGTGCTCGGGGATGCTGTCCGGGCCATAGGCATCCAGGAAGATGAGGTCATACGCGGGCCGCTCGGCTTCAATGAAGCGCCGGCCGTCTCCGACGTGCGCGCGCAGGAGCGAATCTTCCCGGAAGCCGAAGTAGCGCCTGGCCACCGTCACCACGTCCGGGTCGATGTCCACCACGTCGATGTGCGCCCGCGGCACCACCTTGCGCAGGAACATGGGCATGGCCCCACCGCCCAGGCCCACGATGAGGATGCGCTTGGGCGCGGGCACGTAGGCCAGCCCCACCATGGAGACCTGCGTGTACGGCAGCACCAGGTCCAGCGGCTTGCCCCGCCAGACCACGCTCTGCAGCGCGCCCGAGGCATCGAAGCCCAAATACCGGCGCCCCTCCGCGTCCTCCGTCACCGAGATGAGGGTGTAGGGCGATTGCTTCTCGTACAGGACCTTGCGGGACGCGGAGGCCGTACACGCCAGGACCACCAGCCCCACCAGCAGCAGCCGCTGGCTCACACCGCGCATGTCCATCCCTCTCTGGTACAGAATACCAAAAAGACAGCATTTCTCTCAGGAAAAACAACAGGTTGACGCACACCCTGCCGAGGTTCACCTTGCCGCGCATGAGCCACGTCGAGGCGTCGCTGCCGGACCATGCCCGCGCCATCATCGCCGAGGAAGAGGCCTTGCTGGCCCGTGTTCAGTCCACGCTGGAAGCCGCGCGGCGCAAGTCCGCGCGCGGACAGGACGCTCAAGGACTTGTCGCCCAGTTGCAGGTGCTGCGGGACGAAGCCTCCACCGCGGCCGTGGCGGACCTGCCGCACCTCTTCGCGCAGATGAACCAGATGCGCTCCCTCATGGAGCGCCAGGAGGGCGTGAAGCTTCCGGACCCACAGGCCCCCTACTTCGCGCACCTGCGCCTCAATGGCGAAGGCGGTCCGCGCGACTACCTGCTGGGCCGCACCACGTTCGCGGACGTGGGCGCTGGGGTGCGCGTCATCGACTGGCGCTTCGCCCCCGTGGCCCGGGTCTTCTATTGCTACGAGGAAGGCGACGACTACGAGGAGTCCTTTGGTGAGCGGCTCGCCGAGGGCAGCGTGGAGACGCGCCGACTGGTCATCATCGAGCGCGGCGTGCTGACGCGCATCATCTCCGGCGCGCTGGTGCTGGAGCGCTCCGCTGACGGCGAATGGCGCGGCGTGAGCCGCGACTTCTCCACGCTCCAGTCGGGCGGCGCGGGGACGGCGGCGCGGCCGGAGTTCCTGGGCACTGGCAAGGGCGCGCGGCGCCTCGAGGATGCCTTTGGCGTCACCGCCATGCTGGACGCCGAGCAGTACGAGGCCGTCAGCACCGGCCCGGACCGGCCGCTGCTGGTGCTGGGCAGCGCGGGCAGCGGCAAGACGACGGTGGCGCTGCACCGGCTGGCGAAGCTGGCCTTCGACGATCCGCGGACGTTCCCCCAGGCCCGCATGAAGCTCATCGTCCCGGAAGAAGGGCTGGCGCGGCTGTCCCGCCGGCTGCTGGCGCCGCTGGGCCTGGGCAACGTGGCCGTGCAGACGCGGGATGCCTGGCTGCTGGCCACCGCGCGCTCCGCCTTCAACGTGCCCGGCATCAAGCTGTGGCATGACACGCCGCCGCTGGTGTCCCGCCTCAAGCGCCACCCCACCCTGCGGCGCGCGCTGGCCGCCCGCGTGGGCGTGCCAAAGACAGACGCGGGCACCACCCTGGAGCGGCTGCGCACGCGGATGGCGGACGCGTACATGGACCGGCGCTTCCTGGAGAGCGTCGTCACGGCCGCCAAGGGCGAGCTTCCTCGCACCGCCATCGACGAGACGCTGGAGCACACGCGCCTCCAGCTCGCCACGCCGCTGTCCAAGGCGCTCAAGGACATCACCGACGCGGAGCGGCTCATCACCGTGGACGGGCGCTCCATCGAGGATGACACGCCGGACGCCATGGCCGGCACGGTGGACCTGGACGACCTGGCCGTCCTGATGTTCCTCAAGGCGCAGCACACCTCGCTGGGCCTGGAGCGGCTGGCGCACGTGGTGCTGGACGAGGCCGAGGACTTCTCCCTCTTCGAGCTCTTCGCCGTCCGCCAACTGCTGGGCAAGGGCAAGAGCTGCACGCTCGCGGGCGATGAGATGCAGCAGACGGACGCGGGCTTCGCGGGCTGGCCCGCCGTCCTCAACGAGCTCGACATCCGCGACGCCGCCACCTGCCGGCTCCAGGTCTCCTACCGGTGTCCCCGCCCCGTGGTGGAGCTGGCGCGGCAGGTCTTGGGTGCCCAGGCCCCGGAGGCCACCGCCACCGGCCGCGCGGGCGCGCCCGTGGGCTTCCACCACTTCCCGGACGAGGCCCAGGCGCAGCTCTTCATCGGCGAGGCGCTCAGGGACCTCGTCGCCCGCGAGCCCCACGCCTCCGTGGGCGTCATCGCCAGCAGCCCGGAGTCCGCGCAGGCCATCTACCGCGTCGTCGCCGACCAGCCCTGGGCGCGGCTGGTGCGCGACGGCGAGTTCACCTTCGAGCCCGGCGTGGATGTCACCGACGTGGGCAGCGTGAAGGGCCTGGAGTTCGACTACGTCATCCTCCCGGACGCGACGGCGCGCGCCTACCCGGTGGACGACGAGTCACGCCGCCGCCTGCACGTGGCGGTGACGCGCACGTCCCATCAGCTCTGGGTGGTGTCCTCCGGCGTGCGCTCGCACCTCGTCACCCCGGCTGGCGCGGCAGCTCCACGGTGAAGGTGGAGCCCTGGCCGGGCGCGCTCTCCACGACGATGCGGCCCTCCATGGCGTCCACAATCTGCTTCACAATCCACAAGCCCAGCCCCAGCCCGCCGTAGTGCCGCTCGCTGGCCAGCCGCTCGAAGCGCTGGAAGAGCCGCGCGCGCCCCTCCGGCGGAATGCCCACGCCCTGGTCCTTCACCGACAGCCAGGCGCGTGACGCCTCCGTCCCCACCCGCACTTCAATGGGGCGGCCCCGGCCATACTTGATGGCGTTGGAGAGCAGGTTCTGCAGCACCTGCTCCAGCCGCAACCGGTCCCAATGGCCGGTGGCGGCGCTCCCCGCGTCCAGCCGCAGCACGCAGCCCGCGCGCGCCAGGTCCTCGGTGAAGCGGGGCACCACCTCGCGGGTGAGCGCGGCCAGGTCCAGGTCCTCGCGCTCCAGCCGCAGCCGCCCCGCGGTGATTCGGGACACGTCCAGCAGCTCGCGCACCAGGCTCGACAGGCGGGAGACCTGCCGCTGCACCGCCACCACCTTCGTGGAGAGCGCCTCCGGTGACGTGGGGCCGCCGCTGGCGCGCGGCTCCATGTCGCGCCGCAGCGCCTGGATGTTGAGCATGAGCGAGGTCAGCGGCGTGTTGAGCTCGTGAGACGCCACGGACAGGAACGAGTCCCGGGCGCGCACGGCCTCCTGCGCCTCCGTGTAGAGCCGGCCGTTGTCCAGCGAGGTGGCGGCGCGGCGAGCCAGGTCCTCCGCCAGCCGCACGTCCGCCTCCGTGTACCTGCGCCGGGACTCCGAGTTGAGCAGCGTGAGCGCCCCCAGCACCCGGCCCCGGCTGACGAGCGGGACGATGATGTACGCGCTGATGCCCAGCGCCTCCACGGCCCGCTGATATGCCGGGTCGCCCCCCTGCGCGGCGGCGAGCATGGCGGGAAAGTCCGGGGTGAACTCGGTGACGCCGGTGCGCAGCACCTTGCCGATGCCCGCCGCGTCCTCCAAGCGGATGGGATAGCGCGCCTGGAAGTCCTGCGCGGACGCCGCCAGCGCCTGCTTGGAGAAGGCCACGGCGGCGCGGCGCACCTGCCCGTCCGGCATGGGGAGGTCCACCGCGCAGGCGTCCGCCAGGATGGGGACGGCGAGGTGGGCCATGCGCTGCAGGATGAGGTCGTGCTCCAGGGACGACGCCAGCACCTCGCTGGCCTGGGCCAGGAAGGCGGCGTGCCGCTGCGCCCGGCGCATCTCGTCGTAGAGGGCCCGGAGCGTCGCCTCCTGCTTCTTCTCCGCGGTGATGTCTCGCGAGAACAGGAAGACGCGCTCATGGACGCGAAACAGCCGCTTCACGAACCAGCGGTCCTGGGGCGCGGTGTGACATTCGAACTCCGCGGCTTCGCCCGTCCGGGCCACCTGGCGGAAGCGCTCCTGGAAGGAAGGCTCCGTCCACTCCGGGTGCAGCCCCCAGAGGCTCCGGCCGAGCAGCTCCTCACGCGGCTGCCCCAGGTGCCGCTCCAGGGAGGGATTCACATGGACACAGAGCGCGTCCAGCGAGCAGACCACGACCGCTTCCGGCATCTGGTCCAGCAGGGCGGTGTCCAGCCCCGTGGCGTCCGACCCACCGTGGCTGGCGCCACCAGGGTCCTGTCCGGTCGAAAGTGCGTCCACGCGGTGGGTGTGAGAACGGGCCAAGGCGATGTACCAGCCGCTTAACATCTCCGCCCCGCCCGCCCCACTGTCACGCGCCGGAAATCTGCACGGCAGCCAACATTCTCAC
>NZ_JAAIYB010000531.1 GCF_010894475.1 Myxococcus vastator
CTCGCGGGGCTGGGCGGTGCCGCGTTGGGCCCGTTGGTGGGCCTGCTGGCCCATCCAGACCCGGACCAGCGCAAGTTCGCCGCGGACATCCTTGGACACCTGGGGCATCGCGATGCGGAGCTCCCACTGGTGCGGTCGCTCTCGGACGCGGACCTCAACGTGCGCGTGTCCGCGGCGGAGGCCTTGGGTCGCATCGGCGGCGCGCGGGCCGTCACCGCGCTGGAGTCGTTGCTGGCGGAGCCGGAGCCGCTGCTTCGCCTGTCCGCCCTGGAAGGGCTGACGCTCCTTCAACATGCGGCGCCCCTGCCGGTGGTGAAGGCCTTACTGGCGGACCCTCGGCTTCAGCGGAGCGCCTACCGGATGCTGGGCCTCATTCCGGAGGCGGACGCCACGGTGCGCATCTGCCTGGGCCTGACCTCGGAGCTGCGCTCGGTGCGAGAGGCGGCGCTGTCCGCGCTGGGGACCCAGGCCTCGCGAGCCGACGGCGCGCGGCGCGGGGACTTCGAGGCGGTGGTGCGTGAAGCGCTCTGGCCCCTGCCCGGCGTGACGCCGCGACTGGCCGAGGCGCTGGCGTCCGAGGACGTCCTGGTGCGCGCGGGCTCGCTGGTGGCGGTGGCCTCGCTGGGGGATGCGTCGCTGGCCGTGCCCGTGGCGGAGTGCGCGCGCGAGGCGCGGCTCCTGCGTGAGGTGCTGCAGACGCTGGGCAGGCTGGGGCCGGAGGGCGGGCGCACCTTGCTTCAGTGCCTGCAGGACCTGTCTCTGCCGGCGCGGGCCGCCGCGGCCGAGGCGCTGGTGGACCTGGTCGACGCCGCGGCGGTGGCGCCGCTGTGCGCGCTGCTGGAGTGGGTGGAGGACGAGCTCCGCGCGGTGGTGGTGCGGGCCTTGGGGCGCACGGGCGCGGCCCTGGCGGTGCCTCCGCTCGTGGCCCTCCTGGAAGAGCCGTCCCTGGCGGGTGCGGCGACGCGCTCCCTGGCCGGGCTGGCGGAGTCGTGTCGGCCGGCGGTGCTGGCGGCGCTGGAGGACGCGGTGGCGCGCAGGGCCACGCCCGCGGCGGTCGCCGCCCTGGCCCGCGTGGGCGGCGTGCCGGCCCTGCCCACTTTGAAGCGGCTGGCGCGGGACGAAGAGCCTCGCTGGCGCGCGGCGGCGGTGGTGGCGGCGTGTGAGCTGGACGGTGACGTCGGCCGGGAGTGGGTGCGCGCGGCGCTCGCGGATGAGTCCGTGCCGGTGCGCATCGCGGGCACGCGGGCCCTGGCGCGGCTGGGCGGACTGGACGTGGGCGCGCTGCTGTCCCCGGTGCTGAGGGACGAGGACCCCTCCGTGCGGGTGGCCGCGGTGGAGGCGACGGGGGACTGCGGTGCGTTGGACCGGGTGCCGGACCTGGTGGCGCTGACGCGGGACGCGGACGGCGCGTTGGCGGTGGCCGCGGTGCGGGCCCTGGCGCGGCTGGGCGCGGCGGGCCCAGGGGTGCTGCGGGAGGCCGCGGGCCATCCGGACGTGGAGGTGGTGAAGGCGGCGCTGGAGGCGGGGGCGGAGTCGTCGGCCGGGGTGACGCTGGCGCTGTCCCTGCTGCGTCATGCGCGCTGGGACGTCCGCGCGGCGGCGGCGCGGGTGCTGGGAGATTCGGCGGGGCCGGAGTGTCTGTCCGCCGCCCGGGAGGCGCTGGAGGCGGAGTCGGACGCCCTGGCGCTGCGCGCCCTCACCGACGCCGTGGAGCGCCTGCTCCGGCGCTGAGAGGCCTCCATGGCACGCTTCGACGACGGACGTCCGGAGATGTCAGCGGAGGAGTTCCGTCTCCTCCGGGACCACGTGTATTCGCACTGCGGCATCCTGGTGCACGAGGACATGAAGTTCGTGATGGAGCGCCGGCTGTGGCCCCGGCTGGAGCTGCTGGGGCTGCCGGACTACGGCGCGTACCACCGCTACCTGCGCTACGACGCCCACCGGCACGCCGAGCTGGAGGCGGCCGTCGAATCCCTCACCACCCACGAGACGTACTTCTTCCGCGAGCCCACGCAGCTCAAGGCCTTCACGGACGAGCTGCTCCCGGTGGTGGCGCGGCGCAACGCGCGGCTGCGGCGGCTGCGGGTGTGGTCCGCGGGGTGCTCGTCCGGGGAGGAGGCCTACACGCTGGCGATGCTCCTCAAGGACAGCCGCCGCTTCGACGACTGGGACGTGGAGGTCCTGGGCACGGACATCTCCCGGCGCGTGCTGGCCATGGCGCGGCGAGCGGAGTACGGGCCCTCCGCGCTGCGCGCCACCTCGCCGGAGTTGCTGGAGCGCCACTTCGTTTCGCTGGGCAACAACCGCGTGCGCGTCCGGGACGAAGCGCGCGCCTGGGTGTCCTTTGGCCACCACAACCTGCTGGACGAGGTGGGGAGCCAACTGGTGCCCCGCATGGACGTGGTGTTCTGCCGCAACGTGCTCATCTACTTCGACCTGGCGGCGCGCCGGAAGTTCCTGCGCATCGTCCGGGACCGGCTGGTGCCAGGGGGGCACCTGCTCCTGGGACACTCAGAGAACCTGCTGAACCTGGGCTCGGACTTCGAGTTCGTTCACCTGCGCGGGGACCTGGTGTACCGGAGGCCGGAGCTGGACGAAGGAGCGCGTCGATGAGCAGCAAGGACGTCATCTCCGTACTCGTGATTGACGACTCGGCCCACAACCGGCGCACCCTCTCCACGATGCTGGAGTCGGAGCCGGACGTGCGAGTGGTGGACCGCGCGGCGGATGGCGAAGAGGGGCTGAAGAAGGTCGTGGACCTGAAGCCGGACGTGGTGACGTTGGACCTGGAGATGCCGAAGCTCGGGGGCTACACGTTCCTCCGCCTGCTGATGCGCACGGCGCCCACGCCCGTCATCGTCATCTCCAGCTATTCGCACCGCTCGGACGTCTTCAAGGCGCTGGAGCTGGGGGCGTTCGACTTCATCGCCAAGCCGCAGCACCCGACCTTCGACGCCATGGAGGCGCTTCGGGTGGAGCTGCTGGAGAAGGTCCGGGCGGCGCGGCACGTGCGCCCCGGCTACCGGCACGCGGCGCCAGGGGCTCGCGCCATGACGGTGGCGGGCGAGCCGCCGCTGGTGGTGGCCGTGGGCGCCTCCACGGGCGGCCCCCCGGCGGTGCAGCGGGTGCTGGAGGGCCTGGCCGTGGAGCCCACGCCGTGCGTGTTGGTCTGCCAGCACATGCCGCCGCAGTTCACCCGCGCCTTCGCGGACCGGTTGGACCGCATCGGCCCCTTCACCGTGACGGAGGCCCGCGACGGAGACCTGGTGGAGCCCGGGCACGTGTACATCGCTCCGGGAGGGCGGCACCTGGTGGTGGCGGAGCGGGGCTCCCGGCTGGAGCTGCACACGCCGCCGTCCACGAGCGTGGACAAGTACGCGCCCAGCGTGGACCGCCTCTTCGCCAGCATGGCGCAGGTGCTGGGCGCCAAGGCCCTGGGGGTGGTGCTGACAGGCATGGGCGCGGACGGCGCGGAGGGCGCGCGCGAGGTGCACCGCGCGGGCGGCGAGGTCTGGGCGCAATCGGAGGAGACCTCGGTGGTGTTCGGCATGCCGGGCGAGGCCATCGCCACCGGGGCGGTGAAGCGGGTGATTCCACTGGGTGACATCGGCCCGGCGCTCGCGGCCCTGGCGCGGCGGCGGCGCTGAAACTCCGGCACGGGGCGCACGGGTGCTAACGTCCGCGGCCCATGACGCAGCAGATTCGAGCCTTGGTGGTGGATGACTCGCAGGCCATGCGGCGCAGCATCATGTACGCGCTGCAGCGCCTGTCCGGCGTGGTGTGCACCGAGGCGCAGGACGGCGCCGAGGGCCTGAAGAAGCTGACGCAGGGCCGCTTCGACCTGGTGCTCACGGACATCAACATGCCGCTGATGGACGGGCTGAAGCTCATCCGCCACATCCGGCAGGCGACCGAGCACCGCAACGTCCCCATCATCGTCGTCACCACGGAGGGCGCGGCGGCGGACCGGGAGCGCGCGATGAAGCTGGGCGCCAGCGCGTACCTGGTGAAACCCGTGCAGGCGAAGGTCGTGCTGGATACCGTTCGGGACCTGCTGAAGCTGGACTGAAGGCGAGCGCGCACGAATGGATTCCGTCCTGCGGGTGGAGGGCCTGGAGAAGGCGTATGGCGAGGTGAAGGCCGTGCAGGGGCTCGCCTTCGAGGTGGCGCCTGGCGAGGTGCTCGGACTGGTGGGGCCCAACGGCGCGGGGAAGACGTCCACGTTGCGGTGCCTGGCGGGCATCCTGCCGCCCAGCTCGGGCCGCATCCTGGTCGCGGGGCATGACTTGTCGCGCACGCCGGTGGACGCGAAGCGCGCGCTGGCCTTCCTGCCGGACGAGCCGCGCTTCTTCGAATACCTCACGGTGTGGGAGCACCTGAACTTCACGGCGCGGCTCTACGGCGTGGAGGACTGGGAGGCGCGGGGCCGCGCGCTGCTGGAGGAGATGGAGCTGACGGGCAAGGAGAAGTCCCTGCCGGGCGAGCTGTCGCGAGGCATGAAGCAGAAGCTGTCCATCGCCTGTGGCTTCCTACACTCGCCCAAGCTCATCCTCCTGGACGAGCCGCTCACCGGCCTGGACCCCATCGGCATCCGGCGGATGAAGGCGTCGCTGCGGCGCCGGGCGGAGGAGGGCGCGGCCCTGGTGCTGTCCTCGCATCTGCTGCCGCTGGTGGAGGAGCTGTGCCACCGGCTGCTCGTCATCGCCGGCGGCAAGGCGGTGGCGCTGGGCAGCCTGGATGACATCCGCGCGCGGCTGAGCGGCGCGGAAGGGGAGCACGCCTCGCTGGAAGAGCTCTTCGTCCGCATCACCAGCGCGGGGACGCAGGCGCCGTGAGCTTCCCTCGCGCGGTGGCCTTCCTCTGGGCCGCGACCTGGCGCAACCGCATCCGGCGGCAGTTGGAGCGGCTGCGCAAGCCGCGCTACCTGCTGGGCGCGCTGGTGGGCGCGGCGTATCTCTATTCCGTCTTCTTCCGGCGCCTGGACTTCCGGGGGCCGGTGGGCCCGGTGTCGGAGGGCGTGCGGCTGTTCGCCGAGCTGTCCCTGGTCGGCTCCGCGCTGGGGACGCTGTTCGCCGCGTGGGCGCTGGGCAGGGACCGGCCGTCGCTGAGCTTCTCGGAGACGGAGGTGGTGCAGCTCTTCCCCGCGCCCGTCCCGCGCCGGGCCCTGCTGCAATACAAGCTGGTGCGGGGGCTCGTGGGCACGTCGCTGGGCGCGCTGTTCGCCACGCTGTTCCTCGGGCGGACCCTCAGCCCGCATCCCGTCCTCTTCTTCGTGGGGGCGTGTCTGGCATTGGGCACGCTCTATCTGCACTCGACGGCGTCGTCGTTCGTGCGCACGCGGCTGGCGGCGTGGGGCCCCTGGGGCCAGGGGGGC
>NZ_JAAIYB010000532.1 GCF_010894475.1 Myxococcus vastator
CTCCCAGCCCAGCGATTCGAGCATCCCCCCTGGCGCTCCCGAGAACTTCGATGCCCCAGCGATGGCCACCTGGCTCGGAGACCTGATGGAGCACGCGCTGCGCTCCGCGCCAGGCAGCGTGCACGGCGCGGCCACACGAGCCCCTGAATCACCCGCCGAGTTGTTACAGCTCCTCGGCTCGTTGCAGCAGGACCTCGGCGCCCGCGGCGTAGAACTCCCGGACCTGACCGCACGCATCCAACCGCTGCTCTCCGCCCTGGAACAGGGTGGCGATGAGCCGCCAGAGGAATGGAAGGCCTTGCTTGAGGGGCTTGACGAGAACGCCGAAGACGTTGTCCGCGCGCTGCTCTCCCGGCTTCAGTCACCTCGGTAGACATCTCCCACCGTCTCAGCAGGTCTCAGGCACTTCACCCACCGCATGAGGTGACTTGACTAATAGTCTCAGTCTCGACACCATACACGCACTGCAAGTCGATACGGCGTTCATCAATCGTTATCCACGCGGTGCGGTTGGGGGAGCAACGTGGCTGGCTTTTCCGCCATCTATTCAGTCGGCGACTCGCTGGTCTCATATCTGAGACATGCCTATGAGCTGTCTCACGAGCCGGAAGGGCTGCCCACGTGCCGCTTCGAGCTCGTCCCCAGCGGGAAGATGGCGGGAAGTGAGAGCAACGCCCCGCCGGTCGAAGTCCCAGGCGTCACCCTCTTTCTCTACCGCGTCGCCGTCAATGAGCACCTGCGCAATGAGCCACGCGCGGAGGCGCCTCCACCGCTCGCGCTGGACTTGCATTACCTGCTCACGGTCTGGGCTGAGAACGTCGACGACGAGCACCGCATCATGGCCTGGGTCATGTTGCAGCTTCACACGCACAACGCGCTGAGCGCCTCGGACTTGTCCCCCGTGGGCGTCTGGCGCCCGGACGAGCTGGTGCAAATCATCCCAGCGGAAATCCCTCAAGAAGACATCTTGCGGATGTGGGACGCCTTGCGACGCCCCTATCGCCCTTCCGTCACCTACGTCGCCCGGGTCGTCTGCATCGACGTGCAGGGCAAGCCCGCTGGACGGCCCGTGGTGGCGCGGCGCTTCGACTTCACGAACGAGGTGCCCGGGCCATGATGCTCGAGCGCACCGACAGCCGCGCCCTGGCCGCCATCCGCTTCCTCGACGCGGAGACGCAACGCCCCCTCGCGGAGCCCATCACCGTCGCGGGGCAGGGCCTCCGCTTCGCGCGCAACGTCCGCGGGCTGCACGTGGTGACGGACGCGCCGGGCTTCTCCGACTACGCGGCGAGCTTCGAGCTGCCGGACCCGCTCCCCGCCGCGGCCGCCTTCACCCTGGTGGCGAGCGACCCCACACGCCGCTACCTGGCCCGGAGCTTCACGCTCGAGCTGCCACGAGACGCGACGGCTCCGCCCACGGGCCAGCCGCTCCCGCCCGACTCCGTCTTTCGCCCGGTCGACGTCACGCTCTACCCGTCCCCGCTGATGCGCCCCTCCGCGCGCAGTGCCGTGGTGCGGCTCCGTGTCGTGGACGTCCACGACAGGCCCCTGCCCGGCGCGCTGGTGTCGCTCGCGCTGGCCGACCCGGAAATCACGCGCTGGGGCCTGTCGAACGAGCGGGGTGACGCGCTCATCCTCGTGCCCGGAATTCCCATCGCGGACTGGAGCAACCCCGAGGCCTCCATCCACTTCACGTTCAGCCTGGCCGCGGCCTGGGCGGCGTCGACCCAGCCGCCGGACCCCGACGCGCTCGCCCAGGACTTCCACCCCTTGAGCAGCACCCTCGACGTCGCCGCCGGCGAAGAGGTCACCACCACCATCAAGCTCGATTGGGTCGAGCTCTGAACGTAACGAGAAAGGGGGGGCTCGCGTGCCTGAATATCTCGCACCCGGTGTCTACGTCGAAGAGACGAGTTTCCGAGCCAGGTCCATCGAGGGCGTCAGCACCAGCACCAGTGGCTTCGCGGGCCCCGCACGCAAGGGCCCCGTTGCCGGCACCCCGTCGCTGGTGACGAGCTTCCCCGAGTTCGTCCGGCTCTTCGGTGGCCTCACGGACCTGGACCTCACCGGCACCCAGGAGACGACCAACTACCTGGCGCACTCGGTCCGCGCCTACTTCAACGAGGGCGGCTCCCGCCTCTACGTGGCGCGCGTCTTCTCGGGGACGCCGGCCAACGCCACCGCTGGCGCGGACGTCATCGCCAACGCGGACGCGAACCTGCGCGCGCGCTTCACCGCCAGGTTCCCCGGCCGCGCGGGCAACGGGAGCATCAGCGTGCGGGAAGTGCTCGCGCCCGCCACCGTCGGCGCCATGCGGCGCGCCCCCACGGGCAGCCTGGTCCGGCTGAGTCAGACCGCCGCCTCGGCCGCGCGCGTCGTCGGCACCCTGCCCCCGCCCTTCGACCTCCCTGATGGCACCACACTCACGCTGACGTTCGACGGGAACACCGACGTCACCGTCACGTTCTCCGGGCGAAACGCGGAAGCAGCCGCGGCGGCGGAGCTCGACCCCACGACGACGTTCCTCGAAGCCAACCAGACGCTCACCGTCACGCTTGGCGGACAGGCGCAGACCCTCACCCTGCCCACCGACGCGCCGTTGACGCCCGCGGAGGTCGTGGACGCGCTCAACCGGCAGCTTCGTGGTGGTTACGCCCGGCTCAGCGGCGCCGATGACGCCGCGCCCGTCGGCCGGCTCATCCTGGGCACCGATGTCCGCGGCACCGGGGCGCTCATCCAGGTCTCGGCCAACCCGCAGCTCAAGCTCGACGCGCAGACGGTCGACAACGCGGCGGACCCGCAGAGCAACGTGAGCGACCTGGGCGCGGTGTCCCTCGCGGACCTCCAGGCGCTCCTGGGCGCCAACGCCACGGCGTCCGTCGAGGACGACGTGCTCGTCATCAGCCACCCGCTCCCCGGTGCCAGCCACTCGTTGGAGGTGGCCTCGGTGAGCTCCAGCGCGCTGGGCCTGGACGCGGCCACCGCGGAGCCCGGCACGGACGGCACGGCGGGGGTGACCTGGTGGCTGAAGCAGGCGAACGACACCTGGTCCAACGGCACTGACACGTTGCCGCTGCCGAACGACACCGCGTCGCAGTTCCAGCAACTGCCCGGGGACAGCCAGTTCGTCACGCTCACCGTCACCACGCAGGACGGGGACGGGCAGGAGCGGCTGTACGACGGGCTGGGCGTGGACCGCGCCCATCCCCGCTACCTGGGCCATGTGCTCACCGCTTCGCCCGCGACGCTCTCCGAGCAGATGGAGCGGATGTACGCGTTCGAGGCGGGCACCGGCCTGTCCGCGTTCGCCCTGCGCGCGGCGCTGGCCGCGGGCCCCTTCACGCTCACCGGCGGCTCCGACGGGAGCGAGCCGGGCGCGGCCTCGTATGATGACGCGCTCGAGCGGCTGGGCGGCGTGGAGGACATCTCCATCATCGCCGCGCCGGGCTCCTCGGCGTATGCCTCCGCGCAGGCGGTGCGGCTGGGGCTCATCAGCGCCGCGGAGCGACGCCGTGCCTATCGCATCGCGGTGCTGGACACGCCGCGCGGCTACGGGCCGCAGGACGCGGTGGCGCTTCGCGCGCAGGTGGACTCGACCAAGGCCGCGCTCTACTACCCCTGGGTCGTCGTCGCCAACCCGCTGGCCGGGCCCGAGGCGGCCGATGTGCCTCGTGAAATCGCGCTGCCGCCGTCCGCCTTCCTGTGCGGCATCTACGCCCGCAGCGACATCGAGCGCGGCGTGTTCAAGGCGCCCGCGAATGAAGTGGTCCGTGGCGCGCTGCGCTTCGAGCAGGACATCCACTTCGCGCAGCAGGAGACGCTCAACCCCCAGGGCGTCAACTGCCTGCGCTTCTTCCCGGGACGCGGCTACCGCGTGTGGGGCGCGCGCACCGTCAGCTCCGACCCGGAGTGGAAGTACGTGAACGTGCGGCGCTACTTCAACTTCCTGGAGCGCTCCGTGGACGACGGCACGCAGTGGGCCGTGTTCGAGCCCAACGGCGAGCGCCTGTGGGCCAACATCCGCGAGACGATTGGCAGCTTCCTCGAGAACCAGTGGCGCACCGGCGCGCTGCTGGGGACGGACCCGAGGCAGGCGTTCTTCGTCCGGTGTGACCGCACCACCATGGACCAGAACGACCTCGATAACGGCCGGCTCGTCTGCCTCATCGGCGTGGCGGTGGTGAAGCCCGCTGAGTTCGTCATCTTCCGCATCGGCCAGAAGACGGCGGATGCCCGGACCTAACGAAAAGGACTCGCCGCCATGCCTACCCGCCCCACGCCCTACGGCGCCTTCAATTTCGAGATCAGCTTCGACGGCACGTCCTTCGGTGGGTTCTCCGACGTGTCCGGACTCAGCACCGAGGTCACCCTCTCCGAGTACCGCGACGGCAACGACCCGGAGAACCACGTGCGCAAGGTGCCCGGCGCCTTCAAGACGGGCGACGTCACCCTCAAGCGCGGTGTCGTCGACTCGAGGGCCATCTGGACGTGGGTGGAGGACGTCCGCCGCAACGGTCCGCTGGGCCGCAAGGCCGCCGTCACCATCCGCCTGCTCGACGAGGCGCGCAACCCCGTGCAGTCGTGGAAGCTGGTGAACGTCACGCCCCTGAAGTTCACCGGCCCCACGCTGGCCGCCAAGGGGGGCGGGGACGTGGCCATGGAAGAGCTCGTCCTGGCCGCGGAGACGGTGCGGATGGGCTTCCCGGACGTGGACTGAGCGGAGCGACCGGGGGAGCTCCCAGGCCATGCGGCGACTGACCTTCGAAGTCACAGAGCGCGTGGCGCCCACCGCGCCCGAGCGGATGGACGTGGCCCTCTTCGTGGGCTTCGTCCGCCGCCGCCCGGGTGCGCCCGTGCCCACCGCGCTGTCGCGCTACCTGTTCGAGCAGGGGTGGATGACCGCCCCCACGCTCCGCGTGGACCCCAGCGACGCGCAGGACCCGCTCACCGACGTCCCCCTGCCCTTCGAGAGCCTCGCCGCCTTCGAGCGCGTCTTCGATTGGCGAGCCCGCGCCGGAACCACCCCCGACGAGTTCACCGCCCTGGGAGCGGCGGTGCAGGCCTTCTTCGTCCAGGGTGGGCGCAAGTGCTACGTGGTGCGCATGGCGGACCCGCTCACGCCAGGAGCGGAGCGCGCCACGCGGCTCGGGCGGCTGAACCTGCTGCTGCCGGGAAGCAGGCTGCCGGCGCCTCCCGGCATGGAGCACCCCGCCTCCGCCGTGGACCGCACGACGTGGCACGGCGCGGCCCACCTGTTCGGCCTGCAGGATGTGTCCTTCCTCTGCCTCCCCGATACGCCCGAGCTGGTGGCGGATGCGCCCGAGCCCCTCC
>NZ_JAAIYB010000533.1 GCF_010894475.1 Myxococcus vastator
GTGGTGGCGCGGGTCATGGCAACGACGGCGTGGCCGGTGGGGGCAGCGCGGGTGGCGGTGTCGTATTCATTCGTGCGGGCTCGCTGGCAGGGACTGGTCGCGTCTCGGCGAACGGGCTGGCGGGCGGCAACGCCCGGGATGATGGAAATGACGCCGCGGGTGGCGCGGGCGCTGGCGGCACCGTGTACCTGCGCGTCACCGGAGCCCTGAACTGCTTGGCCGACCAGGTGTCGGCCCGCGGTGGCAACGGCGGGAGCACGGATTTCGCCGAGCACGGCACGGGTGGCGGTGGTGGTGGCGGCCGGGTGCTGACGCAGTCCGCGACGGGGACGTGCGTTCCGGTGGTCACCGGCGGCACCGCGGGCACGCAGCCGACGGCCACCGCTCCGGACGGTCCCTCCTATGGCGCCGCCCCTGGAAACCCGGGTGTTGTCACCACCCTTCCCGGCGCCTTCCCGATGAACGTGGCGGCCCCCGTGGTCGTGACGCCGGCCAACGGCTCCACCACGGGCTTTCGTCCAGTCATTACCGGCACGGCCCCCGCGAACTCCACGGTGGTCATCTTCGTGGATGGCGTCGAAGTGGGCCGCGTGACGGCGGACGCCGCGGGGAACTTCAGCTTCACGCCGACCGTGGACCTGACCCTCGGCTTGCACACGGTGAATGCCTACGCCCAAGTCCAGGGTGTGTCGTCGGTGCTGAGCAACACCAACACCTTCACCGTGGTCTCCGACACCACGCCTCCGGACACCACCGTCGTGAGTGGGCCTCCGGCGGTGACGAATTCCACCAGCGCCACGTTCGACTTCAGCTCGAATGAGAGCCCGGTGACGTACGAGTGCGCGCTGGACGGCGGCCCGTTCGTACCCTGCACGGACCCGCAGACGTTCACGGGCATGGCGGAAAGCAACCACACGCTGGCGGTGCGCGCGGTGGATTCGGCGGGCAACGTGGACCCGACGCCTGCGGAGTATGAGTGGACGGTGGACACGACGGCGCCCGACACGGCGATTGTCAGCGCCCCTCCGGCGACGACGACGTCCAGCAGCGCCACGTTCGACTTTGATTCGAACGAGAGCCCGGTGACGTACCAGTGCTCCCTGGACGGTGCGCCGGTCGTTCCCTGCACGAACCCCGTCACCTTCACGGGACTGGCGGATGGTTCGCACACGTTGGTGGTGTTCGCGGTGGACGAGGCGGGCAACGCGGACGTGACGCCCGCGACATACACGTGGACGGTGGACGCCACCGCGCCGGACACCACCATCGTGAGTGGGCCTCCGGCGGTGACGAATTCCACCAGCGCCACGTTCGACTTCAGCTCCAATGAGAGCTCGGTGACGTACGAGTGCTCACTGGATGGTGGACCGTTCGTACCCTGCACGGACCCGCAGACGTTCACGGGCCTGGCGGAAGGCAACCACACGCTGGAGGTGCGAGCGGTGGATGTGGCGGGCAACGTGGACCCGACGCCCGCGACCTACGCGTGGACGGTGGACACGACTGCGCCGGATACGACGATTGTCAGCGGCCCTTCGGGAGCGACGACGTCCAGCAGCGCGACGTTCGACTTCAGCTCGGACGAGAGCCCGGTGACGTACCAGTGCTCGCTGGATGGTGGTCCGTTCGTGGCCTGCACGGACCCCGTCACCTTCACGGGGCTGGCGGATGGTGCGCACACGTTGGCGGTGCGCGCGGTGGACGGGGCGGGCAACGTGGACCCGACGCCCGCCACCCGGACCTGGACGGTGGACACCACCGCGCCGGATACCCTCATCGTCACGGGCCCGCCGCTGACGGACGCGCCCAGCGCGGCGACGTTCGACTTCGACTCGGACGAGTCTCCGGTGACGTACGAGTGCAGCCTGGACGGCGCGGCCTACGTGCCGTGCACGGACCCGGTCACCTTCACGGGCCTGGCGGAAGGCAGCCACACGCTGAGCGTTCGCGCGGTGGATGAGGCGGGCAACGTGGACGACACGCCGGCGACCTACACCTGGGCGGTGGCGGTCGACTCGGACGACGACGGCCTGACGGACGACGAGGAGGTTGCGCTGGGCACCGACCCGAACAACCCCGACACGGACGGTGACGGCCTGCCGGACGGCATCGAAGTGAATGTCGGAGGGACGGATCCGCTCGACGATGACTCGGATGACGACGGCATCCTGGATGGCAACGAGGACGCCAACCACAACGGCATCGTCGACGACGGCGAGACGGACCCGAACAACGGGGACACCGATGGCGACCTGCTGTCGGACGGTCTGGAGCTGGGCCTCACCGAGCCCCAGGGCACGGACACGGACATGACGGGCTTCGTGGCGGACTCCGACCCGACCACGACGACGGACCCGCTCAACCCCGACACGGACGGCGGCAGCGTGCGTGACGGCATCGAGGACGCCAACCGCAACGGCCGGGTGGACCCGGGTGAGACGGATCCGCTCAACCCCGCGGACGACGTCGACTCCGACGGCGACGGCATTGATGACGCGACGGAGCTGGAGCTCGGCCTGGACCCCAACGACGCGGACAGCGACGACGACGGCGTGCCGGACGGCATCGACGGCATCACCGACACGGATGGTGACGGCCTCATCGACGCGTTGGACCCGGACAGCGACAACGACGGCATCCTGGACGGCACGGAGCTGGGCGTGACGCTGGAGAGCGCTCCGGCGGACACGGACCGTGGCTCGCCCAACTTCCGTCCGGACGCGGACCCGACCACCACCACCGACCCGAAGAACCCGGACACGGATGGTGACGGCCTGCTCGACGGCGAGGAGGACACCAGCCACGACGGCCGCGTCGACACCACGGAGACGGACCCGAACAACCCGGACACGGACGCTGACGGCCTGACGGACGGCGTGGAGGTGCGCGGTAACAACCCCACCCACCCGCTCGACCCGGACACGGACGGTGACGGCCTGATGGACGGCGCGGAGGACGCCAACCGCAACGGCTCCTTCGACAACGGCGAGACGGACCCGAACAACGCCGACACGGACAGTGGCGGCGTGAATGACGGCGAGGAAGTCACCGGTGGGAGCAACCCGCTGGACGGCAACGACGACTTCGTCATCTCCGGTCGTGGGTGCAGCACGAGCGGGGCGGGCACCTTCGCTCCGCTGGCGCTGCTGCTGCTCGGGCTGCCCCTGCTGGGCCGCTTCCGCCGCTCGGCGGGGCGGGCCGGTGGGGCCCCCGTGGCCGCCGCCGCCGTGCTGGCGCTGGCGGTGCTGCTGGTGTCGCGGCCGGCCGTGGCGCAGGTGCCCACGCTGTCCGCGTCCCAGTCCATCGACGTGCAGCAGTACAAGCCGGGGCCGAGCTCGAAGGACATCCTGGGCGTCCAGAGCGCCCAGGTGCACTCCCACCTGGGCTGGAACGTGGGCGTGTCCGTCAACTACGCGGACAAGCCGCTCAACTTCATGGACCCGCGCTCGGGCCGGTTCATCACCGCGCTGGTGCGCAGCCAGGTGGGGGTGGACCTGATGGGCTCGGTGGGCCTCTTCGACCGCTTCGAGCTCGGCGTGCTGCTGCCGGTGACGCTCCAGCGTTCGCAGGCGGCGCCCATGGTGGACCCGTCCTTCGCCCAGGGCGTGGGCTCGGGCGGCATCGGTGACCTGCGCCTGGTGCCCAAGGCCCGCCTCCTGGAGGAGGGCTCCTTCGGCCTGGCCCTGACGGTGCCGGTGGTGCTGCCCACGGGCGGCGGCTCCGACTTCCTCGGGAGCTCGGGCGTGGGCGTGCAGCCGCGCCTGGTGGCCGAATACGGCGAGCGGTTCCGCCTGGCCGCCAACGTGGGCGTGGACTTCCGGCAGGTGCAGCAGCTGCGCAACCTGAACGTGGGCAACGCGGTGTCCTACGGCGTGGGCGCCGAGCTGCCCTTCACGGTGCGCGAGGTGCCGCTGGCGCTCGCGGCCACGGTGGTGGGCGCGGTGAACCTGGAGCAGCAGGACACCGAGGAGCGCCCGCTGGAGCTGCTGGCGGCGCTGAAGTACCGCGCGCTGGGCGGCTTCTCCGCGCACGTGGGCGGTGGGCCGGGGCTCACCCGCGGCTACGGCACGCCGGGCTTCCGGCTGCTCGCGGGCTTCAGCTACAGCCCGGAGCCGTCCCGCGAGCCGCAGCCGGCGGCGCCGGTGGACACGGACGGCGACGGCCTCCTGGACCTCAATGACGCCTGCCCGACGGAGCCCGAGGACAAGGACGGCTTCCAGGACGAGGATGGCTGCCCCGACCCGGACAACGACGCGGACGGCATCCCCGACACGGCGGACGCGTGCCCGAACGAGCCGGAGACGCTCAATGGCTTCGAGGACACGGAGGGCTGCCCGGACGTGGCGCCGCCCCCGCCGCCGGTGGACACGGATGGCGATGGCCTCATGGACCCGGAGGACCGCTGCCCCAACGCCCCGGAGGACAAGGACGGCTTCCAGGACGAGGACGGCTGCCCGGACCCGGACAACGACCGGGATGGCATCCCCGACACCGAGGACAAGTGCCCGAGCGAGCCGGAGACCATCAACGGCTTCCAGGACGAGGACGGCTGCCCCGACAAGGGCAAGGTGAAGGTGCTCGTGGACGGCGAGCGCATCGTCATCCTGGAGAAGGTCTACTTCGCCACCGGAAAGGACGTCATCCTGGCCCGCTCGTTCCCGCTGCTGAAGCAGGTGGCCGCGGTGCTGCGCGCCAACCCGCAGGTGGAGCTGGTCCGCATCGAGGGCCACACGGATGCCCAGGGCAACGACGCGAAGAACCTGGACCTGTCCCAGCGCCGCGCGAACAACGTGCGGGCCTTCCTGGTGAACGCCGGCATCGCCGACGGCCGCATGGAGGCGGTGGGCTACGGCGAGACGAAGCCGGTGGACACCAACAAGACGGCGAAGGGCCGCGAGAACAACCGCCGCGTGGGCTTCACCATCCTCCGCGTGGGGAAGGTGGAAGTGGAGCGCGAGGCGCGCTGACGCACGGGCCCTGAATACCCGGTGAAGCACACCGGGTGCGTTCATCCACGGGTGGCTCCGAAAGAGATTTCGGGGCCACCCGTCGTTTTTTGGGGCATGCTGCGTCCCACCCGCTACGCAGTGCCGTGGAGCGCGAGTCAAGGGGCGAAGTTCACCCACCGCGTCGCACGCCTGCACGTCCTTGCGCTGGCGTAAGTGCGCGTCAGGACTCGGACGCGCAGCATCCCGCTACAGGCTCGTAGCGGAATACTTGCCAAAGCGTGGGACTTGCTGATGATTGAGGAGGTTGGGAGCACGCGCGCTGCATCGCGCGACTCCGGGCGAGAGGACCACCATGGACCAGTTCGATCAGAACAAGCA
>NZ_JAAIYB010000534.1 GCF_010894475.1 Myxococcus vastator
GAGTCGGGGTCGGAGCGGCAGTGCCGGGCGTCGTTGCCGGGCGCCGGATGACTTCGACCGCGGGAATCACCCGCCGTGTCTTCCTGTCGTTCACAGTCGTACGTTACCTGATGCGAGTTTTCCGGGCATGCCCGGCTTCACGGCTGGAGGGATGCTGAAAGATCGACCTTCCACCCGGACGGCTCACGGACCATCCGGACCTCGTGGGAGTTGCCTCCCGCACGCACGAGCACTGTCGCCACGTCTCCCTCCTCCCGGACCAGCGAGACCTCCGTAACATCCGGAGGCGGAGGGACATTCGCGAAGAAGAGGGCCAGGGGCTCCGGCTTTTCTTCACCACCGGAGGCCGCGCCCACCACCTGCGCCCGCTGCGCCAGCGCGTCCTGGGTGGGCTTGGACAGCGCGCCCCACGCCTGCTGCAGCTCCCCTCGCTTCACCAGCCGGTGGAAGGACGTGTAGGCGTCCTGCGGGGTGCCGAAGCGCGGCCGGTTGCAGCCACCCAGGCCCAGCACCAGGACCAGCGCTACCAGCCAGGGCATCGTCGCGGAGAGACGCATGGGGACAGGGGTTTAGGTCAAAGCGTCGCCGGGGGAAAGCCCGAGGTTCGGACATGTCACGCGGCGTGCTGATGGACGCGATTGCGGCCTGCTCCCTTGGCCGCATAGAGGCAGGCGTCCGCGGCCCGCAGCAGCGCCTCCACGCTCGGGAGGTCGCCCGACGGCACCGTGGCCACGCCCAATGACGCGGTCAGCCGCACGCACTGCGGCTTGCCACTCCCCCCCACATGCTCCAGCTCCAGGGCGGCGATGGCGTCGCGCACCCGCTCGCAGACCCGGAGCGCATCCGCGGGGCCCGTCTCCGGGAGCAGGGCGATGAACTCCTCGCCGCCGTAGCGCGCCAGCAGGTCCACCTCCCGCAGCCGCGCCCGCGCCGCCTGGGCCACGGTCTTCAGCACGTGGTCCCCGAAGGGGTGCCCGAAGCTATCGTTGATGCGCTTGAAGTGGTCGATGTCCAGCATCACCAGGGACAGGGGCGCCCCATATCGCCGCGAGCGGGCGAACTCGTCGTTCAGCCGCTCCTCCAAGGCGCGCCGGTTCGACAGGCCGGTGAGGGCATCCGTGCGGGTGAGCGTCAGCAGCTCTTCGCGCCGCGCCGCCAGCTCCTTGTTGGCGCGGTCCAGCTCGCGGTTCTTCTCCACCAGCGCGTCCTGCAGCGCCTTCAGCCGCAGCATGGACTTCACGCGGGCCGACAGCTCGAGCATGTCGAAGGGCTTCACCAGGTAGTCATCCGCCCCCAGCTCCAGCCCCTCCACCTTTCCCGCGGCCTGCCGGGCCGTCATGAGAATCACGGGGATGAAGCCGAAGCCGTCCTCACCCGCGTTCGCCTTGACGATGCGGCACACCTCCACGCCGCCCAGCCCCGGCATCTCCACGTCCATGAGGATGAGGTCGGGGCGGGACTCCCGGATGGCGGACAGCGCCTGGGCACCATCATGCGCCTCGGTGAAGACGTAACCGTGAGGGGCCAGGCCGTCGCGCACGTGCCGGACATGCACCGGGTCATCGTCCACGATGAGCACCGTGCGGCCACTGAGCTCCCCTCCGGGCGGGGCACGGCGGGCGACCTCCAGCGTCCTCTTCCGTTCGCCATCCGCCATGAATGTCTCGCCCCCCGGTGCGGTCGTCCCGCGGTGCGGGGTTGCCCGCCATTCTCACGGCCCGTGCCTGGGATGCAAGCGGCTCGGCGAGCGCCCGTGGCGCCGACGTCAGGCAGGCTTCAGTAGCCGCGCCCGGTACACGGGCTCGCCGCTGGCCAGGTAGCGGCGCTCACGCGTGGAGGGCACCTCCTCCGGGTCGTAAGGATGGAAAACGCCTGAACCCAGGGGGTTCTTGAAACCAGCGGATTCCAGGATGCTGAGCATCGTCACGCCGCGGTCCTGGACGTCGGTGCGCATGTCGAAGCGTCCGCCCGGTGCGAGCTTGCCGTACAGCAGCTCGGCGAACGCGGGCTGAATCACGGCGCGCTTGGCGTGGGAGCGCTTCCACCAGGGGTCGGGGAACTGGAGGTGGATGGCGGCGAGCGAGCCGGGCGCGAAGATGCGGGGCACGATGGCGCGGGCATCGGCTTCGATGACGCGCAGGTTGCGCAGGCCCGCCTTGTCGCCGCGGTCCTGGGTGTCGCGCGCGTACTTCTTGCGCCACTCGAAGGCGACGAAGCGCACCTCGGGGTGGCGGCGGCAGTACTCCAGGGCGTGGCCGCCGACGCCGGAGCCGATCTCCAGCTCGAGCGGTCCGCTGAAGCCGAACTCGGCGTCCCAGTCCGGTGGGGTCTCCAGCGTGACGAACTTGAGGCCGACGGGCTCGGGGAGCAGGCGAGGACGGGTCATGGGCGGGCGCCACCAACCATGGCGACGACGGGTTTGGCCAGGGAAAAACGCGAGGCCTGGAGTATACGGGAGCCCATGAAGGTCTTCCCTGCGGTGGCGGACGCGGGCCGAGCGCTGGCCGGACAGGCGCTCGCGCTGGGCAACTTCGACGGTGTGCACGTGGGCCATCAGGCCCTCTTCGCGGAGGCGCGTCGCCACGGGCGGGCCGCCGCCTTCACCTTCAATCCCCACCCGGGCAAGGTGCTCCAGCCCGAGCTGGCGCCGAAGCTCATCACCCTGCTGCCACGCAAGCTGGAGCTGTTCGAGGAGTGCGGGCTGGACGCGGCGGTGGTGCAGCCCTTCTCGCGCGAATACGCGCGCACGCCGCCCGCGGACTTCGAGGCCGCGCTCTTCGACGCGCTCGGCGTCGCGCACGTCGTGGTGGGCAGTGACTTCACCTACGGCGCTGCCCGGCGCGGCACCGTGGAGACGCTGCGCGAGGCGGCGGCCCGGCGCGGGGCGACGGTGCACGTGGTTCCGCCCGTCACGGTGGATGGCGTGGTGGCGTCTTCATCACGCGTGCGCGAGTACATCCTGGAGGGGCGCGTGTCCGCGGCGCGGCGGCTGCTGGGCCGTCCCTTCGACCTGGACGGCACGGTGGTGACGGGCGCGGGGCGGGGACGGGGCATTGGCTTCCCCACGGCGAACGTGGACACGCAGAACGAGCTGCGCCCCGCACCGGGCGTCTATGCCATCCGCGTCCAACTGCCGGGCGAGTCAAAAGGCACCTGGCATGGCGGCGCGGCGAACATCGGTGTGAAGCCCACCTTTGGCGGCACGGAGGTGACGATTGAAGCGCACCTGCTCGACTTCACCGGCGACCTGTACGGCAAGGAGCTGCGCGTGCAGTTCCTCGACCGCCTGCGCCCCGAGCAGCGGTTCGGCTCGGTGGTGGAGTTGACGGGGCAGATCAAGCGTGACGTGGAGGCCGCGCGCGCCGTGATTGCGCGCGCGGAGGGCTGAGCAATTTTCCCGTGTCCGTTCAATGGGTTGTGACAGCAGGGGAGCAGGCGAGGGCGCCTTGACGCGCGCGCGCGGCTCCCCTCTAATTCGCAATCAGGAACCGTGCCATGGGGTGTGAGTCACCCGGGCACCGCTCCCGCGTCTTTGAGCTCGGAGGCGGGCCCCCGCCCGTTTCTTTCTTCTTCAAGGAAGAGGCATCAACGAATGTCCGGTCGACTCGGTGAACTGCTGGTTCGCGAGAACCTCATCTCCGTGCAGCAGCTGCGCAAGGCCCAGGAAGAGCAGCAGAAGAACGGCACGCGCATCGGCACCGCGCTCGTCAAGACGGGCGCCATCGAGGAGTCGAAGCTGACCGACTTCCTCTCCAAGCAGTACGGCGTGCCGGCCATCAACCTGAAGGACTTCGACGTCGAGCCGGACATCATCAAGCTGGTGCCGAAGGAAGTGGCGGAGAAGCACCTGGTGGTGCCCGTCAACCGCGCGGGCCCGTCGCTCATCGTGGCCATGTGCGATCCGTCCAACATCTTCGCGGTGGACGACCTGAAGTTCCTCACGGGCTACAACATCGAGACGGTGGTCGCCTCGGAGGTCTCCATCCGCGAGGCCATCGAGCGCTACTACGCGGAGAAGGGCCCGTCGCTGGAGGACATCGTTGGCGACGTCGGTGACGACATCGAGGTCACCAAGGAAGAGACGGAGAACATCGATGAGATGGCCAAGGCCGCGGACGACGCGCCCGTGGTCAAGCTGGTGAACCTCATCCTCATGGACGCCATCAAGAAGCGCGCGTCCGACATCCACGTCGAGCCGTACGAGAAGGACTTCCGCGTCCGCTTCCGCATCGACGGTGTGATGTACGAGGTGATGCGCCCGCCGATGAAGCTGCGCAACGCGATTACGTCGCGTTTGAAGATCATGGCCTCGCTGGACATCTCCGAGCGGCGCCTGCCGCAGGACGGCCGCATCAAGATCAAGATGGGCGGCGGCAAGGAGATGGACTTCCGCGTGAGCGTGTGTCCCACGCTCTTCGGCGAGAAGGTCGTGATGCGTCTGCTCGACAAGAGCAACCTCCAGCTGGACATGACGAAGCTGGGCTTCGACGCGCAGCCGCTGGCCTGGTTCAAGGAGGCCATCGACCGGCCCTACGGCATGGTGCTGGTGACGGGCCCGACGGGCTCGGGCAAGACGACGACGCTGTACTCGGCGCTCGCCAGCCTCAACGGCCTGGACACCAACATCTGCACCGCGGAGGACCCGGTCGAGTTCAACTTCGCCGGCATCAACCAGGTGCAGATGCATGACGACATCGGCCTGAACTTCGCCGCGGCGCTGCGCTCCTTCCTCCGCCAGGACCCGGACATCATCATGATTGGTGAGATCCGTGACTTCGAGACGGCGGAGATCGGCGTGAAGGCGGCGCTCACGGGCCACCTGGTGCTCTCCACGCTGCACACCAACGACGCCCCGGGCACGGTGAGCCGTCTGCTGAACATGGGCATCGAGCCGTTCCTCGTGACGGCGTCACTCAACCTCATCCTCGCCCAGCGTCTGGCGCGCCGGCTGTGCCCGGCGTGCAAGAAGCCGGCGGAGAACGTGGACGAGCAGGCGCTCATCGACGCGGGTGTTCCGCCGGACAAGATTGGCACCTTCACGATGTACGAGAAGGTCGGCTGCCGCGACTGCAACGACCGTGGCTACCGGGGCCGCGTGGCCATCTACGAGGTCATGCCCTTCTGGGACGGCCTCAAGGAGTTGGTCATCAACGGCGCCTCCGCCGCGGAGCTGAAGCAGGAGGCCATCCGCCTGGGCATGAGCAGCCTGCGCATGAGCGGTCTTCGCAAGATGATGGACGGCGCCACCACGTTGGAAGAGGTGGTGGGAAACACCGCCCCGGACCGCTTCTAGTC
>NZ_JAAIYB010000535.1 GCF_010894475.1 Myxococcus vastator
GAGGCGGCTGTCCGCCAGCGGGCGGGCGGGCGGTGATGGCGGTGCCTCCAGTGGCAGCTCGGACACGGACAGGTCTGGGTCCGCCACCGCGGCTTCGAGCAGGGTGGTCCAGTGCGCCATCAGCCGCTCCACGGTCGCCCGCTCGAAGCGTTCGTCCGCGTAGTCCACGGTGCCAGCGAAGCCGTGCGCGTGCTCGCCCAGGGAGATGGACAGGTTCGACAGGACCGCGCCGAACTGCGGTGGCCCGTTCTCCAGCTCCACCAGGCTCATCAGCAGGCCGGGCAGCTCCACGTTGGGCTCGAAGCGGGTGTGCAGGACGAGCAACGTGTCGAAGACGCGCTCGCGGCCCGTGTCCTTCCGCGGCTCGATCTCCCGCACCAGCTCTTCGTACGGGACATCCGGGTGCGCGTAGGCCTCCAGCAACACGTCCCGGACTCGCGCCAGCAGCTCGCGGAACGGCGGGGCTCCGGACAGGTCCGTCCGAAGCGGGACGGCGTGCGCCACGTAGCCCATCAGCGGCTCCAGCTCCGGCCGGCTGCGGTTGCCAATGGGGGTCCCCACGACGATGTCATCCTGGCCCGACCAGCGCGACAGCAGCGCCTTCCACGACGCCAGCAGCACCATGAACGGGGTGATGCCCTCACGCTGCGCCAGGGCCTGGACCGACTCCGACAGCGCGCGGGAGAACCCCACGTTCAACCGCTGGCCCCGCAGCGCGGGCCCCTCGCCCGGGACACGGTCCACCGGCAGCGCCAAGGGCCCCGGGAGCGACACCAGCCGCTCGCGCCACGCCGCGGCCTGCGCGGCGAAGGCCCCCTCTCTCAGCGCCCGTCGCTGCCAGGCCGCGTAGTCCGCGTACTGCACGGCCAGGGCGGGCAACGCGACGGGCTGCCCCTGCTTGAAGGCGCTGTAGTGCGCCCCCAGCTCCTTGCCGAGCACCACCAGCGACCACGTGTCACACACCACGTGATGCACCGTGACGGCGAGCAGGTGCTCTTCCGGGGACAGCCGCCAGAGGCGCGCGCGGACCACGGGCCCGCGCTCCAGGTCGAAGGGACGCGCCACCTCGTCATGGACGCGCTGCTCCCAGCCCTCGGCCGCCAGCGGATCCACTGTCAGCGGCAGCTTCACCTCCGGCGCGATGCGGAGGACCGTCGCGCCCTGGACGCGCGGATAGGAGGTGCGCAGCGCCTCGTGACGGCGCACCACCGCCTCCAGGCTCCGCTCCATGAGCGCCACGTCCAGCGCCCCGCGCAGCCGCAGCACCACGTACATGTTGAGCGCCGGGTTGCCCGGCAGCGCCTGCTCCAACGCGCAGACACGCTCCTGCACCACCGACAGGGGCAACACGCCGTCACGCGCGATACGCGCCAGCGGCGGCAGCGCGGCCTCCCCCGTCACCGCGCCCGCCGAGCCCATCCGCGCCTGGATGCGCGCGGACACCCTGGCCACCGTGGGCGCCTCGAACACGTCGCTCAAGGGGAGCTGTACCGGGAACGCCTCGCGCAGCCGCGTCAGCATCTGCGCGGCCATCAGCGAGTTGCCCCCCAGCTCCAGGAAGTCGTCGTGGATGCCAAAGTCCGCGCGGCCCAACCGCTCGCGCCAGATGGCCAGCACCTGCCGCTCCACGTCCGTCCGAGGCCCCGCGACGTCGGGCGGTCCTTCCTCATGGACCGCCGCCACGTCGGCGGGAGGAGGCGGCACCTCACGAAGCACCGGAGGACTGGCGAGCACGGGCGCGGGCGCGGTGCCCATGGATTGGCGCTGGAAGGGATAGACAGGCAGCGGCAACTTCCGGCGCTGCTCGTGCGCGTAGACCTGGCTCCAATCGAGCGCGCATCCCTGCTCCCACAACGCGCCCAGCGCCGCCATCAGCGCCGCATGCGGGCTCGACGCCGACCCCGCCCGCGGCAGCGACGCCACGGCCCGGCCCGCGTGTCCGCGCAAGCCCAGCTTCGCCAGGGCCGTGAGCGCCTGGTCCGGCCCCACTTCGAGGAACACCGTGCAGCCGTCCGCCTGGAGTGTCTCCAGTCCATCCGCGAAGCGCACCGGCGCCCGCATCTGCCGGACCCAGTAGGCGGGGTCCGTTGCCTCGTCCGCGCGAATCCACGTCCCGGTGACGCTGGACACGTAGGGGCGCTGGGGCGCGGACAAGCGCAGCCCGGTGACGACCTGGCGCAAGTCCTCCATCAGCGGCTCCACCGCCGCGGAATGGAACGCATGCGCCGCGGGCAGGCGCAGCACGCCCACACCCCGTGTCGTGAGCTCGCGCTCCAGGGCCTCGACCTCCGGCGTGGGGCCGGAGACCACGCAGCGCTCCGCCCCATTCACCGCGGCCAGCGACAACGCCCCCGTCAGCAAGGGACGCACGACTGCCTCGGAGCACCCCACCGCCGTCATGCTGCCCGCGGGCATGCGCGCCATCAGCCGGCCACGCGCCGCCGCCAGGGCCAGCGCGTCCTCCAGGGGCATCACGCCCACGAGGCACGCCGCCACGTACTCACCGAAGCTGTGCCCCAGCAGCGCATGGGGCTTCACGCCCCACGACTCCCACTGGCGCGCGAGCGCGTACTCCACCGAGAACAGCGCGGGCAGCGCGCAGCCCGGGTCCGCCAGCAGCGCCTTCGCGGCGTCCTCTCCGCCTGGCGCGGGGAACAACACCGCGCGCACCGACGCCTCCAGCCGCGGCCCCAGCTCCCGCAGGCAGGTCTCCAGCGCGTCGCGGTACACGGGCTCCGCGGCGTGAAGCGCTCGCCCCATGCCCACGGACTGCGCGCCCTGTCCCGGCAGCAGGAACGCCACGCGCGCCTCGCGCGCCGCCGCGACGTCCTCCACCACGCGCCCCCGTCCCGGCGCCCGCAGCGCGGCCACCAGCGCCTCGCGGTCGCCCGCCACCACGGCCCTCCGGTGCTCGAAGGCGCGGCGGCCCGTGTTGCGGGTGAAGGCCACGTCCGGCAACGACACCTCGCCGGGCGCGCGCTCCAGCCAGTCCGCCAGCTCCCGCGCCGTGGACGCCAACGCCTCGGCCGTTCGAGCCGACAGCGTCACCACCTGCGTGGGGCGCGAGCGCTCCTGGGTCCGAGCGGTCAGCGGCGCCTCTTCCAGCACCACGTGGGCGTTCGTCCCCCCAATGCCGAACGAGCTGACGCCCGCGCGCCGGGGCACGTCGCCCCGAGGCCAGGGCCGGAGCGCGTCCACGACGAAGAACGGACTGCCCGCGAAGTCGATGGCCGGATTGGGGCGCTCGAAGTGGAGGCTGGCCGGCAGCGCCTCGTGCTTCAGGGCCAGCACCGCCTTGATGAGCCCCGCGAGCCCCGCCGCCGTGTCCAGGTGGCCCACGTTCGTCTTCACCGAGCCCAGGCCGCAATACCCCGTCGCGTCCGTATGACGGCGGAACGCCCGCGTCAGCGCCGCCACCTCGATGGGGTCCCCCAGCGCCGTGCCCGTCCCGTGCGCCTCCACGTAGCCGATGTCCCGCGCCTCCAGTCCCGCGTAGGCCAGGGCCTCACTGATGACGTCCGCCTGCCCCTCCACGCTCGGCGCCGTGTAGCCGACCTTCGCGGCGCCATCGTTGTTGATGGCCGACCCCTTGATGACGGCATGGATGGTGTCGCCATCCCGCAGCGCGTCCGCCAGGGGCTTGAGCACCACCGCCGCCGCGCCGTTGCCCGGCACCGTTCCGGCCGCGCGTGCGTCGAACGCCCGGCAGTGGCCGTCCGGAGAGAGAATCATCCCCTCCTGGAACAGGTAGCCCGACCGCTGTGGCAGCGACAGCCGCACCGCGCCCGCCAGCGCCACGTCCGACTGGCGCATCAGCAAGCTCTGACACGCCATGTGCACGGCCACCAGGCCCGTGGAGCACGCGGTGTAGACGGACAGGCTCTCGCCGCGCAGGCCCAGCTTGAAGGACGCCTTCGTCGCGAGGTTCTCCCCCGTGGTGCCCAGCAGCTCGTAGAGCGACGCGGGGTCCAGGGCGCCCTGCCCCAACAACCCCAACGTGTGCAGCGAGGCGCCCGCCCCCGCGTAGAGCGACACCTTCCCGTCGAAACGTTCGGGGTCGAGCGCGGCGTCCTCCAGCGCGGCCCACGCGCACTCCAGGAACACGCGCTGCTGCGGATCCATCCACTGCGCCTCGCGCGGCGCCACGCCGAAGAAGGCCGCGTCGAAGTGGTCTCCGCCTTCCAGCTCCGAGGCCACCGGCACGAAGTCCGGGTGGCCACGCACCAGCGCGGGGACCAGGGGCGAAGGCTCCAGTGACTCCGAAGACAGGCGGGTGATGGACTCCACGCCGTCGCGCAGGTTCCCCCAGAACGCGTCCACGTCGCGGGCCCCTGGAAAGCGGACCGCCATGCCGATGATCGCGATGTCGTTGCCCATCCCCGTGCTGTCTCCGCCCGTCATGTCGTGGTCAGCCATTGCCTCGAGGGTTCCTTCCTCCGCGACGCTGGAGGACCTGTCGCCGGGCCTCCGCGCGCGTCTGGTGTTTCTCGTCGGACGTCGGCCCTGGACGCGCCTCGGACGCCAGGCGCCGGGCCAGGGAGTGGACGGTGGGGTGTTCGAAGAGGTGGGTGATGGGCACGTCCTGGCCCAACGTCTCGCGCAGCCGCGCGCACGTCCGCACCGCCGCCAGCGAGCTGCCGCCGAGGTCGTCGAAGAAGTGCGAGTGCACCCCCACGGAGGGCAGCCCCAGGGCCTCCGCCCAGGCCTTCGCGAGGGACTCCTCCAGCGGCGTGCGCGGCGCGCTCTCCGCCGTCACGGTGCGCACCGGGGCGGGCAGCGCGCGCGCGTCCACCTTGCCGCCGGTCGTCATCGGCAACGCCTCCAGGGAGATGAGGTCCACCGGGACGAGCTGCTCCGGGAGCCGGGCACGCAGGCGCGCGCGGACCTCGCCCGGCGGCAGCGGCGCTCCGGGGCCCGGCACCACGTAGGCCACCAGCCGCGCCTCCCCACCAGCGGGCGGCGACCACACGCGCACGTGCGCCTGCCGCATCCCCGCCAGCTCCCGGAGGGCCACCTCCACCTCGCCCGGCTCGATGCGGAAGCCGCGCAGCTTGAGCTGGGCATCCACGCGCCCCAGGAATTCGAGCCGCCCGTCCGGCGACCACCGCACCCGGTCCCCCGTGCGGTAGAGCCGCGCACCGGGCGCGCCGCCATACGGGTCCGGAACGAAGCGCTCGGCCGTGAGGCCCGGCTGGCCCAGGTAGCCGCGCGCCACGCC
>NZ_JAAIYB010000536.1 GCF_010894475.1 Myxococcus vastator
GCCCAAGCCCTTCAAGGTCCCCGTCCGCACGGAGTTCAAGCTCGACAACGGGCTGGAGGTCTCCCTGCTGCCTTACGGCGACATGCCGAAGGTCGCCATCCAGCTGGCCATCGACACCGGCAACATCCATGAGAAGGCCACGGAGACGTGGCTGGCGGACCTGATGGGCAGGCTGCTGTCGGAGGGCACCACCACCCGCTCGGCGGAGCAGCTGGCCCAGTCGGCCGCGCAGCTCGGGGGGGCGCTCAACATCGGCACGACGATGGACCAGACCTTCGTCGGCCTGGAGGTCCTCTCCGAGTCGGCGCCGGACGCCGTGGCGCTCATCGCGGACGTCATCCAGAACCCGGCCTTCCCGCAGGCGGAGGTGGAGCGCGTCAAGGGCGACCTGGCGCGGGAGATGGCCATCTACAAGAGCCGGCCGGGCACGCTCGCCGACGAGCGGCTGCTCCAGTCGCTCTACGGTGACCACCCGTATGGCCGCTACTTCCCGCCGGAGGCGCAGCTCAAGGGCTACACTCCGGAGGCCGTTCGCGCGCACTACGACGCCAACATCGGCGCGGCCCGGGCGCGGCTCTACGTCGTCGGCCGGTTCGAGCCGGCGCCGGTGGAGAAGGCCATCCGGGACGCGTTCACCGGCTGGAAGGCCGGCCCGGCGCGGCTCCAGAACGTGCCCAGGCAGCAGGTGGCGAAGGCGGTGCAGTTCATCGACCGTCCCGGCTCGGTGCAGTCCACGGTCCGCGTGGCGGTGAAGGCGCTGCCGGCCTCCAGCCCGGACTACGTCAAGCAGACGGTGCTGAACACGCTGCTCGGCGGCTACTTCAGCTCGCGCATCACCGCGAACATCCGCGAGGCGAAGGGCTACACGTATTCGCCCAACAGCACGGTCTCCACGCACCTGGAGGACGCCTACTGGGTGCAGAACGCGGACGTGACGACGGCCGTCACCGGTGAGTCGCTGAAGGAGATTCTCAAGGAGGTGGCCACCCTGCGGAAGACGCCGCCGCCCGCCGCGGAGCTGAGCGCCGTCCAGAGCTACCTGGCGGGCTCCTTCCTGCTCCAGAACTCGTCGCGCGGCGGCATCATCAACCAGCTCCGCTTCGTGGACCTGCACGGCCTGCCGGACTCGTACCTGCAGAACTACGTGCAGTCGGTGATGGCCGTCACCCCGGAGCAAGTGCAGCAGCTGGCCGCGAAGATGCTGACGCGTGAGGCGATGACCTTCATCGTCGTGGGCGACCAGAAGGTGGTGGCGCCGCAGCTCAAGGTCGTGTCCCCCGCGTTGAAGTGAGTCACCGGGAAGGCGGAGACCATCCCGGGCCTCCGCCTTTCTCCTCCGGCGCCGCTACTCCGGACGGGCCGTGACGCCGTCCGGGTAGAGGGCGTCGGGGGCGAGCTGGCATGTATGCCGGACGTAGTGCTCGAGCCAGTCCAGGAACGTCGTGAAGGTGGCGCCGTGGGCCGTCTGCTGTTCGGCCCAGACGAACTGCCCCGAGTCCTGGAGCAGTGCCCACGTCAGGTCGCTCATGGGGTTGAGGACGATGGCGGGCGACGTCAACGCGCCTCCGCTCGCCGCGACACACCACTGCGCGTCCCGGGGCAGCACGTCGCCAGCCGCGAGCGCGTAGAGGTGCGTGGTGGACAAGGGGCGGTTGTCCCGCGTCACGCCCGCGGGAATGCGGACCCAGCGCGTCTCTTCCAGCACTTCATCCGGTGAGTACACCCGGAAGTTGGCGGGCAGGGGCGTCCAGGCGCCGCCCTCATCCCAGTCGCGGACCTCGACGCGCGCGAAGGCGCACCGCCGCCAGAACTCGCGGAGCCCCTCGGGCAGCGCGGGCCTCCCGTCGGATGCCGGGAGGCCGAGCAGCTCCGGCACCAGGTCAATGTCCTCCTCCGGTACGGGCGGGCCCAGGACGAGTCTCCCGCCAAACCCCTTCGCCCAGGTCTCCACGCGCGCCAGCAGCTCCTGGTAACGCGATTGCAGCGTCTGCTCGTGCATGGGCCGCAGCCTATGCCGAGGGGCTTTTTCGCGGGCAAGCGCTGCCGCGCTGAAGGGACTTGGCGGGGCGCACGTATTCGGTAGCGTGCGCGCATCATGACAAGGAAGTCGAATGGGCACCTTCAAGGTGCTGCACGGCGGGCGGGAGCTCATCGGCATGGAGGAGCCGGGCTTCCTGCGCGCGGCGTCGCCGGATGCGTCGGACGCGGTGGATGGTGACGACCCGGAGGTCGAGGAGGCCATCAACGAGGCCCTGTTCTTCCAGCGCGCGGATGACGACGCGGTGGACAACTTCTGGTGCTTCAATCCGCGCGACGTCACCCCGGAGGGTGAGATGGGCATCGTGGGCTACTACCACGACGAGCGCTTCGCGCTTCCCAAGCTCCTGGGGACGAAGCACGCCAAGCACTTCCGGGACTTCTCGGCGCACATCGTCAGCGTCATCGACGAACTCATCGAAAACTTCGCGGGAGCGTAAGTCATGGCGGCAGGCCCGTGTTTCGGCACGGGCTGCGTCGAACCGCCGAGCGGCCCGCTCTAGAGGCAGTCGCCCAGCCCATCATAGATGGTGGTCTGGGTGCGCGGCAGCGTGGCGTGGAGCGGAGACGTGCCCGCGAGCGCCGTCAGGAGCTGCTGCATCGTGGTGCGCGGCGCGAGCGGCACCTGGCAGGCCCACGTCTGGGCCTCCACCGTCACCGCGCCCGTCGCCGGGTCGACCTCCTCGTTGCTGGCGGCGAAGACCCAGACGCACTGGCCAATCCGGCCCGTCAGGGCATTCACGGAGCAGCGGAAGCGCAGCGACTCGATGTTGCTGTACTCGCCCTCACAGAACGTGTCGCCGCAGATGTCATCGAAGTTCTGCTTGAGGGAGGCGCTGAGCTGGTACCACGCCTCGATGTCCGCCTCCGACGTCAGGTAGGCGGAGACGTCCACATACCGGCTGGCGACGGTGTTCCCGGAGGCCAGCGCGGACAGCGGCGTGAGGAAAGACAGACTCAGGGCGGCAATGGATAACGGGGAGGAGAGGGTCATGCATCCTATTTAGCCCCTCCTCCACGTTTGCGAATCCACCCCCCATGGGCTGACACGGAGTTTTGACTGCACTCCAATAGGAATTCTCCATTCCTGGCACCCCGGTCGAAGCCCAGGCCTCCTGGGCCTCGACCGGGGGAGGGCCGCCTCAGTCCTTCTTCAGCTGGAGGAGCTCCCAGCCGCCGTCCGGGTGGAGGTTCATCGGGTTCGCGGTGCCGACGTAGAGGGCCTTCTTGCCGCTCACCAGCGTGCGAACGCCGTAGTTCGTGTCGTTGCCCAGGCCCCTCAGCGACTCCGCCACCGCGCTCTTGTTGCGGTTCTCGAAGCGGAAGAGGTCCGCCCCTTGCTTCGGTAGCGCGATGTTGAGCAGCCGGAGGAAGTCATGGTGGGCCCGGCGCGCGTCCTCGACGGAGGTGACGCTGGCGGCGATGGCGGGCGGGGCCATGGGCGGCAGGGTACCGCCTCCAAGGACCTCTTGCAGGCCCACGCGCGCCACCTGGCTCCAGTCGAAGGTGCCCAGGTACAAGTCATTGTCGTGGACCGTCAACGACCAGGTGTACGCGTTGAAGAAGTTCCCCAGGCCGGAGGAGCCCCAGCGCGGGTCGGGATTCTCCAGGCGGTTGCGGTGGAAGGCGTCGAACGCGATGGTGTAGCCCTTCGCGGCGGGCGAGTACCTGGGCAGGTACTTCTCGCCATAAATCGCCCGGACCTGCTCATCCTGGTTGCCCAGCTCATCGCTCTGGAAGACGGACGTGGAGCGGTGGGTGCCCAGCGCGGTGTTCAGCAACTCCAGCCAGCCGAGGCTGCCGTTGCCGTCCGCGTCCAGGTCCACCAGCCCCGCGGCGTGCGCCCCCAGGGCAATCGACGTGGCGAGGAAGGGGACGTGCATGGTGCCCCAGTACAGTCGGCCGTCGAACGACGCCACCGCGCCGCCGCCCGTGGTGGCCGCGGCCAGCAGGTCCGGCTCATAGTCACGGATGTCCCAGACCTTCCCCCAACCGCTGGCGTCCCCGGCATCCAGCCCGCTCTGCTCCAGGCGGGGGCTGCGCCACACGCCGGTGAAGCGCGCCGACAGCGGCGACGGCGAGCCCCCCGTGATGAAGGTGGGCCACGTCGTCACGTAGATGCGGCCGGCGTGCTCCACCAGGTTGGCCACCTCCGCGTCCGTCTGCCCCACGACCTCGAAGTCGAAGAGGACCGCGGGGTTGGTGGACCTCGCGCCGCGCCACCGGAGCACGGCGCCGCCCGGCGCGTTGCCCAGCACCACGCTGTACGCCACGCCGGTGTAGAGCGCCCCGCGGACGTTCACCCACTCGCGGATGTTGTTGTACTGCGGGAAGTTCCTCGCGCCCAGGAAGGCCCCGGTGGCCGAGTCGAACGCGAACAGGTTGATGCCCGCGACGACGCTGGGGCCGGCCAGGAACACGACGCCGTCCTGCGCGCCCGCGGAGCGCAGGCCCACGGTGGTGCGCCGCAGCACCTCCGCCCCCAAGGGCAGGCTTCCATTGAGTGAAGACAGCACGCCCGTGTCCAGCTGGTAGCGCTGCAGGTTCGGCGGGCGGAAGTCGCCCGTGCCGGACTGGCTGGCGCCGAACTCACACACCCAGAAGGGGTTCTCCTGCGGCGTGGCGAAGCCGAGGAAGCCCTGCTGGACCAGGCACAGCGTGTTCGCCACCGTGCCGAACCACAGGGACTTGTCCGCCTTGGCCAGCCCCCAGACGTAGGCCTGGTTGCGCTTGGGCTTCGTGCCCGGCGCACAGGGCGGCTGGGTGATGGGGCCGCCAATGGAAGAGAAGCACTCGTCCACCTCCGCCTTCGCCAGCAGCTCCCGCTCCAACTCGGGACGGGTCCAGATGCCCTTGTCGCCGTTGATGATGAAGCGCTCGTAGGTCCAGAACTTCACCAGGCTCAAGGGCGACAGGCCGCCCAAGCCCGTCAGCGGGTAGATGTCCAGCTCCCACGCGACGTCCTGCTCCGTGGGGACCCTGGGCAGGTCCGCCTCCCAGGTCGCCGCCTGCGCTCGCTCGCTCGTCGTCGCGGCCTCCATGTCCTCAGGCTCACCCCTTTAAACATCTGCTCCCGCCAGGAAGGAAGGGATGCTGGCGGGCCAGCAGGCGAAGGCGGCAAGGGGGACTCCGTCGGCGTGCCATGCCCCCCTGTGCGGACGGATGCCCCTTGGCCACTG
>NZ_JAAIYB010000537.1 GCF_010894475.1 Myxococcus vastator
AACCATGATCGCGCGCCTGCCTCCCTCTACGCCCAGGAACAGGTCCACGGGATGGAACTCACTGATCCTGGAGAAGGACCCGTCTACCCCTGTATGCTCCGCACGTCTGAAGACCTCCTCAATCGTCACGGCTCCTCCTCAAAGTCGTCGTCGTCGCCGAGTTCGATTGAGGAGCTGAATATCTCGCGCCACTTGACGACGTTGATCTTGTATCTCGCAAGCGTCTGCGTGATGCCCGCATCAAGGCGAGGGAAGCTCAGACCGATGGCCACCAGAGCACCCTCGCCCAGGTCAGGAAGACCGGGGCAATCCTCACCGCCACTGAAGTCCTCCTGCGACATTGCCAGCTCCGGTTCGAGGACATGGATCAGGAGGAGCGGACGCGAGCGCACCGCACGGTAGAACTTGTCTGCAACGTTGATCTCCTCGGGCAGCTTTTTTTTACGTCCTTCCTCGGCCGCCATCTCCACCTCTGCTTCATGGGCCAGGCGGCGTGCCTTTTCAGCCTCGTCGACCGTGAGCCCCGCCTTCTCGACACCGCGAGACCCGACGCGACGCTTCGCGCCGGAGACTTCGAGAACTCCCGGGGGGTCCATGCGCACCTTGCGCTTGAGGCGTTTGAATTTACGATGTCCGATCTGGATCGGATCTCCCTCTCCCTCAGGAATGGCGACGTCCCACTCCTCCATGAGCCCTGTAGGCATCCGGTCGAGGAGAGCGGCGATAGCGTCCGGCTGGAACCGGAATTCGGTCTCCGGCACCTTGAAGTTGCGCAGGAGGTCGGCAATCACCTGCCGGTGAACACCTCGCATGAGCCGCGGCCCTGACGGCTGAATCTCCGACACGCCCGTTGTCGATTCTGCGGCCTCAACGAACGATTTAATCTGGCTCCAGTTGTCCAGCAGGGGCTTCGCCCTGGCGTGCAGTTCGACGCTCTCGAACGCCTCCCCGCTGACGGAGATCACCCTCGTGATCTCCTTGGCAGTGCGCATCTTGTTGCGGGCGGTGACCAGGAGGGAGTCGGGAGAAGCCCGTACCGCCAACCCGAACTCCTTCGGCGTACGGCGCAGCCGGTACATCCGCTTGAGTTCGGACCGCAGTTCCTGCGTAGCATCGCTGATGTGCCCGTACCAGTCGATGGCGTCCTGAGGGAGCCACACCCGGCACAAATCCTCGTAGCCCGGTCGGTATCCGAACCACCGGCCCATCTGAAGGAGGGTGTCGTACATCTTGGTGCTTCGGCGGAAATAGCTGACGACGAGCCCCTCTAGCGTCAGCCCACGTGACAGGCTGTTGCCGCCCACTGCAACGACGCGGAGGCCGGTATCCTTGTGTGCCTTGTAATTGAGCGCTCGCGGTCCCGTACGTTGATTGACGGCGATGGTGGTCACCGGGAGGACGGCATTCCGAAGCGCCCCCTGCACGGTCGGCCAGTCAAATCCGCAGTCTCGGTACTCCTCCTCCCATGCGGCGTGCAGGGCTGCAATGGTCGCATTGTCGAGCGCCGTGGCCGGGGGAAGGCTGGAGAAGCTGCGTATGGCTGTCTGGGTACGCTCCAGCTCTGCACGCAACAACCCCTCCACTCCCGGGTCGTCCGGGCCTCGCCCACTCTGGACCCCGGTGAACTGGCTCACGTTGACCAGCATAGATCGATGGGTGGGGCCCTCGCCGCGCAGGTCCCGAATCGCGTTGGCGACCAAGAATATGTGGAGGGCTTTAATCAGTGAGCCCGGGAGAGCGGTGACCTTGAAGTTAGGCCGGTGCTTGAACGGGATCGCGGCAGCGGCATCATCAATGCTGCGGAGGTGTAACGCCGAACCGCTGTCGTCCATGAAGATGCGACGCGGCCCGAAGTAGTTCGTCGGCGCCTGGAGGGTGTAGATGAAGTCACGTGGAAAGAGGTCGTCTCCCAGCATCCCGTCCTGATCATCGGGGTTTACGAAAATGTTGGCGAATGGCGTTGCGGTGATGCCCACGTAGGTCGTCCGACGGAACAGGGTCAGCAGTTCCCGGATGCGCTCGTTCACCCGAGTCGGGTCACTGTTCTCGTCGTTGGTATTGATAGACGCGTTGTCCGCCTCGTCGTCAATGATCAGCGTCGGAATGTCGATGGCGCCTGACTGGGTGGTAGTATTGTAGCTACGCAGCCAGTCGCGCAGATTCTCAAGAATCTTGGTGTGCTTCTTGATGACGACGATTGCTGGCTCTCGAAGCGCGTTGAGACCCAGCCCCAGCGTATCGAGTGTCGTGCTCCTGAAGTCCGCAGAGCTGGACGTGAAGACGGTCGCTTGGCGTCGCCCGTCGATCAGCCCGACACCTACTCGGAGGTCGCGACGATTCCGCTTTAGCAACTCGCTGCTGTCGAATCCAACGAAGCCCTCGTCGAGACGCGCCTGGGTCTGCTGGCGCAGACTCTCGATCGTCCCGGTCAGTAGAATGATGAAGCGGTACCCGGCGTCAGCTGCCTTGCAGATCAGGGCGGAGTACGTGGCCGTCTTGCCCGATTGAACGTCCCCCATGACGAGGCCACGCCTCTTCCAGGTGTTGAGTTCTGCGGGATTCCCGAGGAGGTCGAGCACGTCATCAGTGGTCCGGTCAAGGCCAGAGAGCACGCCCGCAGGCCAGCCTTGCCGCTGGAGCCACTGCTTGAATCGGTCCCAGTAGTAGGGCTCGATCTCCGGTCGGCGCGCATGCACCCAGGGGACGTGCTTCTCCACCAGCGCGAAGCCCGTATCCATTTTCACCAAGCATCGCGTCAGGAGCTTCGAGAGCACCTGGGCCTTGATCGACTCGTCCGAGCCGTAGACCGGCGCCAGCCGCTCTACGATCTCGCGGATCTCGTCCTCGGTGGGCACGCGGTCAGGCGGAAGCGCTACGAGAGCCATATTCACTATAATGTCGGTGTTCATCATCTCAGCCTCCTCTGGATCTGTTCAACCAGGCTGGGGTACAGGGCGAACGGCTCGAAATTACCGAGTCCAGCGAGAAGACGCTCGCGCTCGACCGGACGATCGGCGAAAGCCGAGAGCATTTGTCGTGCGAGTTCCTCCAGGTGGGCGACGACAACTTCGTCATCGTAGGTCTCCTTCCTGAGCCCAATTCGTTCATTGGCTCGGTCGTTGTAAATGGCCTCGACCGGCAGACTGGAAGAGATGGCGCGCAGCACGTTATCGATCTCGGAGAAATGCCCGTTCTCTGCACTGAGGCGCAGAGTCGCCACGACGGGATGGTTCCAATCAACCTCGTAGCGGACACCGTCGCGGTCCTCGATTCGCGTCCAGATAGGCTGAACCCTCCCAGTGCCCGTGACCCGCCCCCTGTACTCGTGGATGGTCCGACTAGGTCTGACCATGGTCGGTACCAGCCCGCGGAGTCGTTCCCGGATGACCGCGGGCGGAAAGGCTGCGGACTTCTTGATGTCCAGGCTCCAAAGGTGGTCAAGGGCATTGGGGACATCAACACGAACGCGCGTGAGCTTGGTCAGCTCCTCTTGGCGGAACAGGCGGAACCAAGTGCCCCAGACAATCAGGCGCTGGTTGCGGTAGACGTAGAACCCCTGCTGCCTGCGCAGCCCTGCCTCGCCACCAGCTTTTTCGATCTGCGCCCGGCTCAGTCGTGAGATATGGGGAAGAGTGAACGCCCTGAGAAACACGCATTGGCCTTCGACCAGAATGCGCTCCTCGGGGCCAGCCATCGCCCCCTCGCCTTCCAGGAAGGGATCGAGCGGCTCTACTGGGTAGTCGTTGATCTCGATGGCAAGCTGGGGTGGACGGCCGGTGAGGTGACGATGAAAGACGAGTGCGAGGTGCTCTTCGACTCTGCGGATGCGCTCGCTAAGAATCGAGCCATCCCCTGCATCGCCGGCAGCAAGCCGATCGAGTTTCTCCCATGCCACCAGCGTGCCGTGCGTCTGCGCCAGCAGGTAGCTGACGAAGGGGACAAGCTCTATATCCCCCGGGTCGAGCACGCCAGCTACCCAGTCACCTTCTCGTTCTACAAGGTCCAGGTCCCACATCATTCCGTGGGTTCTGCCATCCTTCCGAGTTACCACGGTCAGCCTACGGCATTGTGACATTGAGGCCGTCTTCATCCCCAGCCCGAACCGGCCAAGGTCGTCCTCAGGGCGAACGTCGTTCGGGTTTCGGGAGCCGTGCCGCATGGCGTGGGCGAGTTCCTCCTCGTCCATCCCGTGCCCGTTGTCCAAAAGAGCCAACGCACGCGGGCTCCCAGGATCAAAACGAATGCGGACCCGCGTCGCCATGGCCGTGATGCTGTTGTCGATCAGGTCGGCTACAGCTGCTGCCGTATCGTAGCCAATGGCCCGCATTGATTCCAGCAGGACCGGCGCGAAGGGGGGAAGTGACTTATACTTCATAGCCGACCATCCAAGGCACGCCAGCTTGGCTCATTCCCCCGGTGCCCAGTGGCCTGGGGCAGCTGGACACGCCGATATTCAACCGCACCGCGACCAAGCGATCAACCAACCCAGAAGCGGAATTCCGCGTGTCCCGTCCACCCCCATTGGGGTACGTTCGACCCATTTAGCCTGCCCCGGTTCCGTGGCTCTCCCGCACGTAATGTGATTCGCGAGCGAGGGATCAGGCGGTGTCGGCAGGGTGCCGCCGTGGCAAGTACTACTGGGAATGAGAGAGTTGTACTCGATTCCCTGCTCTCGGGTGGAGCGGGTGACACGTCACAGTCCTGCGGGAGCTGTCGTCGTGGCGCGCCCAGAGAGCAGAGGTGCGCGTTGTCCCTTCTGCAAGACGCACAGTGACACCCCACACAGCACGTACGTCCGGCGTCCGGCGTCCGGCGTCCGGCGTCCGGCGTCCGGCGTCCGGCGTCCGGCGAGCACTCCGTTCAGCTTTATCTGCATGTGCGCTGCTTCTCCTGCTGAAACACGAAGTGCGCTCGGCGCACCTTCGCGGAGCGACTGCCCGGCCTGCTCGCCCCACTGTTGCCGCGCACGTTGGTTGATGGTCGCGTGAGCGTAAGCGTTCAGGTGGGATGGGCGGTTGAAGAAGGAGCAGGCCAGCAGCCGACGGTAGGCCTGGCGCTCGCTGACGCGGCGTGGGGCATGGGACACGGCGTGTCGTGGCCGAGGTCGACCCCAAGGATGCGCGCATCGCGGAGCTCGAGCGTCAAGTCGAGGAGCTGACTCGACTGGTGCAGGAGCTGCGG
>NZ_JAAIYB010000538.1 GCF_010894475.1 Myxococcus vastator
GTGGGCGTGTGGTGCGGCCCGGGCGCGACGGTCCGCTACACGGATGGCGGCGTCACCTTCCAGGTCGGTCCAGGGGGACGGGGCGGCTCCGGCCCCGGGCTCGAGGGAAGCGCGGGCGAGCAACTGCCGGAGGTCGACTGCGTCAGCCCCAACCCGTAGCGTCCGCTGTCCGACGTTGGGGGGCCTGCCCGGAGGGCGCTTGCGTGCTGCGCCTGACCGCCGGACAGGCACTCTGGGCCAGAGCACATCGCCCCACCCGGGTCCTCCTGCTACGCTGCTTCCCGGTTTGAGATGGCTTCCGAGTTGATCTGCGATACCTGCGGCCTGGCCGTACCCGCCGACACCACCGTGTGCCCACGCGATGGGACGGTGGTGCTGTCGTCGTTCGACGTGCCCCCCCGCATGGAGGAGCCGAACGTGGTGGTGCAGGCCCCGGAGCCTCCCCCGCCCGCGGCCGTGCAGCGGGATCCGCTCATCGGCTTGAAGCTGGGCGAGTACGAGCTGCGCTCGCGCATCGGCGTGGGCGGCATGGGGCTGGTGTACGAAGGCATCCAGCCGCTCATCGGCAAGCGCGTGGCGGTGAAGGTGCTGCGTCCGGAGCTGGCCCACTCCACCGAGCAGGTGGAGCGGCTGCTGGCGGAGGCCCGCGCCGTCAACGCCATCCGTCACCGGGGCATCATCGACATCTTCGGCTTCGGCCAGGTGCCGGACGGCCGACAGTACATCGTCATGGAGTACCTGGAGGGCCAGGCGCTCGACGCGGTGCTGACGGAGAAGAACCGGCTGCCGGTGCAGGAGGCGCTGGCGCTGCTCGACGAGGTGCTGGCCGCGCTGGCCGCCGCGCACGGCGCGGGCGTGGTGCACCGCGACCTCAAGCCGAGCAACATCTTCCTGGTGCAGCAGCCGGACGGCTCGCGCTACGTGAAGGTGCTGGACTTCGGGCTCGCCAAGCGAGGCCAGGGCCCCACCGGCCGCACCGCGCAGACGCGCACGGACATGGTGGTGGGCACGCCGGAGTACATGGCGCCGGAGCAGGCGCGCGGCCAGGAAGTGGGGCCGATGACGGACCTCTACGCCCTGGGTGTCGTCACCTTCGAAATCGTCACCGGTCGCCTGCCCTTCGTGGGCAGCTCGCCGGTGGACCTGCTGATGAAACACGTGGAGGCGCGGCCGCCTCGCCCGTCGGAGTTCGTCTCCGATTTGCCGCCCGCGCTGGACGCCTTCATCTTGCAGATGCTCACCAAGGACCCGGAGACGCGCCCCAACTCCGCGGACGCGCTGCGGCAGCAGCTCCACAAGCTGCGCCGCACCCTGCGGGCCTCCACGCGCTCCAACCCCAGCGCGCTCGCGCCCGGCTTCGAGAAGTCCGCCGCGGCGGCGGAAGCGGACTCGCGCCGTCCCACCACGCCGGTGCCGGTGCCTCCGGAGCTGAACACCGAGCTGACCTCGCAGGAGCTGCGCGCCGCGGGCGTCCGGAGCCCGCTGCGCAAGCACCTGCCCCTGGTGGGCGCCGTGAGCTTCGCCGTGCTGCTGCTCGCGGGCGCCGCCGCCGTCGTCATCCGCGCCGCGAAGGCCCCCGCGCTCGTGCCGCCGTCCCTCACGCCGCAGCAGGGCGTGGCGCCGGAGCACGCAGTGGCGCCCGAGCAGGCCGCGGCACCGAAGCACGCCGCGGCGCCCGAGCGGGCCGCGGCGCCGAAGCAGGCCGCCGCGCCCGAGCAGGAAGTGCCGCTTCAGCCCTTGGTCGTCGCCGCCGTCGCGCCGGCCCCGCCTGATGGCGCGGAGCGTCCGCCGCCGGCCCCGCGCGCCGAGGTCACCCGCGTCGCGCCGCCCCGGCCCCTGAAGGCCTCCGCCCCCACGCTGGAGGACATCCTCCAGAGCATCGACCGGCTGGAGCGCCGGGTGGACCGGCTGGAGACGAGCGGGAAGCTGGACGCGCCCAAGGCCAACGCCGCGCGCAACCTGCTGGCGAAGTACCGCCACGACGCGCGGGCCGACACCAGCGTCCACGCCCGCATCGACCTGCTCAAGAAGGTGACGGGCGTGGCGGGGATGATTCGCTGACGCCGCTCAGAGCGCGCAGGACATCGGCTCGTTCATGGCGGCGATGGCGCGGTCCTTGCTCACCAGCCGCCAGGCCGCGAGGTCCTCCAGCAACTGGTTGCGGTACTTCCGCAGCTCCGTGGGGTTCTTGCACGTCTTGATGCCGGAGTAGTCGGAGTACGGCGGCAGGGCCAGCTGCAGCTCGGCGAGCTCCTCCAGCTTCAACTCGCTCAGCTCACGGTCGAAGAGCGCCAGGGCCGCGTCCTCCACGCCGACGATGCCGCGCTCGAAGTAGATGATGGACAAGTCGTACGCGATGAGCTGGTCCTTCTGCATGAAGGTGTGGATGCGGTGCGCGGCCACTGAACGCTCTCGCGTGCCCTCGATGCCCAGCGCGGCGGCGATGCGCATGGCCAGGATGCGCTCACACGAGCCGTCTCCCGGCGGCGACGTGCCCACGGTGGCGCCCAGGAACAGCCGCCAGGCCCACGCGGGCCCGTCCTCGCGCGGCGTCTGGAAGTACCGGGGGCACTCCATGTGGCGGATGTAGAGGGCCACCAGGTCCTTGGGCAGCTTGGAGAAGTCCGGCCGCACGAAGGTGATGGGGCGCGGGTTGCGCTGGGACTGCCCCGCCCGAAGGCTCATCCGCTCGCCTTCGATGCTGTGCTTGAGCTGCTTCTCCACGTCGAATTCGCTCTCCAGCGGCGGCAGCTTGCTCGCCGTGTAGAGGTACGTCAGCGGAATCACCACGCCGGCCAGGCCCAGCATGAACAAGACGATCCAGAGCAGACTCTTCACCCCCTCAGGCTACCAGGGGCGGCACGCGCCGGGCGCGTAGGTTAAAACCCCGACATGCCCGACTGGCACCCGGCCACCGTCACTGACAGTGCACCCGCCGCAGATGGCCTCACCGACCTGGTGCTGGACGTCCAGGGCACGCCCCTGGCGGGCACCCATGAGCGGCCGGGCCAATATGTCCACCTGCGCCTGCCTGGCGTGGGACAGGGGCTCTTCGCCATCGCCTCCCCGCCCGGCCGCCCGGGGACGCAGTGGGAGTTCCTCCTCAAGGTGGGCAGCCCGCTGCCCGACGCCCTCATCCACCTGCCTCGGGGCGCCCACGTCGACGTGTCGAGGCCGGAGGGGCGGGGCTTCCCGCTGGAGCGCGCCCGGGGACAGGATGTGCTCCTGTTCGCCACCGGCTCCGGCATCTCCGCCATCCGCTCCGTCATCACCAGCATCCAGCAGGAACGCCGGGCCTACGGCCAGGTGACGCTCTACTTCGGCGCGCGCACACCGGGCGCCTTCGCCTACGCGGACGAGCTCCACGAGTGGGAGGCCGGCGGGATGCGCGTGGTGCGCACCGTCAGCCAGCCCGGCGCCAGCGGCTGGCAGGGCCTCACGGGCTACGTGCAGGCCCACCTGGGTGAAGGGCCCGTGCAGGCCGCGGTGGCCTTCCTCTGCGGACAGAAGGAGATGGTGCGGGGCGTGATGACGACGCTCCAGGCCCGCGGCATGCCCGCGGGCGACATCCACCTCAATTACTGAGCGGCGGACGCGCCGGCAGGGCCTGGCCCCTGCACCGTGGGCGACTCATAGCCCACGTCCAGCAGCACCGCCGCCGGGTCACTGTCCCCGTCGCGGCTGGCCACCTGGGGCGTCCACGCGGCCACGCCCAGCCAGCGTCCGTCCGGGCTGAAGCGCACGCGCCGCACGGACCAGTCGAAGCGGTGCTCGCCGCGCGCGCCCGCGTCCCCTTCGGTGAACAGGTACACGCGCTTGTCCCAGCCGCCGCTGGCCAGCGAGCGCCCATCCGGGGAGATGGCCGCCGTGGACACCACGCCCCGGTGCACCGGCCACTTCGCCAGCACCTGGCCCGACTTCGCGTCCACCAGCGCGCCCGCGTTGAAGGGGCCTTGCGGCTCCTCCACGCCCTGGCGCTCGCGCTCGTACACGGCGCGGTCCCGCTCCGGCTTCTGCTCCGACAGCCCCACGCCCAGCCGCTGGCCGCGCGCGTCCACCGTGACGTCGCTCACATAGGCCGGGAAGGGAAACTCCGAGCGCCGCGCGAGCACCAGCGCGTCCACCGTCACAGCGCCCTCGGGCGGGCCGCCCTTCAGCGTGAGCACGGCCTCCTGCGTGACTTCGTCGAAGGCCACCTCCACCCGCTCGGAGAAGGGCGCGCCCAGCACGCCCTGGGTGCCCTGCGGCACGCACGCGTCGCAGATGGCGACGTCCACGCCCTCCACCCGCATGGACTTGAAGCGCAGGGACTGCGCGGGCGCCAGCCGCGCGGCGATGGTGCCCAGCGGCCCCGGCACGTTGACCGTCTCCTTCAGGAAGGGCACGTCGATGCCCGCCGCGGCGGCCGCCTCGCTGGTGAGCACCAGCGCGGGCGCGCGCGCATCCAGCGCGAAGGACAGCGGCGCCTTGTCATTCACCGTGCCCCCCAGCACCACGGAGCCGGCGCGCCGCTCGAAGCGCATGCGCGCCTGTCCCGGCCGAAGCCCCTCCACGGAGGTGCGCCAGGCCCGCACGCGCTTGTCCCAGCCGCCCGAATACAGCGTCCCATCCGGCGCGAAGGCCAGCGCCGTCACCGGCCCCACGTGTCCGCGCTCCTCGGAGGCGTACTCCAGCGCGGGCGCCGACAGCACCGTCATCAACCCCTGGTAGCTGCCCACCACCAGCCACTGCCCTTCCGGGTGGAAGGCCACCACGGACAGCGGCTCCTCGGTGCGGCGCTCCGCCACGAGCGCGCCGGTGGCCGCGTCGAAGAGGCGCACCACGCGGTCCTTGCCCGCGGTGGCCACGCGCGTGCCATCCGGGGAGAAGGCCACGCCCTCCACGTCGAACTCGTAGGGGTTGATGGCCGGGTCCGCCAGCATCGTCGGCTCGGCGGAGCCCAGCTCCCAGACGGAGAGGAAGTAGGACTTGCTGCCCAGGCGCGAGTACGCCACCCGGGCGCCGCGGGGCGCGAAGGCCAGGCCCCAGATGAAGTCCTTGTTGTTGAGGACGGCCTTGCGCCCCAGGCCCACGGCGCCGCCGGACACCCAGGTGCCCGGCTCCGACTCCAGCCGGGCGCTCAGCTCCGGGGACAGCCGAGCAGGCGCGTGCGCGCAGCCACCCCCCACCGCCACCACCC
>NZ_JAAIYB010000539.1 GCF_010894475.1 Myxococcus vastator
AAGAGACAGCCCCCTGCCCCACGCCCCAGGAGGAAGCGCGCTCATGCCTTCCCGCAAGCGTTCACCCCCGGCCGTCATGCTGCTAGTCGCCGCGGCCCTGAGCGTGGGCTGTCAGGGATTGAACATGGACGAGGAGATCCGGTTCGCTTGTGATTCGAACAAGCGCTGCAGCCAGAAAAACCATACCTGCGGCCTCGACGGGCTCTGCCACCCCAGCAAGGTGCGCGGCTTCGCCTCGCTCTTCGACGCCACGGACACGTCTGGCGAGGTCCACCCTGCCGCCTATGCCACTTCGGTAGCAGGCAGCGCGTCCCGGAAAGCAGCGCTCTCGGCCCGGGAGCGGCCTGGAGACCATGACTGCGCGAAGCGCTGCGCGAAGCGGCTCGCGGGGTGCACCGATGGGTGCGAGGGGCGATTGAAGTGCCGAGAGCACTGCAGCCGCGCCTCGGACCTCTGCTATTCGCGGTGCCGGAATGTCAACGACGCGCTCGAGGTGGCCCGGCAGCGTCGCGACGAAAAGCTCTGCATGAGTGAGAAGGGCCAGATGCGACGCTGCACCGCGGCGGAAAACGAGGAACTGAACGCGGAGATGGCGCGGGCGGCGGAGATGTTCTGCGAAGATCGTCATGGCGAGCACGTCCTCTGCCCCGAGCAGCGCGAGCAACTCCAGAAGGCCAGACGTTTCATCTCAGGGGGCTGCCATGAGGCCGGCTGCGACGGTGCAGGGCAGGAATAGGCAATCAGCGCCTGGAAGCAACAAACGCCTTCAGGAAAGAAGCGCCATGCGGCGCGAATCCGGTCAGGCGTTTGTGGAAACCGCATTGACGCTCCCCCTCGTCCTGTTCGTGATTCTGGGCAGCCTGCAGCTCTTCCTGCTCTCCCAAGCCCGCCTCTTCGCGCAGTACGGCGTGTTCCAGGCGACCCGGGTCGGCTCCTTGAATCACGGTGCCTGCACGCCGATGACCCACGCCGCGCTCCTGTCCGTGCTTCCCGCGGTGCATTCCTTCCTCGGCGACCGGACGCTCCCGGGTGTCACCGCCGGCGAACAGCTCGGCGAGGCCTTTGGCCGCTTCCGCGACAATCACTACCTCGGCTACAGGGGCCCCGGCTGGAACAGCGCCGGCGCCGAAACCGAGGCGCTCGTCTGGCTCGTGCGGGAGCAGCCGGTGCCAACGGCCGCGGACGTGGTCGCGTTCGATCAGCCCCTGCCCCGCCCGGGGCGAGCGGAGCCGCTGCGACTCGAGGTCCGGATGATCTTCTGGGCGCCGCTGCGCATCCCCTTCGCGGACTGGGTGTTCTCACGCATCGCCGCGGCACGGCTGGGGCTCGACAGCTTCACGGGCCAGGACCCGCTCATGCTCACCCGGAGCGCGGAATGGGAAGCCGAGGCCCGCCCCAGCCTCGATGCCCGGATGGCGTCCGAGCTGCGGCGCAGGCTCGCGCGCGGCCACTACATGTTCCCCATTGAGGTCTCCTCCACCATGCGAATGATGACGCCTCCACGCTTGTCCGAATTCGCCGGGGCTGAGTGCTCGGCGCCGGGGTTCACGCCATGAACCTCCGGACGTGGCCGGTCGCGCGAGGACAGACGCTCGTGCTGTTCGCACTGACGCTGCTGCTGCTCGTGGTGATGGTGTGCATGACGCTGTCCATGGGCGCCAAGGTCAAGGAGCGCATGGAGCTGCAGACGCTGGCGGACGCCGCCGCATACAGCTCCGCGGTGACGACCGCGCGCGCCTTCAACTCCGTGGCGGTGATGAACCGGGTCCAGGTGGCGCACGCCGTCTCGACGCTCGGGACGCTGAGCCTCATCTCCTGGTCCACGCTGTACTGGAAGCACGCGGACAACGCGGCGGAGCTGTTTCGCCTGATGGCCGTGCCGTATAGCGTCAACACCTTCTTCCAGTGTTATCCGGTCCGCAAACCCCTGTGCGGGCTGTGCACGCGTGCGCTCGCACAGACGCTCGTGCTCGCCACGCTGTCCACCGTGCATGCGAACCAGACGCGCGGCAAGCTGCGGCGCGACACGGAGCTCTTCACCGCGGAGACGCTGCCGCGATGGAACGCGGCGCAGCGCATCCACGCCGCGCAGGTCGAGGTGCTGGCGCGTGCCCGGGCGCGCGTGGGTGACGGCCCCGAAGGGCTCGCGCAAGCGTACCTGTCCCGGGCGAACCTCGTCGCGCCCGACGAGGTCCGTGTTCAGCCCGCCGGGACGGCCGTCACCCAGCGGGAGCTGAACGACGCGGTGCTCGACCATGCGTCGGCCCGTCAAGGCAGTGAACCGCACGAGGTCGGACACCTCGTGATGGGCACCCGCGGGCACCCGTTCCTGCGCAATCGAGGCGAAGGGAGCGCATGGGACCGGATGTTCTCGTCGGACAGCGTCGGCCATCGCTCCCTCCTGCTGTTCGCGGCCGGTCACGTCTTCTACAGCGGCTCCCGCAGTGGCAAGGGCTACTACGACAGCGACTACGCGCCGCTTCCCTCGGGCCGGCCGTACGAGCCACGCGCCCATGATGGACAGGGTGGGCGGACACGCGTCGCCTTCCTCCCCGCCGCCGACGTGGGCCGGATACCGGGGGCCGTGGCGCGACTCCGCAGGTGGGCGATGTGCATGTCGCCCCTCCCCGCCTTCCCCATCGCGGGAGCCATTGGCCTGGCGGGGCGAGGGATTGGCGCTGGCGCGGTGCGGGTCACCGCGACCCAGCACGAAGGCATTGGCCATACGACCCGACACGCGGTCGAGACATTTCCACCCTTCGTCGACTTCAACGGCGCACAGGTCCTGGATGCGGCGAACCTCCAGGGGCAGCCCAAGCTGGTGACGGCGCTGTCGCGCGACCCGGTGCCCGAGCGGGATGTCTGGAACCTCTCGTTCAACTTCCGCACCACTGCCGAAGACAGCAGGTCCCTCAGCCTGGGGGGTGGACACACCTTCGGCGGAGCGCCACGCCAGGTCGCGGTGGGCTCCGGCATCGTCTACTACCACCGGTTCCAGCACTCGACGGAGCCGCCCAACCTGTTCGCGCCATACTGGCGGGCTGGCTTGACGCGGCTCTCCATCGACCGGCCCAGGGACGGGTCCCCCGATCGCACCCTGTTCGATACAGAAGCAGGTGAGTTCCTGTCGGGCACCGGGGCCACCGAGGTGCAAGGCGCGTTCGAAAGCCTGGTCAGGAACGGGTACACCGGATGGTGACGCGCAAGGGACGCCAGGGTGCCGCGAAGGGCGCGCGGGGACAGGCCATGCTGGAGGCCGTGCTCGGCCTCATCGTGCTGGTCACCGTCCTGATGTTCGGCCTGCACTTCGCCGAGCTCGCGCATCTGTCGCTGAAGGCCCATGAAGCGGTGGCGGCGGCGGCGTGGGATGCCACCGCGTATCGCGTCGAGCGCCCGGGCGTGGACACCGTCGACGACTGGGCCTGGTACGACTCGGGCCGGATTGCCGCGACGCGAGTAACCTACGCCACCAACGAGCGGTACGCGGACTGGGATGGCCGCGGCAGCACGCCGGGCGACAGGGGGACTACCCAGCTCTACTCCCAGGCGGGCACACTCAACACGGCGTGCATCCGCAGCGAGGACCCACGCAATGGCTTCCGCGTGTCCGCGACAGCCAACACGCCTGCCTATGGCGAGCCGGGCGCGCTCTCGTGCATCACCCAGGGGGCGGTGAGGACCATCAACCTTCCGGCGCGATTCCTCCAGGAGGCGGACGACGGCCTCTTCTCCACCGAGCACCTCACGCGGAGTTCCTTCAGCCTGTGCGGCCTGGGCCGGCCCGCGGCGGGTGACACCTGCCGCGGCGCGCTGAACATCCTCCTTGGGGACCACGGGCTCACGTCGGGAGAGGACGAGGAGCGGGAGGGCGCCCTCCTCCAGGACGACGTCCCTGGCCAGCGCTGTCAGAACCGGGCGTTCTACAGCCTCGCGCACGAGGCGTGGGACCGCTCCATGGGGTGGACGGGTCTGCCCGAGCGATGGGCGAACGATATCGTCGGGAGCACGCCCCGTGGGCGGGTGACGGGCTTCTACCTGAGCTTCCGAGGCGAGGAGTCCGGCACCTTCGGAGAGTCCCACGAGCGCATCTGGCAGACGCAGCCCATGGACCACAACTTCGTGGACGACCCGTCGCTGGGCCGCAGGCGCGGAACATATCGCGAGGCCTTCGACGCCGCGAACAGGCTCCGTTCGACCTCGGCGACGGGGTTTGTCTACCTCGGGAAATACACATGCGACTGAGCCGAACCTTTCTTGTCGCGGCTGTGTGGGTGATGGCGCTCACGGTGGGGACGACGGCCTCCGCGAATCCCTTCGTGAAGGACGTCCCGGGGGCCGTTTCGCAGCCGACGCAGGCGGAGAAGACGGTCGTCGACGGCGTCGTCATCGAGACCTCGACGCTCGTCTCGAGCAAGGACGTCGCGACGCTGAAGGCTCACTTTCGGGCGCTCTTCGCACGGAGGGGCCTGTACCTCGCGGAGGAGACGGCGGAGATGAAGTTGAAGCTCGGCGATCAGGTGACCGGGCTGGATCCGGAGCGCCTCATCTCGTACACCGTCATCCTGCAGCCGTCGGGAAAGAATGCGACGACGCTCATCGTCAGCTCGGCGGAGCTGGCCAGGCGGCAGCATAAGGCGGCGCCAGCGTTCGCGCCCGTCTACCCGGGCAGCGGTCCTGTCACCAGCACCCAGCTCGAATGGATGAAGTCCATGAGCTACGCGACAACGGCGACTCCGGCGGAGGTCCGCGCGTTCTATCGCGAGAAGCTCTCCGCGCAGGGTTACGCGCCGGGCCCGGACGACGCGTTCATCAAGGGCGCGGAGCGCATCGCGCTGACAGTGGCGCCGGGCGTGACAGAGCGTACCGTCTTGCTCATCCATGAGATGGGCGTCGCGGAGTGAGCCTGGAAGAATGCGCTCCAGCGCCAGTGACGCGTGAGCGTCACCCACGGAAGCGGGTCACGCGCATTGCAGAACGTCTCGGCCCTGATTGCCTACGATGAGGGAGAGGATGGACACCGAGGCAAGGCGCCGCATCCGCGCGGTCGGCGCCATTCCGGCGCGCGCCAATGCGCGGCGCCTCATTACCTTCGCATTGGAAGTCACCGGTGTCTTGGATTGCCGCCGCCACCCCAACATTCTGCCGCTGCTAAAATCAACCCCAGAC
>NZ_JAAIYB010000053.1 GCF_010894475.1 Myxococcus vastator
GGACACCTCACTGCTCGCGGACGCCAGCTCCACCTTCGCCACCGTGGGCTCGGGAACGGGCTCGGGAGCCACCACGGGCTCCGGCTCAGGGGGCGTCTCTGGCTTCACCTCCGTCACCGGCTCGGGCCGGGGAACGGGGGCCGGCATCACCCGCTGCACGGGCTTGGGCCGGGCCTGGCGCCGCACGTCCTTCTTCGCGGCCGGCCGCGCCCCTCCACCTCCCGCGGGCGGCGGCGGAGGCGGCGCGGCGAGCGCCAGCAACACCAGCTCCGGCTCCTCCCGCACCACCGTCTTCGGCAGCGCCGGGGACACGGACAGCCCCGCCGCGACGACAACCGCGTGGAGCACGACCGCCACGACGACGGCTCCGCTCCAGCGGCTCCAGAACCCCTCCACGCCAGCCGCATCCCCCATGCGGAAGAGCGCCCCGGCGGGCTGAGCCAACACCACGGAGGCGACCTCCCCGGCGGGCTCCCGAAACCCGAAATTGAGAATCGTTCTCATTTTCACCACGGACGGGGATACCCCCACGGCCCTCATCCGTCAACGCTCGCTGAGTAAAACTTCCTCCGCGCGCTGGAATGCCCGCCCGGTGCTCCACGGACGGTTCGCGACCCTACAAGCGGCTGAAGGACCAGCTCAGCGCGCGGCCCCCGGCGTACGGCATGACGCCATGGAACGGCCGGGGGTCGGCGTCGAACACCAGCGGCAGGAAGTGGCGGTCGCCGTCCCACAGGTTGAGGCCCTGCACGTCCGCCACCGGCACCCAGGAGAGGGAGCCCTCCGGGTTGCGCTCCAGCGGGGTGCCTTCGAAGCCGTCGATGCGAAACACGAAGCCCAGCCAGTCCTCTCCGTGCTTGCCGAAGCCCGGCCAGGAGATGGTGCCGCGCAGCACCATCCGCGTGCACTCGATGCCGGCCTCCTCGCGAAGCTCCCGGCGCATGCAGGCGGCCACGTCCTCGTCGCGCTCCAGCTTCCCGCCCAGGCCGTTGAACTTCCCGTAGTGGGCGTCCTCCGGGCGGGCGTTGCGGTGGACGAGCAGCACGCGCTGCCCGTCCGGCGACATCACGTAGCCGAGCGTGCCGATGATGGGCGTGTACGGCATGGGAGCGACCTCGCGCGGCGCGGCATCCAGGCGTCGGAGCCCCATGGCCACCGCCGGAATGTGACAGCGCGCGGCACTGTAGTTCATCCCGGGCCAGCCAGGTCCCTCTTCACCCCGCCCTCCTCGCACCGTGGGTCAGGGACTTCCCTTTACGCCAGCCAACGCAGCGCGTTAGCGTGTTGCGACACAGAATTATTGATGACATCCCGCGTCGTCGGGAAAGGGGACTCTAGATGTCGGCATTCCGCCCCGGTCGGTACGGCCTGTACGAGCCGGACACCGAACATGACGCCTGCGGCGTGGGATTCGTCGCCCACCTGAGGGGTGAGCGCTCGCGCGGCATCGTCGAGGACGCCCTGGAGCTCCTCAACCGGCTCAGCCACCGGGCGGCCGCGGGCAGGGACCCACGAACCGGCGACGGCGCGGGCATCCTGGTGCAGCTCCCCCACCGCTTCTTCGAGCGCGAGTCGCCGAAGCTGCCCTTCGCCCTCCCGCCGCGCCGGCACTACGGCGTGGGGCAGGTGTTCCTCCCGCCCGAGCCCGAGGCCCGGGCCGCCTGTGAGGCCGCCTTCGAGGAGGTCGTCGTCCAAGAGGGCCAGCGCGTGCTCGGCTGGCGCGACGTGCCCGTGGACCCGGAGCACCTGGGCCCCGTGGCCCGTGAGGCCGCCCCCGTCATCCGCCAGCTCTTCGTGGCGCGCCGGCGCATGGTGCCCAGCGCCTTCGAGCGGAAGCTGTACCGCATCCGCAAGCTGACGGAGAAGCTCGTCCAGGCGCGCGGCGTGGACCCCACGGGCCGCTTCCACGTGGCGTCGCTGTCGTCGGAGACGCTCGTCTACAAGGGCCTGCTGTTGCCGGCGGACCTGCCGCGCTTCTACTGCGACCTGCAGCAGCCGGACTTCGTGAGCGCGCTGGGCCTGGTCCACTCGCGCTTCTCCACCAACACCTTCCCCACGTGGGAGCTGGCGCAGCCGTTCCGCTTCATCGCGCACAACGGTGAAATCAACACCCTGCGCGGAAACCGGAACTGGATGACCGCGCGGCGCGGCCTGCTCCAGACAGCGCGCCTGGGCGGCAGCCTGGAGGCGCTCCAGCCCATCATCGTCCCGGGCAAGAGCGACTCGGCGCAGTTCGACAACATGGTGGAGCTGCTCTACCTGGGCGGCCGCCCCCTGCCCCACGCGCTGATGATGATGATTCCGGAGGCGTGGGAGGGCGACGCGCTGATGTCCGACGAGCGGCGCGCCTTCTACGAATACTCCTCCGCGCTGCTGGAGCCGTGGGACGGCCCGGCGGCCATCGCCTTCACGGACGGGCAGCTCATCGGCGCCACGTTGGACCGCAACGGCCTGCGGCCCGCGCGCTACCTCGTCACCGAGGACGACCGCATCATCCTCGCCTCGGAGATGGGCGTCATCGACGTGCCGCCCGCGCAGGTGCGCCGCAAGGGCCGCCTGACGCCGGGCCGCATGCTGCTGGTGGACACCACCGAGGGCCGCATCCTGGAGGACGAGGAGGTCAAGCGCGATATCACCACGCGCTGGCCCTACCGCCGCTGGCTCCAGCGCAACGTCTACACCTTCGACAACCTCCCCGCCGTCGCCGCCCCGGTGCGGCTGCGCGGCGAGGAGCTGTGGCGGGCCCAGCGCGCCTTCGGCTACACCGCCGAGGACGTGCGCTCGGTGCTCACGCCCATGGCGGAGACGGGCAAGGAGCCGGTGGGCTCCATGGGCACGGACACGCCGCTGGCGGTGCTCAGCGACCAGGCCCCCAGCCTCTTCTCCTACTTCCACCAGCTCTTCGCGCAGGTCACCAACCCGCCCATCGACCCGCTGCGCGAGTCGCTGGTGATGACGCTGGCCACCGCGCTGGGCCCGGAGAGCAACACCTTCGAGGAGACGCCGGAGCAGTGCCACCGGCTGTCCCTCCCCGGCCCCATCCTCACCAACGGACAGCTCGCGCGGCTGGCGGCCATCAACGACGAGGGCCTGTTCGAGACGCGCCGCCTGTCGCTCCTCTACGCCCTGGACGGCGGCGAGGGAGCGCTCGAGGCGGCGGTGGAGAAGCTGTGCGCCGAGGCCGTGGACGCGGTGGACGCCGGCGCCAGCATCCTGCTCTTGAGCGACCGCGGCGTGGACGCGGCGCACGCGGCCATCCCCGCGCTGCTGGCCATGTCCGCGGTGCACCAGCGGCTCGTCCGTGACGGCATCCGCATGTACACCGGCCTGCTGCTGGAGACGGCGGAGGCGCGCGAGGTGCACCACTTCGCCTGCCTGTTCGCCTACGGCGCCGCGGCGGTGAACCCGTACCTGGCGCTGGACACGCTTCGGGCCCTGGCGGACGGCGGCGAGCTGGCCGTGGACGCGGAGAAGGCGCAGGACCGCTTCATCCACGCCGTGGAGGAAGGTCTGCTCAAGGTGATGTCGAAGATGGGCATCTCCACGCTCCAGTCCTACCGTGGCGCGCAGCTCTTCGAGGCCGTGGGGCTCCAGCGCGCGCTGGTGGAGCGGCACTTCACCGGCACGGCGTCGCGCGTGGAGGGCGTGGGCCTGCCGGAGCTGGGGCGCGAGGTGCAGGAGCGCCACACCCGCGGCTTCGGCGCGGAGGCGGACGTGGAGGCCGGCATGCTGCCCGTGGGAGGCCAGTACCGCTGGCGCCGGCTGGGCGAGCGGCACAAGTGGAACCCGGCCACCATCGCCAGGCTCCAGGCGGCGGTGCGCGAGAATGACGCCGCCACCTTCGCGGAGTACTCGCGGCTGGCGGACGACGAGACGCGCGAGCACTGCAACCTGCGCGGCCTGCTGGAGGTCTCCCACGAGGGCCGCGCGCCGGTGCCGCTGGAGGAGGTGGAGCCGGCGCTCGCCATTGCCCGGCGCTTCGTCACCGGCGCCATGTCCTTCGGCTCCATCAGCGCGGAGGCGCACGAGACGCTGGCCATCGCCATGAACCGGCTGGGCGGGCGCTCCAACAGCGGCGAGGGCGGCGAGGAGTCGCGGCGCTACACGCGGGATGAGAATGGCGATTCGCGCCGCAGCGCCATCAAGCAGGTGGCCAGCGCGCGCTTCGGCGTCACCACGGAGTACCTGGTCAACGCGGACGAGCTCCAGATCAAGGTGGCCCAGGGCGCCAAGCCCGGCGAGGGCGGCCAGCTGCCCGGCCACAAGGTGGATGCGCGGATCGCCCGCGTGCGCTGGTCCACGCCGGGCGTGACGCTCATCTCGCCGCCGCCGCACCACGACATCTACTCCATCGAGGACCTGGCGCAGCTCATCTACGACCTCCAGTCGGTGAATCCGGCCGCGCGGGTCAGCGTGAAGCTGGTGAGCGAGGTGGGCGTGGGCACCATCGCCGCGGGCGTGGCCAAGGCCGGCGCCAGCTGCGTGGTCGTCTCCGGCTACGAGGGCGGCACGGGCGCCTCGCCGCTGTCCAGCATCCAGCACGCGGGCCTGCCCTGGGAGCTGGGGCTGGCGGAGACGCAGCAGGTGCTGGTGCACAACGGGCTGCGCTCGCGCATCCGCGTGCAGGCGGACGGCGGCATGCGCACCGCGCGCGACGTGCTGGTGGCCGCGCTCCTGGGCGCCGAGGAGTTCGGCATGGCCACCGCCAGCCTGGTGGCCGTGGGCTGCATCATGCTGCGCAAGTGCCACCTCAACACGTGCTCGGCGGGCATCGCCACGCAGGACGCGGGGCTGCGCGAGCGCTTCCAGGGCAAGCCCGAGGACGTGGTGAACTTCTTCCTCCTCATCGCGGAGGACCTGCGCCAGCGGATGGCCGCGCTGGGCGCCCGCACCCTGGAGGAATTGGTGGGCCGCGTGGACCTGCTGCGGCAGCGCCCGGCGGTGGACCACTGGAAGGCCCGGCGCGTGGACCTGTCCGGGCTGCTGGCCGCGCCGGCCGCGCCGGACAGCGAGCCGCGCCACTGCACCGCGCCGCGCATCAAGGACGTGTCCGACCACCTGGACCACGCGCTGCTGCGCGACGCCCGCGGGGTGCTGGACGGCGGGCCGCCCATGCTGCTCACCGTGCCGGTGGCCAACTCCCACCGCGCCGTGGGCGCCCTGCTGTCGGGGGAGATTGCCCGGCGTCACGGGGGCCAGGGGCTGCCGGATGGCCGGCTCCATGTCCGGATGAAGGGCTCCGCGGGCCAGAGCTTCGGCGCCTTCGTGGTGAAGGGCGTGACGCTGGAGCTGGAGGGCGACGCCAACGACTACGTGGGCAAGGGCCTGTCCGGTGGGCGCATCATCGTCTACCCGCCGCAGGCCAGCCGCTTCACCGCCGAGGAGAACGTGCTGGTGGGCAACACCGCGCTCTACGGCGCCACGGCCGGCGAGGTGTACCTGCGGGGGCTCGCGGGGGAGCGCTTCGCGGTGCGCAACAGCGGCGCGCAGGCCGTCGTGGAGGGCGTGGGCGACCACGGCTGCGAATACATGACGGGCGGCGCGGTGGTGGTGCTGGGCCCCACCGGGCGCAACTTCGCGGCCGGCATGAGCGGCGGCATCGCCTATGTGCTCGACCGCGAGCAGTCCTTCCGGCAGCGCTGCAACCTGGAGATGGTGGAGCTGGAGTCCCTGGTGGACGAGTCCGAAATCTGGCTGGTGCACGGCATGGTGGAGCGGCACCTGCACCACACCGGCAGCGCGCTGGCGCGGCGGGTGCTGGACAACTGGGAGCTGATGGTGCCGCGCTTCGTGAAGGTGATGCCCACGGACTACAAGCGGGTCCTCCAGGCGCGGCGCGCGGCGCGCAAACCGCCGGAGTCCACATCCACTGCCGCCGCCCCGGTCCGCGGCGGGGAGGGCCTGAGCCATGGGTAAGCCGACGGGATTCATCGAGTGGGAGCGCGTCCACGCGGACAAGCGGGACACGGCGGACCGGCTGGGCGACTGGCGCGAGTTCGCGCTGCCGCTGGCCCCCGACGAGGCCAGGCGGCAGGCCGGCCGCTGCATGGACTGCGGCGTCCCCTTCTGTCACCAGGGCTGTCCCCTGGGGAACCTCATCCCCGACTTCAACGAGGCCGTGTTCCGTGGGCGCTGGCGCGAGGCGTATGACCTGCTCAGCCGCACCAATGGCTTCCCGGAGATGACGGGCCGGCTGTGCCCGGCGCCGTGTGAGGCCGCGTGCGTGCTCGCCATCGACCGGGACCCGGTCACCATCGAGCAGATGGAGAAGGAAATCATCGAGCGGGCCTTCAAGGAGGGCTGGGTGAAGCCCCGGCCTCCGGCGCGCCGCACCGGGAAGACGGTGGGCGTGGTGGGCTCCGGGCCCGCGGGACTGGCGGCGGCGGCGCAGCTCAACGCGGCCGGGCACACCGTCACCGTGTATGAGCGGGACGCCCATGCGGGCGGCCTGCTGCGCTACGGCATCCCCGACTTCAAGCTGGAGAAGTCCGTGGTGGACCGGCGCCTGGCGCTGATGGAGGCGGAGGGCATCACCTTCGTCACCGGCGTGGACGTGGGCGGGGCCCTGGGCTACCGCGAGCTGCGCGCGAAGCATGACGCGCTGGTGCTGGCCCTGGGCGCGCGCCGTCCGCGCGAGCTGGAGGTCCCCGGACGCGAGCTGTCCGGCGTCGTCCAGGCCATGACGTACCTGGAGCACCAGAACCGGCTCGTCTCGGGGCATGGCCAGAAGGATTCGCGCCTGGACGCGGCGGGCCGGCACGTCGTGGTGCTGGGCGGCGGCGACACCGGCTCGGACTGCCTGGGCACCGCGCTGCGCCAGGGCGCGGCGAGCGTGCGGCAGGTGGAGCTGCTCCCGGCGCCGCCCGCGGTGCGCGCGGAGGGCAACCCCTGGCCCAGGTGGCCCGTCATCTTCCGCACCTCCACCAGCCAGGAGGAAGGCGGCGAGCGCCGCTTCGCGCTGATGACGAAGCGGCTGACGGGCAGCGACGGACGGCTCCAGGCGCTGCACGCCGTGGAGGTCGACTTCCAGCCCGAGCCCGGCGCCCTGCCCCGCCTCATCGAACGTCCCGGCACCGAGGTGTCGTTCGAAGCGGACCTGCTGGTGCTGGCCATGGGCTTCACCGGGCCCGAGGCGGGCAACCTCTCCGAGGCGCTGGGGGTGAAGCTGTCGCCCCGCGGCACGGTGCAGGTGGACGCGCGCTTCGCCACGTCCGCGGACGGGGTGTTCTGCGCCGGGGACGCGAGCCGGGGCGCCAGCCTCATCGTCTGGGCCCTGTCGGACGGCCGCGAAGCCGCCAAGGCCTGCGATGCCTATCTTTCCGGGGGGCGCTCCGTGCTGCCCACCCGGGGCGCCGACTGCGCCTTCTGAGCGAAGTTGGACGCCCGGGTCGTTTTGGGAACGACTCGGGAATAAACCGCGGGCTGGGCAGTTAGAATGGGCTTAACCCATAACTTCCTCCCACAGGAGGCCCGTGACATGGCCAGCGAGCAGTCCCTCATCGTGACCGAAACCGACCTGGAGCGCCTGCGCCAGGTGGTGGACCACAACGGAGGCGGCCGGACGGCTGAGTTCGCGGAAATGCTCGACGCGGAGCTGACCCGGGCTCGCGTCGTGCCTTCGGAAGCGATCCCACCCGAAGTCGTGACGATGAACAGCAAGGTCGTCTTCGAGGACGAACAGTCAGGAGAGCGCCGGGAGGTCACCCTCGTCTACCCGCGCGACGCCAGCAGCGACGACGGCCGCATCTCCGTGCTGGCCCCCATCGGCAGCGCGCTCATCGGCCTGTCCGTGGGGCAGTCCATCACCTGGCCGCTGCCGGGCGGACGCTCCAAGCGGCTGCGCATCGTCGCGGTGCCGTACCAGCCCGAGGCCTCGGGCCACTACCACCTCTGATTCGGCTTCGCCTGGACGGCACCGTGCGCCCTCGTGGCGGACGGTGCCGTTCGCCGTTTCAGCGCAGGCCCACGCGCTTCGCCAGCTCCTGCGCCAGGGCCCGCAGCTCCTCCACGCCGGCCGCCTGGGGGCTCGTGTCGAACACCACCTCGTAGCCCAGCCCCGCCTGGTTGATGGACTCCGAGCGCGGGATGCGCGCCCGGAGCACGGGCACCGTGGACTCGCTCAGCGCGCCCTCCATGGCCTCGTTGGTGGCGGTGGTGCGGCGGTCCCACAGGTTCACCACCGCGACCAGCTCGCCGCCCTGCTCACGGACGTCCCGCCAGGCGGTCTCGATTTCGCCCAGGCCCTGGAGCGCGAAGGCGCCGGTGGGCACGGGGGCCACGACCAGGTCCGCGGTGGCGAGCACGGCCTCGGTGTAGGCGCCGATGCTGGGCGGGGTGTCCGCGAGGATGACGTCCGGCGTCCACCCCAGCGTCTTGAGCGCGCGCGGAATCGCCTGGAGGCGGTGGCCCCACTGGAACAGCTCGCGCTCCTGGGCGGCCATGCGCGGCGCGGCGGGGGCGATGAACAGGCCGGGCCGCTTCGGTGAGGCCACCACCACCTGCGCCAGCGTGTGCCTGGGACGGGGCCCGAGCGCGTCCCCCACGCACGGGCCTTCCCGGCTCTCCAGCCCCAGCACCAGCGACGCATGGGCCTGCGGGTCCAGGTCCAGCAGCAGCACCTGGCGCCCGGCATCCGCGAGGGCCGCCGCCACATGCGCGCAGAGCGTCGTCTTGCCGACGCCGCCCTTGATGGTGGAGAACGCGATGAACGCCATGGCCCCGGTCTATACCGGACGTCCCACGGGGAGAGAAGCCACGGGCAGCGGCGGTTCACGCTACTTCTGCGTCATGATCCACTTCACCAGCGCGCGCGCCTCGGCCTCCGACACCTGGGCGTTCGCCGGCATCGGAATGGCGCCCCAGGCGCCGCTGCCGCCCTTGCGCACGCGCTGCGTCAGCTTGTCCTCCACGCCCTCCTGCTTCGCATAGCGGGCCGCAATCTCCTTGAACGAGGGACCGACCAGCCGCGCCGCCGCGGAATGACACGTCGTGCAGTTCTTGGCCTTCGCGAGCGCCTCGCTCGCGAGCGCCACGTTGGACACCGACGCCACCGCGACAACAGACAGCCACAGAAAACGCTTCATTGCAGTCTCCAGTCCGCACAGCATATCAAGACCGACCGACAGCAAACGAGGTAATCTCAGCAACCCTTGCTTCCCCTGGGAAGACTGGGGCAGCATGGGGGCTGAGCGCGTCATGAACAACGCCGTGAAACCATCTCCCTCCACTGAGACAGTGCTGACGGAAGCGCTGCTGAATCGCAGACAGCTCCTGCAGTGGTTGGGAATCGGCGTGGTGGCCTCCAGTTGCGGCGCGCTTCGCCCGCGGCTCGCGGCTCCCACGGTGGGTGCGGCGCCCCTGCGGCTCATCGCGCCCGACAGCGCGGGGCCCCTCCCCGACGACGTGCGGGACGCCCTGCTCGACACGGCCCGCCGGCTCGCGCGCTTCGTGGGCATGGACGGTCAGCTCGACGAGGCGCTGCTGGAAGGCCATCTGCGCCTCAAATGCGAGGAGCGCCCCTCGTACCTGGCCACCTACACCCGCTTCGCGGCGGCGGTGCAGCGGCCCGAGCAGCTCTCGGTGGAGTGGCTCTCCGAGCTGCCGGAGCTCCACCGCGTGAAGGTCGTGGGTGAGCTGGCCATCATGTCCCTGGTCGGCGGGGGCTTCCGGACGTTTGGTTTCGGCAACATGAATGGCCACATGGGCGGGCTCTGGCACGAACCACGCGAGTCGGGCTCCTTTCACGCCTCGGACGAGCTGTAGTCAGCGCGGCCGCTGACAGGAATTGACAACCATGAGGCTGTGTATCGTCGGAAGTGGGGTTGCCGCGGTCATCACCGCCCGCGCCGCGCTGGAGCGGGGTTACGAGGTGGTGATGCTCGAAGCCGGCCCTCGCACGCCCATGCGGGACTCGCGCCGCTGGCTGGACTTCGTCACCACGGGCGTGCGGCCCTACCACGCCTGTGAGGACACGCAGGGTGACGCCAACTCGCGCCCCGGTGTCCAGCCCGCGCGCGACCACTTCCTCATCAAGGGCAGCCGGCTCATGGCGGTGGGCGGATCCACGCTGCACTGGAGCGGCTGGACGCCGCGCCTCCAGCCCGAGGACCTGGAGCTGCGCAAGCGCACCGGCAAGGGCAGCGACTGGCCCTTCGGCTATGCCCAGCTCGAGCCCTATTACGGCCAGGCCGAGTCCCTGCTGAACGTCACCGGCCCCCACGCGCCCGCGGACGGACATCCCACGCCCTGGCGCTCGCGGCCCTTCAAGTGGAACAGCCCACCCTATCCCATCGAGTCGGAGCCGGTGCGCCACGCCTTGAAGGCGCTGGGCATCACCTACGACCACATCCCCATGTCGCGCAGAGGCCCCGGCGGCGAGGGCGTGGGCGGCCCGTGCATGACGTTTGGCACGTGCCGGTATTGCCCGATGGGCGCGCGCTTCGACCCCACCCTGCTGCTGGCGGACATGGAGTCCCACCCGGGCTTCCGGTTGCTCGCGAGCAGCCCGGTGCTGGCCGTGCGCATGAATGGCGAGGTGGCCCAGGGCGTCACCTACCGCACCGCCGAGGGCGGCACGGCCACGCTGGACGCGGACGCCGTGCTGGTGGCCGCGGGCGCCCTGGAGACGCCCAAGCTGCTGTGGCACTCGGGCTTCGATGAGCAGCGCCTGCCCGCGCTCGGGCGCTACCTGATTACCCACCCGATGCTGAAGCTCGAGGGCAAGCTGGCGAAGCCACCCCGGGCGTTCAACGGGCGCGAGGTCCCCATGCCCGCCCTCTTCTCGCGGCACTTCGACACGCCGGAGCAGCAGGCCGCCGGGAAGATGATCTTCTCCGAGTACCCGGAGGAGCCGGACCTGCAGGCCTGGGTCCGCGAGGAGCAGCTGGCGCCCGGGTACATCGCCTCGTTCGGCCGGGAGAGCCGGCTCAACCTCCATGGCTTCATCGAGGAGTTCCCCCAGGCGGAGAACCGCCTGCGCTTCACGGGCACGCCGGGCGAGCGCCGGGTGGAGCTTCACTACGCGGTGGACGCGGGGTTCGCCGCGCGCTGGCAGTGGATGACCGACACCTTGATGCAGGTGATGAAGACCGCGGGCTGCCGCGAGTCGGACGTCTGGGTTTCGGGCGTGATTCGCCGGGCGGACCACTCGGTGGGCACGGCGCGCTTCGGCCGAACGCCGGACTCGGGCGTCGTGGACGGCAGGCACCTCGTCTTCGGGACGAAGAACCTGTTCGCCCTCACCAACGGCAACTTCCCGAACAACGGCGCCATCAACCCGACGCTGACGCTCACCGCCCTCGCGCTGCGCTTCGCGGACCAGGTGCTGCCGGACCTGGCGTCGTCACGCGCTACAGCGCGGCCTTGAGCACGGCCAGCGAGACGATGGCCACGACGGCGAACACCTCGCGCCGCGCGGGCGCCTCCTGGATGAAGGCGTTGGCGAACACCAGGGAGAAGAGCGTCACCGAGTTGAGGATGGGCCAGGCGACGACGCGGTTGCCCGCCGCCAGCGCCATGACGAAGGCGACCTGATTGCCCACCGTGAAGAGGGCGCGCACGAGCAGGCTGGTGCGTGCACGGCTGTCCACGACCAGCTCGCTCAACCGCGCCCCCAGCGTCCCCCGAGCGCCGAAGAGGAGCAGCAACACCAGGCAGGCCGCGCTCCGCCAGAACATCAAGGCGGTGCTCACCTCCAGGTTGGACGCCACGCCCGAAGGCTGGCCCTGGAAGAAGAGCTCCCCGCAGAGGCTCTGCACGACGACGGCCGCTGTGATGAAGAACGCCGGCAGCCACAGGGCGCGACGGTTGTCCGAGCCACCTCCCGCCGCCAGCAGCGAGCAGCCGGACACGGCGAGGGCGAACAGGTACTCGGTCCAGTGCACCGCGCGGCCGGACAGCATGAGCGCCAGGGGGATGAGCACATCCCCGATGCGCGAGGCGATGTTCACCCGGGCGACCGTGAGGTTCCGGAAGCCGTAGGAGAAGGCGAAGGCCACCCCCTGGACGCTCACCGCGAACAGCGCGAGCCTCGCGTTGCCGTAGAGCGCCCACCCCGCCCTGTCCTCCATGGGCAGCAGCGGCGTCAGCGCCGCCAGCAAGAGGAACGGGACGAAGTTGTTGGCGAAGTTGAGGACGAGGATGGACTGGCGGCGCAGCCCGTAGCTGAGCCGGTCGAAGACGCTGTTCCCCGACCGCAACAGGACGGACGTCAGCGAGTAGAGGACGGTTTCCATCGCGTCCGCGCGTCGGCGCTCGGCCCGGGGAAGAGGCGCTCCAGACAGGGCCACAGCTGGGGATGACAGGGCTCGTCCAGCAGGCGCCCCAATTCGTCCGGCGCCAGGAAGAGGCCGCCGTCCACCTCCCGCTCGGAGAAGCGCAGCGGGCCTTCCAGGCGGGCGCGGTAGAGGAAGATGCGCCGGTGGTGCCCGTCGTCGAAGACGAACTCGGCCACGGGCGCCAGCGAGCCCTCCAGGCCCAGCTCCTCCAGGAGCTCCCGCCGGGCGGCCTCCAGGGGCGCCTCGCCCGCGCCCACGTGGCCTCCCGCGGACGTGCACAGGTGGCCGGGCATGAAGGTCATCTGCCGGGAGCGCCGCTGCAGGAAGACCTTGCCGTCGTCGCGCTCCACCAGCACATGCACGATGCGGTGGGGCAGCTTCTGGCTGTAGATCTGCTCGCGGGGCGCGCGCCCCACCACCTGCCCCTGCGGGTCGATGACGTCAATCAGCTCCATGCCGCGGACATCCTATGCGACCAGGGGCTCGCGGCCTTGCATGGGAATGACCTCGATGCGGTCCCCCACCCACTTCCGGAGGTGTGCGTCCAGGTCGTAGTTCTCTTGCTTCCAACCGTCCTGGACGGTGCCCGTCACCAGGGAGCTGAAGAAGAGCTTCTTGCCGGTGACGATCTCCTCGGTGCCCATGATGCCGTCTGGCCAGATGAGGAAGTAGTAGCGGCTGTAGTTGACGGTGCGGTCCGACAGGCGAATCTGCATGTCCGGGTAGCGCTCCCGCAGCCGCTCCACGGCCGCGGTGACATGCGACGTCTCCTCGGGCATCAGCTCGCCGTAGATGTGATAGGCGCGGCCGGCGGAGAGCGTCCAGGAGATGGCCCAGTCGCGGATGCCCCGTTCGTAGATGAACTGGGCCAGCTCCTCCACATGCTGGCTGTTGTGGCGGTTGAGACACGTCAGGATTCGCGGCGCCACGCCATGGTCCACACACAGGCCCATGGCCCGGAGCGTCTCCTGGTAGGTGTTGCCCTTGACGCTACGGCTGGGGCGAATCTCGTTGTTGACCCGCTCGTCCATGGAGTCGAGGCTGATCTCCACGCGCGTGCAGCGAGACACCGTCTTCATCATCTGCTGCGTCAGGAAGGTGCCGTTGGTGCCGAGGATGGTGGCGACACCATGGTCCGTGAGCTTGTCGATGACGTTCAGGGTGTCCCGGCGCATCAAAGGCTCACCGCCGGAGAGAATCTGTCGCATGATTCCCGCGCGGATGATCTCGTCGGCCACCTTGAGCTGCTGGGGCGTGGAGAGCCGCTTCGACGGCAGGTCCTCGACGTTCCCGTAGCAGTGGATACATTTGAGGTTGCACGGCGCGGTGACCAGCCATCCACAACCGATGGGACTTCGCGGCACAGGCACGCAGCCCTCGAACACCTTCGCCGAGAACTCATCGCGGAGGTTGTCATAGATGATGGTGCCCCAGTGCTCCTGGCGCTCTCTGATGCGTGCGGTCATGGCGTGGAATGAAGTACGGCTTCGCAGCCAGCAATGGGCCGCAGAGCCTTGGTTGACGAATCGGAGCCGCCTGATTGAAAGACACACCGCACCCAGGAGGGCGCCCATGCCGGCGTCGGCACGGATACAGCCACATCCGCCCAGCAGTGCCCCCGAAGCTCCCGGGGACCCTCCCCCTCATCACTTCTTGAAAATAGAAGCGCCAGCCTAAGCTGACGTCACAGAGACGTTACGTGAATTTTACTTTGTCCGCAAGTGCAAGTTTTCCTGATTTTCCACGAGGTACACGGAGGAGTCTCATCTGCGGCAGCACTCCCTTTAACCCGCGCCTCTGACATCGCGGTGGCGGACGCCGCCGCGAGCCCCTGGCGACACAATCACAGACATCCTGAGCCGACCCATCCCCGCTCGAGCGCGCGCCCCGTCACGAAGACACGGCGCGGAGCGCGGACACCGGGTGACTCAATACAGGGTCCCACACTCGGCGATCCGCTGGACCCGGAGCGCGGCCAGCCGCGCCAGGGGCAGGGCCACCTCGAGCCCCTCCAGCGCCGCCACCGCGCGCGCCACGGCGTCCAGGGTGGACATCCCGGAGGGGTGCGAGGGCTCGCGGAGCCGGAGCAGGCCAGGCTCCGGTGGCGGCAGCGCCAGGCGAGGAAGCGTCCGCAGCACGGGGACCCGCTGGGTCATCCGCCGGGCCTGGGACCAGCTCGCATCCAGCACCACCAGTTGCCGCGGCGGGGGCGCATCGAGCGGCGCGGCGGGCCCATCCGGATAGAGCAGCCAGGTCCCGGGCTCGGAGAGCAGCTCCAGCTCCGAGTTCCCCGTGGGTGAGCCGTGGATGATGCGCTTCGAGTTCACCAGCGCCAGCGCGGCCACGCCGCCGGTGTTGCTCTTCTTCGCGATCTCCATCACGTGTTGCAGGAGGAGGATTCGCGTCCGTGTGTGGACCTGGGGGATCTCGTCACACAGACACAGGTGCAGCGACAGGTTGCAGCGGGAACACCGCGGGCGGCTGGCGAGACGGGATGACACCGCCCCCATCTTGGTGCTGCCCCTGGAGGAACAGAAGCACTCGTTTCCCAGGCAGGCGGACTGAGACTCCGGGTGGTTGTCGGGTCCCGGCAATTGTAGGAGGCTGCGCCGCAATGACTCCGGACCGTCGAAAATACCTGGTCGTGGGCGGGCTGGCCACGCTGCTCCTCATCCTCGACCAGTGGACGAAGGTCCTGGTCCGCGAGCACGTGAAGCCCCTGGGCGCCTTCGGCATGAGCGTCTTCGGCGACGTCCTCCGCTTCCAGTACGTGGAGAACACCGGCATCACCTTCGGCATGTTCCGGTCGCTGCCCTACGCCCAGCTCATCCTCAGCGCGGTGGCCCTCCCCGTCTTCCTGCTGGTCATCCACCTGGTCCGCCAGGCGCCCGCGGACCACTACCGGCTGCACGTCGCGCTCGGCCTCGTCGGAGGCGGTATCGGCAACCTGATTGACCGCGTCCGCCTGGGCAGCGTGACGGACTTCGTCGTCGCGGACCTCGGGTTCTGGCCGCTCAACCCCTGGTATGCCTTCAACGTCGCGGACGCGGCGCTCGTCGTCGGCGCCATCTTGATGGCCTTCGACTCCCGCCGTCCGCAGCCGGCCCCCGCCGCCACCGCGTAGACGCGGGCCTTCCGCGCCAGTTTGGATCGCCCGCACCAGCCAGGCGCGCTCCATTCTGGAGCACCGGTAGGCACACCCGTGGCTCGCGCTCGTGATTCCAGTCACTTGGAAATGGCACACCCCGTGCTCTGAGGCTCCGGGCATGAGGGCGTCCCAGGCGGAGACGCCATTCAAGGAGACTCACGATGGAAGTCCGGTTTCATGGCGTTCGGGGGAGCATCGCGGTGTCGGGCTCGCGCATTGGCGGCAACACGTCCTGCGTGGAGGTTACCAGCCAGGGCCACCGACTCATCCTGGACGCGGGCACGGGCCTCCGCGCGCTGGGCGAAGTCATGATGCGCGAGGGCGCGCCCCAGAAGGCCACGCTCTTCTTCTCCCACCTGCATTGGGACCACGTGCAGGGCTTCCCCTTCTTCACGCCGGCCTACCTGCCCACGTCCGAGCTGACGCTCTACGGCCCGGGCGCGAATGGGGCCCAGGCGCTCCAGTCCGAGCTGGCCGCGCAGATGCAACCGCCCCACTTCCCGGTGCCGCTCTCCACCATGCGCTCGCGGATGGACTTCCGCTCCGCGCTGCATGCCCGGCCCGTGGAGGTGGGCCCCTTCCGCGTCACGCCCATCGACGTGCCGCACCCGCAGGGCTGTCTGGCCTACCGCGTGGAGGCGGATGGACACGCGTTCGTCTATGCCACCGACGTGGAGGTGCGCGTGGAGGACCTGGCCCCGGAGGTGGGCCGCCTCATCGAAGGCGCGGACGTGCTGTGCCTGGACGCGCAGTACACGCCGGACGAATACGAGGGCCGCAAGGGCATGCCGAAGAAGGGCTGGGGCCACTCGACGATGATGGACGCGGCGGGCGTGGCCGGGCTGGTGGGCGCGCGCCGGCTGTGCCTGTTCCACCATGACCCGGCGCACGGTGACGACGTGCTCGAGGACATGGCGGAGCAGGCGCGCACGCTCTTCCCCGTCTGCGAGCCCGCGCGCGAGGGCCAGCGGCTGGTGCTGGGCCGCGCGGCCTGAGAGGGGCGGCCCCATGCCCTCCGGATGTTATGGTGTGGCTTCCGCCTTCGTGCTTCCGCCGCTGCCCGCCATGCCCCAAGCCCCCTCGGACGTCTCCCAGGTCCTCCTCCCCTTCGGGGGGCTCGTTGGCAGGGAGGTGGACCTCGACGCGTTCCTCCAGACGCTGATGGACCGCATCGCCATCACCCTGCAAGCGGACCGCGGCACCCTCTGGCTGCTGGACCCGGCCCGCCGCGAGCTGTTCAGCCGCGCCGCGCACCTGCCCGAGGTGTCCCAGATTCGCGTCAAGCTGGGCCAGGGCGTCGCCGGCACCGTCGCCGAGGCGGGCCACGCCATCAACGTGCCGGACCCGCGCGGCGAGCAGCGCTTCTTCGCGGACATCGACCGGATGACGGGCTACCGCACCACCAGCCTGCTCGCGGTGCCGCTGCGCGACGGGGACGGCGCCCTCTACGGCGTGCTCCAGGTCCTCAACCGCCGCGGCGCGGACCGCTTCACCGATGAGGACACGCAGCGGCTCACCGCCATCGCCTCGCAGGTGAGCACCGCCCTCCAGGGCACCAGCCTCTATCAGGAGCTCCAGCGCGCGAAGGACCAGCCCCAGGTGCCGGTGGGCTACTTCTTCAACCGCATCATCGGAGAGTCCCCGCAGCTCCAGGCCATCTACCGCCTGGTGCGCAAGGCCGCGCCCACCGACGCGACAGTGCTGCTGCGCGGCGAGAGCGGCAGCGGCAAGGAGCTGTTCGCCCGCGCCGTCCATGTGAACGGCCCCCGCAGGGACCAGCCCTTCATCAAGGTGGACTGCGCGGCGCTGCCCGCCGCGCTCATCGAAAACGAGCTCTTCGGCCACGAGCGCGGCGCCTTCACCGGCGCGGACCACCGCGTGCCCGGCAAGTTCGAGGCGGCGAGCGGCGGCACGGTGTTCATCGACGAGCTTGGCGAGCTGCCCCTGCCCGTGCAGGGCAAGCTGCTGCGAGTCCTCCAGGACCGTGAGTTCGAGCGCGTGGGCGGCACCCAGGCCGTGAAGGTGGACGTGCGCATCGTCGCCGCCACCCACCGGGACCTGGCCCGCATGGTGACCGAGGGCCGCTTCCGCGAGGACCTCTACTACCGCATCAAGGTCGTCGAGGTGGTGCTGCCGCCGCTGCGGGAGCGCGGCGCGGAGGACATCGAGCGGCTCGCCCGCCACTTCGTCGCCGCCGTCGCCCGGAGGCACCGGCTGACGCCGCCCCGCCTCAGCGCCGCCGCGCTGGAGCGGCTCAAGCGCTACCGCTGGCCCGGCAACGTGCGGGAGCTGGAGAACTGCATCGAGAGCGCCGTGGTGCTCTGCGAAGGGGAGATTCTCGAAGAGCACCTGCCCCTGCCCAACGTCGACCGGGCCGCCCTGGCGCCTCCAGCCGCCGCCCAGGGTGTCAACGCGCCGGAGGCCCCCGCGCCCGGGGATGCGGGCCTGCTGTCGCTGGCGGAGGTCGAGCGCCGCCACATCCTGCGCGTGCTGGACGCCGTGAAGGGCAACCGCACCGCCGCGGCCCGCGTGCTGGAGATTGGCCGCAACACGCTCGCGCGCAAGCTCAAGGAGTTCGGCCTGGGCGACGAGCCCTGACCCCTCCCTCCAGGGCAGGTGTCCGCTGACCACCGGGCTTTTCGAGTATCCGCCTTGTTCCGAGCTGAGCAACGGCGTACGACGAAGAGGCCTCCGGCCACGGTGCGGGAGGCTTCAGCCCAGGGGGATGCGCATGAAAGTGGTCAACAAGCTGCTGGAGAAGCTTCCCGACGTCGTGGCGGGCAAGGTGCCCGACGTGAAGCTGCAGGACCAGGACATCAAGGTGCCGCTGGCCCAGGGGACCTTCACGGAAGAGAAAATCCTTCCGCCCAAGCTGGCCATGCACGGCCTCACCCTCTCCTTCGAAACCACCGGCGAAGCGTCCATCCGCAACTTCAACTCGCCCGGTGACGTGGACGAAAACGGCATCATCGGCGAGCCGGGCCCGGAGAGCGCTGAGTCAGGCCCCCGGCCCCAGCTGCTGCTGGGCAGCGACGTGGGCTGGATGCGCTACCAGGTGTCCGCGCGCGTGAAGGCCGCCGTGAGCGCCAGCCTGTCCTTCCTCGCCTCCGAAAACCAGACGGAGCTGTCCGTCACGCTCAGCGACTACCGCGCGCACCCGCTGGGGCAGAACATGCGCGAGGCGGTGCGCGCCGACCTGTCCGAGCTGCGGCTGATGCAGGCCACCGACCTGGCCAAGCTTGGCACGGGGGACGCGGTGGCGTGGCAGGCCCGCGGCGCGCTCCACACGCGGCTGGAGCTCAACTGGGCGGACCTCTTCCCCGCCAACCTCAACCGCCTGGGCTTCCTGCGCGGCAACGAGCTGCTCGCGTTGAAGACCAGCGCCAAGGCCGGCCTCTCCGCCCGGGTGTCCCTCACCGACGACTACCAGCTCAGCTTCTCCCGTCCCCGCCCAGGCCGCATCCAGGTCGCCGTGCGCAAGGTGAAGTCCCATGAGCAGGCGCTCTCCGCCGGCCTGGGCATCACCGTGGAGCTGCTGGACCCGGCGGCGGTGAAGTCCCAGCTGGGCCAGGTGCTGGAGGCGCTGCTGGGGCCCGTCCTCCGCGAGCTCGCCAAGAAGGGCGCCACCGCGGTGGAGATCATGGACGGCCTGGTGGACAAGGCCAGCAAGGCGAAGCTGGACGACACCCAGAAGAAGGTGCTGGGCCAGGTGCTGGAGCGGCTGGGCATCGACCCGCAGCTGGCCGACCCGGCCAACCTCCCGCAGGCCTGGGCCGACTTCAAGGCCCGCGTCTCCGAGGCGCTGGAGAACGCCGTCCGCACGCAGGTCGCCGAGGGCTTCGAGTACGAATACCTGCGCCTGGCGGAGACCTCCACGCTGATGGAGGTCGTCGTGGAGGACGTCACCGCGATGCGCTTCCATGAGTCCCTGCTCAAGGGCAACCTGGTGGAGCTGCTGAAGTGGATGAAGAGCCTCCCCGCCCAGCAGAGCGAGTTCGAGCTGCGCAACTACCTCCACGCCACCACGCTCACGCGCCAGCAGGCCTACGGCTTCTCCCTGGGGATTGGCTCGTTCGAGCTGCTCAAGGCGAAGAACGTCAGCAAGCAGTCCTGGGTGACGCAGGAGAACTTCCAGGGCGCCCGGCGCATGGCGTTCCTCGGCCGCCGGGGCTACGAGGACAAGCTGCTGGGCACCCGCGGCCAGTGGGTGGTGGACCTGAAGGCGGACATGACGCGCTTCTCCCCCACCCCCGTCGCCTCCGACTTCGGCTACGGCCTGCACCTGATGCTGTGGGGACGGCAGAAGAAGCTGTCGCGCAAGGACCTGCAGCAGGCGGTGGATGACGCCGTCGTCTGGGGCGTGCTGGACACGAAGGACGCGGCCAGCGTCATCAGCGCCATGCAGGAGGACGTGGGCAAGCACCCCATCGAAACGCGGCTCGAGCTGAAGATGGCGGATGACTCGTTCCGCGCCCTGGTGCCCCGCATCCAGACGCTCGAGCTGTCGCGCTTCTCACGCGCCCTGGCCCGCGCGCTGCCCTGGAGCGAGCAGCTCCCCCGCGCCTCCCCCGAGTTCCGGCGCGCCGTCTACGCCCCCATCTGGGAGGCCTACCTCCGCGAGGTGCAGGAGCAAGGCAGCCTCATGCTGAATGACTTGTCGCCCAGCCGCGCGGCGCAGATCGCCAGGTGGTACTTCCAGAAGGACCCCACGGTGCGCGACCTGGGCAAGGACCTGCAGCTCATCGAGAGCGAGTGGCGTCCGGGCGGCGGCAACTTCAGCTTCGCGGAGGTCATCTCGAAGAACCCCAACACGCTCATGCGGTGCCGGAACTTCGTGAGCGGCATGGTGCGCCTGCGCCGCGCCATTGACGAGCGCAAGGCCCCGGACGAGCTGCGCACCGTGTTCGGCGAGCTGGAGGGCATGTGGACCACCGGCTTCCACCTGCGCGCCGCGGGCTCGTTGCTCGCGGACCTGGCGCAGTCCACGCCGCTGGGCCTCGCGGGCCTGGAGCGGACCCTCACGGTGCGGGTGGCGGACAGCGAGGAGCAGCTCGTGTTCTCCACCACGCGCGGCACCGGGAACACCGGGGCCGACTGAGCGCGCCTCAAAGCGCCGAGGACAGGACGACGGCCGCGGCCATGGACAACACCCCGGCCGCGGCGAAGTGCCGCCAGGCCCGGCGCGCCAGCGTCTCGCTGGTGGCCGGCGCCTGCGGCCCCAGCACCAACAGCGCGGGGCCTCCCTCCCGGCCGCCCAGGACGTAGCCGCCCTCGACGGGGCCTCGGCGGAGCTCGCCCACCACGAGGCAGGCTTCGCCCACCGCGCCCACGCGCTCCCAGGACAGGGCCTCGGGTTCGGCGGCGCCGGTGGAGGGAGCGCTCGCCGCGTCCGGATGCGCCGTCTGATACCAGGACGCGGGCACCGTGCCTGGCAGCGCCTTGCACCGGCGGACCTCCACCGGGGCCATCAGCGACGCGGGCGAAAAGGACACGGTGGCGCTGACGCGCTGACCCCGCAGCGCCAGCACCGGCGCATACGCGCGCTCACGAGACAGCAGCGCCCCGCGCTGCCCGTCCGCCGCCACCTCGCGCACCTCCGCGTCGAAGAAGGCGCACGGCACGCCACCGGGCGACGTCAACGTCGACTCCGCGTCCAGGACGCCGTGATAGACGCCCCAGCCCGGCGACGCTCCGGCGCGCAGGGCCGCCACCGCTTCATCCAGCGGCACCGGCGCCGAACCCCGCAGCACGTTGGCGCGCGTCCGGGCCCAGGCGCCCCGCAGCGCCAACCCCGCGGCCAGCACCAGCAGGACAGAGCCCATGGCCTTCACGGCCGTCTCCGAGGCCAGCACCGCCCCGGTCCCCTGGACGTGCCGCAGCACGACGAGCGACACCCCCGCCAGGAGTCCGAACCACACCAGGGGCACGCGGTAGGGCCGGGACGCCACGTCCTTGCGCCCGTAGGCGAAGGCCGCCACCAACAGCCCCAACAGGCACGCCGCGTAGACCGGCGCCAGCGCCATGCGCCATAGCTCCATTCCGTCCCCCTGAAGGCTCGGCATGGACACCCGCGTGGCGGAACATGCCAAGCGCAAGGTGGGGATGGAGCGGCGTCCGCGCAAGCCTCCGCCTGCCCGTGTGGGCTGCTATTCGGGGCTGGCGGCGACGCGGCGGACGGGCCGGGGCATCAGGTGCCCCCGGACCTTCAGGTCATCGAACGAGCAGGACAGGTTGCGGCAGCCCAGGGCCACCTTGCCCACGCGGTCCTCCAGGCCCACCAGCAGCTTGCGGGCGAAGCGCTCGTTGTTGAGGAAGGCCTCCACCAGCACGCCCGAGCTGTTCCGGCGCAGCTGCAGCCGCACCTGGTAGGGGCCGTGGGCCGGCAGCGGCATCTCATCCTCGACGAGCGCCTCCGTGTCCTGCGCGCTGTTGCCCACCACCTCGCGCCCGTTCGGCATGAAGTAGCGCCACGACAGCCGCATGCCCACGTCCGGAATGGCGAACGCGGAGACCTGCAAGTCCTTGATGCGGAACGCCAGCTCGCCGTAGTGCTGCGCATCCGCGTCCTGCGCGTACTCCCGTCCCAGCGCCGCCACGTCCATCAGCACCTCGGCCGTGAAGTCGTTGGACGAGAAGTAGCGCTGCGCGATGTACGCGCGCGGAACCAGCCGCCGGCCATTGGTCTCCTTGCCCGCCTGCAAGGCCTGGAGCTCCCCATCCACCAGCCGCCACTGGCCGCTGTGGACGTTGAGCTCCTCGTTGCCCTCGTTGAAGCCCAGCTCCAGGCGCGCGGTGCCCCCGGCCTTGGCGGGCGCCGCGAAGGAGAGCGTGGAGAAGACCTCGCCGTAGGTGTTCGGCGGCAGCACCTGGGTGCCGGGCTTCACCCGGACCCCCTTCGTGCCGAGGATGACGCGCTGGTCGTCGCCCAGGTGGAGGCTCACCGGCCCCACGAACCACCGGACCGCGAAGCCCAGCAGCGCCAGTCCGCCCACCACCGACAGGCCACCGCGCACGCGCCGCCAGCCCGAACGGAGCTGCCGCGACAGCGCCGTCTGCCGCGCCGGCCGCACCGACCGCGCGGCCGCGGGCACCAGGCGCCCGTCCAGCTCGCTCTGGGGAATGCCCGGCGCGGAGCTGGTGGCCGTCATCGCCTCCAGCGCGGCGCACAGCTCACCGGCCTTCTCGTAGCGCGCGGCCGGGTCCTGCTCCAGCAGGCGGTCCACCACCGGGTCCACGCGCGAATCCAGCCCAGGCACCCGCGCGGAGGGCAGCTTGAAGCGGCCCAACGGCAGCTCTCCGGTGAGCACCTCGTAGAGGATGACGCCCAGCGAGAAGAGGTCCGCGCGCCCGTCCACGTTCTTCGCGTCGCGGCGCTGCTCGGGCGCCATGTAGTTCAGCGTGCCCATGGCCACCGACGTCGCGGTGAGCTGCAGGCGTGAGTCCGGCGCGCGGATGCCCGCGAGGCCGAAGTCCGCCACCTTCACGTGCCCGCGCCCGTCCAGCAGGATGTTCTCCGGCTTCAGGTCGCGGTGGATGATGCCCTTGTCGTGCGCGCACTCGATGGCGCGCGCCACCGCCAGGAGGAGCTTGATGCCCTTCTCCGGCGTGAGCCCGGCCGACATCGCCTCACGCAGCGAGCGGCCCTCCACGTACTCCATGACGAAGTAGTAGTGCTCGCCCGCCACGCCCCGGTCGATGATTTGAATGATGTGCGGGTGGTTGAGCGCCGCCAGCGCCGTGGCTTCCTTCTCGAAGCGCGTGACGAACTCCGGGTCCTTCGCCAGCCGCGGCGGCAGCAGCTTCACCGCCACCGTGCGCCCCAGCGACTGCTGCCGCGCCAGCCACACCTCCCCCATGCCGCCGCGCCCGAGCATCTCCAGCAGCTCGAACCCCGGCAGCTCCACCTTGCCGCCCCCCACGAAGGTGCTGTCCTCGTGCCCGTTCAGGTCCGAGTGCGCGCTGCCCGAGCCCGTCTTCGCGGACGAGCGCACCAGCGTCGGGTCCACCGGCGCGTCCGAACTCCCATTGCTCGACGGCATGGCCACCCCGCTGCTCTCCAGCGCCGCCACGCCCGGCGGTCCATTCACGCCGCCGTGGGGCCCGGAGCGCACGGGCTCCGAAACGCGAGAGAGCGAAATCTCGATGCCCGGCTCCGGCTCCGCCTGGGGCACCACCGTCACCGCGCCAGAGGTCCCATGGGGCGGCGGACGCCGCTCCTGGAGGCCGCTGCCGGTGGGCACCATCGTGTTGCGCGCCACCTCGGCGGCCACGTCACCCCGGCGGGCCTCGAACCGGATGCCGCAGCGGCACTGGACACGCTGGCCGCTCACGTAGACGCGGATGTCGTGGGGATGGCCGCAGTTGGGGCAGGACTGCGTCGTCGGGCTCATGCGCGGCGTGAGGAGGAGGCGGCGGTGGTGTATTCCAGCCCGTGGACGCGGTAGGTCGGCACGGCCTTCTCCTTGCCCTTCACCTGGAGGGCCGGCAGCCCCTCCACGTCGAAGCCGGCGCCCGCCTTGCGCACCGTGGACTCGGAGGCCAGCACCTCACCGCTCTTCGCCATGCCACACAGGCGCGAGGCCGTGTTCACCGTGTCGCCAATGGCGGTGAACTCATGGCGTTCGGCGCTGCCCATGTAGCCGACGACGGCCTGCCCGGTGTTCACCCCCACGCCGACCTCGATGGGCTGCTTTCCCGCGTCCACGCGGCGGCGGTTCAGCTCCTGCACGGCGTCCTGCATCTCCAGGGCGGCCCGCAGCGCGCGGGCGGCGTCATCCGGGTGCGACAACGGCGGCCCCCAGACGGCCATGACACAGTCCCCAATGAACTTGTCCAGGTTCCCCTCGTGGCGGAACACCACCCCGGCCATGGCGGTGAAGAAGGCGTTGAGCATGTCCACCACCTCTTGCGGAGAGTCGTTCTCCGAGATGGTGGTGAACCCGCGGATGTCGGCGAACAGGCAGCTCACCTCCGCCAGCCGGCTCTGCGCCAGGTCTTCCGTCTCACCGGCGATCACCGCGTCGGCGACGGCCTTGGACAGGAACCGGCTGAGCTCCGCGCGCGTCACGGCCTCGGCGCGAATCTGCTCGGCCAGCGCGGCGTTCTCCAGCGCGATGCTCGCCTGCGAGGCGATGCCGGAGAGGATGGTCAGGTCCTTCTCCGAGAAGGCGTTGATCTGCTGCCGGCTGTCCAGGAAGAGCACCGCCTGAATCTTCCCGTTCACCTTCAGCGGCACCGCCATGGCGGACCGGATGCCCTGCGCGACGATGCTCTCCGCCGCGGAGAAGCGCTCGTCGATGATGGCGTCCGCCGTCAGCACCGCCTTGCCCGTCTCCACCACGCGCTTGAGCACGGTGTCGGACAGCATGACGTTGACGGCCTTGTCGGAGCGGTGGTGCACCGCCGACGGGATGAACTCGCCGTCCGCGGCCACCTTCAGGATGACGCCGTGGTCCGCGGCCAGCAGCTGGAAGGCCACCTTGAGGATCTGCTCGAAGAGCCCTGTCTGGCTGCCCTGCAGGCTCACCTGGCGGTGGAACTCATGGGCGATGCGCAGCTTCTCGTAGTCGCGGCGCAGCGCCTCCACGTCCGTCACCTGCTCGGCGGGCCGGAAGTTCTGCGGCACCTGGTCCATCTGCGCCAGGAAGGCCGGCATGGAGATGGACTGCGCCACCACCGTCACGCCCGGCGCGGTGGGCGCGGTGGTCGGCGCCGCCGGCTCGCCGCTGTGGAAGATGAGCCGCGAGGCGCCCAGGGAGATTTCGTCCCCGTCGCGCAGCTTGAGCTCCTTCACCCGGCGGCCGTTCACGAAGGTGCCGTTGGACGAGCCCAGGTCCTTGAGGAGGAAGTCCTTGCCCACGCGCTCGATGACCGCGTGCTCCTTGGAGACCTCCCGGTCCACCAGCCGCAGCGTGTTGGACGGATGCCGGCCCAGGGACGTCGCCGGCCCCAGGGGAAACTCTCCGAGCGTGCCATCCGCGAAGCGCCCTGTCAGACGGGGGCCGCGAAGCTGCCCGGGTTTGGGAGCGAAGGGGACGGGGGACTGGCTCACGCGGAAATCCTCACCGGCCTGGACACTACCAGAGGCCATCGTCACCGGGGAACGCTCGGAAGTCACCACTGCACGCCTGGTCAGCGGCCAGCCGTCGGCTTCCGGTCCGAACCGCCCATCCGGATGGCCAGGCCCACCGACGGCATCACCGTCAGCCCACCCAGGTCCCGCTTCATCCCGAAGAGCTGGGGCCTGCTCCGGAAGTAGCCCCCCGTCACCTCGGCGAAGAGGTGGACGTACCGGTAGCCCACGGCGATGCCCAGCGTGGAGCCCACGAAGTGGCTGCCCACCGTGGTGGGGAGCGTCGCGTCGAAGCCCGTCACCGGCTTCCCCTGCTCGGCGTAGTCCACCAGCCGCGCGTTCAGCCGGGTGCGGCTGTAGATGTACTTGGGCGCCGCGTAGAGCTTGAAGACGTCCCCCCAGTCCGCGCTCAGGTACAGGGGCACCTCCACGTCGTAGCGGCTGAAGTCGCCCATCTCCACCACCTCCAGCACGTCCAGGACCGGGCTGCTGAAGAAGTGCCGGGACACCCCCACCCCCAGTGACATGTCGTAGGAGCGCTGCCCCAGCTCCAGGTAGCGGCCCACGTCATCCCCGCCATGCGCCAGCTGGAACTTCAGGTCCCCGCGCAGGGAGATGCCGCTGTAGCGCAGGCCCACGTCCAGCCGGTCCACCACGCCCACCCGGACCATCAGCTCCGGATTGGCGCCCGGCGGGGCCACCATCAGCGCCACGCCCGCCGTCAGCAGCTCCTGCTGGGCCTCCTCGCTCAGCGAGTAGGGGCGGTCATTCTCTATCGCGTCCCGGGCCGCCTCGCCCTCACGTTTGCCGGCGTCCACCACCCGGACCAGCGTGCCGACCGGGAGGAAGAACCCCGCCCCGCCCGTCACCTGGACCTGGCCCGGCGCCAGCGTCCGGGCGGTCTGCTGCGTGGAGAGCGTGGAGGCACACCCTGGGGCCAGGGCCAGGAGCAGCAGGGGAAGGATTCGCATGAGAAGTCACGTTATCCCCTTTCTGGCGCAGACGCTTCATTCCGGAGCGCCGCGCTGGTAAGGGGGCGCCGTGCGAATCAAACAAAAGCCCGAGGACTTCTCCGTCAAGGAGTCATACCGTTTCGACGAAGTCGACTCGGGACGTCACCGCGTCTACCTGATGGACAAGCAGAAGCTGTCCACCTTCGACGCGGTGACGCGGCTGCGGGATGCGTTCGGGCTCAAGCCCGGCGCCATCAGCTACTGCGGCCTCAAGGACAAGCAGGGCCGGACCGAGCAGATCATCGCGGTGGACGGCTCCGACGTGGACATGCAGGAGCCTGACCTGCGGCTGAAGTACCTGGGCCGCACGGACAAGCCGCTGTCCGCCGCCAACATCACCTCCAACCGCTTCTCCGTCACGGTGCGCTCGCTCCAGCCGGCGGCGCTAGGGCCCCTCAACGTGGCCACCGCCGAGGTCAACCGCCTGGGCGTCATCAACTACTTCGACAGCCAGCGCTTCGGCTCGCTGAAGCACGGCCAGGGCTTCATCGCCAAGGACCTCATCCGGGGCGACTTCGAGGCCGCGCTGCACAACTACATGGCCAAGCCGTCCGAGCTGGACCGGACGGAGGACGCCAAGATCAAGGCCTTCTGGCGGGAGAACTGGGGCCGCTGGGACGCGCGCGTCCCCTACGAGGGCACGCGCAAGTACCACCGCGTCCTCAAGTCCCTGCGCGACCAGCCGGGTGACTACCTGCGCGCCTTCATGCAGATCGACGCGGACTACCGCGCGATGCTCATCTTCACCTACCAGAGCTTCCTCTGGAACGAGGGCGTGCGGCGCTACCTCCAGCTGATGCTGCCGCGCGAGCACCTCTTCCCCATGCGCTACCAGGCCGGCACGCTGCTGTTCCACCGCGACGCCAGCCCGGAGGTGCTCCGCACGCTGCGCGACGCCACCTTCCCCCTGCTCGCGCCGAACTCGACGTTCAGCGACCCGAAGGTGGAGGAGGCCGTGCGCTGGGTGCTGGGCCGCGAGAAGCTCCAGCTTTCCGACCTGCAGGTCCCCGGCGCCGAGCGCAGGCTCTACTTCAAGCACGAGGAGCGGCCCCTGCTGTCGTTCCCACACAAGCTCGTCGTGGGCCGCACGCAGGTGGACGAGCTCAGCCGCGACGACATCAAGGTCAACATCGCCTTCACCCTGCCGCCTGGCGCCTACGCCACCCTGGTCGTCAAGCGGCTGTTCCACTTCGACTACGCGGAGGACAGCGCGGAGACCATCCGCGCCTCTCAGCGGCCGAAGCTGGTGGAGGCAGAAGCCGCCGCCGCGCACGAGCCCTCCAGCCGCCGGGGACCGCCCCGCCGTGACGCGGAGGGCCCACGCGCCGGGAGCCGGGGCGCGCCGGGCACGGACACCCGCCGCCGCGCGTCCGGAGACCGCGACACCCGCCCGCCCGCTGGCAACCGCGATGCCCGGGGCGCTGCCGCGCCGGGCCGCCGCCGCGCCGGTCCCCGGGAGATGGAGCTCCTGGAGCCCGCGTCGGGCCGTGCCCGCACCCTGGCCGCCAAGGCCCCCGAGGCCAGGCCCGCGGCCCCGGAGGCGCCCGCAACACCCGTGGGCTTTCGTGAGCGGCAGCGCCAGCGCAAGGACGCCCGTGAGACGGCCCGCGCGGAGACCGCGGCCCAGCGTGCCCAGAAATCCAAGCCCGCGAAATCACGGAAGAAATAGAGATGTCTCGCCCGGATGCAATGGGCGGGCGGGCGCGTCGTAGGACAAGGCGTGAACGCTCTTGCCCTCGACGACGCTCCCGGGACGCTCGCCCATGCCATCGGGATGCTGATGGCTGAGGAAGCCCCGCCGCTCCCCTGGAAAGCGGACGTGCAGGCCGCCCGACGAGGTGACCCGTCCGCTTTCGAGGCCCTGGTTCGCAGCGTGCAGCGCCCCGTCTACGGCCTGGCGCTGCGGCTGCTCCAGCGCGAGGCCGAGGCCGCGGAGGTGGCGCAGGAAGCGCTGCTTCGCGCCTATCAGAACCTCCACCGCTACGACGACGCGCGCCCGTTCGACCTGTGGGTGCTCGCCATCACCCGCAACCTCTGCCTGGACCTGCTCCGCCGCCGAACCAAGGTGCGCACCGAGGAGCTGGAGCCCATGAAGGAGCTGCTCCCCAGCGGCGAGGCGTCGCAGGAGGAAGGCGCCATCGCCCGCGAGGAGCGGCAGTCGCTGGAGGAGGCCATGGCCACCCTGTCCGTCGACGACCGGGAGGTGCTCGCCCTCTATTACGTCCAGAAGCGCACCACGAAGGAGATCGCCCAGATCATGGGCTGCGCGCCTGGAACCATCATGGCCCGACTCTTCCGGGCTCGTGAGAAGCTTCGCAAGAAGATGACCACCGAGGAGGCGCCGCGATGAACCCCCACCTGTGTCCGGACCTCGAAGTCCTCTTCACGGAGCTGGAAGCCGGCGAAGGGCCCGCGCTGGACCACGCCGCCGAGTGCGCCGCCTGCGCCGCCGTCCTGGAAGAGCACCGGCTGATGGAGCAGGACCTGTACCGGCTGGCGGACCCCCTCCCCC